>CAZJLN010000102.1:0-7786 GCA_964546745.1 uncultured Anaerolineaceae bacterium
ATATCCGGGGTCACTGCCTATCACACGATAACCCAGCCGTTCATACAGACGTTTTGCCCCTACGTTCGCACGTGCCACGTTGATTCGAATCTGCGAGAAACCGCGTTTTAATAGATCTGCTTCAACAAGATTGATCATAGCAGTGCCAAGTCCTTGGTTACGAAACTCAGGCTTGATCCTAAACGAAAACAGATAAGCGCGTTTTGTTCCATCCGCTACTTCTTTCTGTTGGCTGATCAATAATAAAAACAATTGGCCAATAATTTCCTTAGCATCAGTCTCAGCTACCCAGATCAAGGTATTTCCTTGGCACATGCTTTGGTAATGCTCTGCATAGACCCGTCTGAAATGGATATATGCCCCATCCCATTCTAGGGCGGGCAGGTCAGATTCGATCAAGGGTCGAACGGTTACCTGAAGGGAAGGCAGTGAGATGGTTTGGCTTGTCTGTGTTTGCATCATTACTAATAATAGGAATTTACTTAGACAGTGGTGTCGAGGAGCCTTTGCAGTTTTTTTTCTTCATCTTCAACGCACTTAATATCCCCGTCCAACCACCCATCCCTTAGCTGTGAAATGATTTCAGCAAACTTCGGTGAGGGCATCAATCCCCTTTTTCGTAGATCATTGCCTGTGATAATGGGTTGTATTTTGCTGAATTGCGTGACAAACTTTTGCAAGCAGATAGTTTCAGGTGCAAATTGATTCTCAAAAAAAACTGAAAAGATTACCAATCTTGGGATCCCGATCAGGTGATGAAAAATTTCGCTTGGCTTTTTAGTACAAAGACCATTGAGATCCTTCTTCAGGCTTGTTGCTTGTAACACATATTCTACTAATTTGCTGGGAAGCCGCAAGTGTTGATGCACTTTATCTAATTGACTTTGTTCAATTTCTGATAACCAATAAATGAAGCTCAATGCTTGTTTAATACTCAAGTGTTCAACCTGTGAAGGAAGCTCCCATGCATCAGGAACCTCTAATGTATTCAATCGCTCAAACTTTTCGCTAATTTCCTCTGACCAGACTAACGCAGGGTGAATAGCTTCAAGCATACCCAAAGCGCTCATTCGTTTGAACATCTCTGCCGACCGATTTTCTGCTACCATCAACTCTAATTCGTGCCGTAAACGTGTGCCTGAAGTCTTTTGTAGCAGGGGTAAGCTCTCCTTCAATAGTGCCAGAGTTCGCTCTTCAATTTCAAAGCCAAACCTTTGCTCAAAACGGACTGCTCGCATCAATCGGGTGGCGTCGTCTACAAAGGAAAGCGCATGTAAAACCCGAATCTTTTGATCCTGCAAATCAGCCAATCCTCCCCAGAAATCAAAGATCTTGCCAAAATACTCACCATCCAGACGTAGCGCTAAGGTATTGATGGTGAAATCACGCCGATGTAGGTCCATCTTAATGCTGCTGCTCTCTACAGTTGGTAGGGCTGCTGGCTTATCGTAAAATTCTGTTCGGGCTGTGATGATGTCAAGATGGCTTGGTAACAGCTTTGGATCAATCGTATATTCTGTATTTAGCTGCTCAGCAATCTTCCCTTTTTCCTCTTCAAGAAACCACTTTGCAGTCCCAAATCGGCTGTGAGAGATGTATCGTCCTCCAAATGCTTTTACCAGGATTTTTGCAAAATAGAGGGCATCTCCCTCAACCACAATATCAAAATCAAGACTCGGAACCCCTAAGAGCAGGTCTCTTACAAAACCTCCCACAATATATACAGGGGTGTGTTGTTTATCAGCTTCATTTGCGATTGCCTGCAATAATGCCAATCGGGTGGAGGGTATAGCGCGTTTTAAAAGTTTGACCATGGTAGATTGATCAGGTTGACGCTTTTGCATTGTACGCGTCTTGATCAAATCCGTCCGGGTGACAATTCCAACAATATTTCCGCTCTGAGAATCTACTACCGGGATCTGCCCCCATCCGCTGGATGCCATTACTTTTTGCAGGGTCTCTAAGGAATCCTCAGGATAAACGCTGATCTCACCTGCTTCCATTAAACTGGAAGCAGGTAAAGACATTTTATGGGTCAGCGCTCTGTCTACCATCCTGCGTGTGATAAGTCCGACGATTTTCCCGTTTTCCATCACTGGGTATCCCTCATATCCATAGCGCAGCATTAATCTTGCCACTTCGTCAATCGGGGTATCTGTTGTCAGGATCAAAGGATTCTTGGACATTATGTTGTGCACCGTCAGGATAGGTCTTACATTTTGAGGAAGTGACTTAATCATTTGATCATAAATAGTATCCAAAAGGGATTCCATCTCATCTGTGTCCAACTTTCCTTCAGGGCGAATTAAAGCTGAAGCCGCCCGTGGGTGTCCCCCTCCGCCAAATGATGCAGCAATTTTTCCCACATCCACCGCATCTGTAGTGGAACGAGCCACCAATCTGATTCCCTGCTTGGTGAGCACAAATAAAAGCAGTGCGTCAGGGTCCAAAAAATCCCTAAGTTTATGTGCCACGCTAGAGATCTCATCATAAACATCCATCGCATTCGCTTTAGCTGTCAGAATGGTTTGGTTTTGGATCAGATGGGATTGCATGTTTTTAATTAATCGGTCATAGAGTAATTGCTGAGCGCTGGTTAAGGGAGGGTTGAGAAAATTGCTGATTAATTTCAGATCTGCGCCTTTTTCAAGTAAATACGCTGCAGCCACCAGGTCTCTCGCAGTGGTTGTGATATAAGCTAAAGAACCTGTATCTTCGTAGATACCGAGAAGCAGCATACTGGCTTGAATAGGGGAGATAAGAGTGTCTTCACTTTTAAGCTTTTCAACTAACAAAGTCGCACATGACCCTGTATGGCTGATCTCGATCTCCCACTCAGGGTTAACACCTTCTTTGCGTGGATGGTGATCGATCACCTTAATTTTTGTTTCTTCGTTCAATCCCTTGAGCGTTACCAGGGATTGAGTATCAACCAAAGTGATATGGGAAATGGGCTCACGGGGCAGGTCGGAAATACTTGAAAACCCCAGTTCTGCCTGGTATTTCTTGATAAAGTCAAATGCATTCCGATTGATATTGCGAGGTAGCAAAGCAAAAGCTTCTTTATCCAAGAGACGTGCTCCTAGTGCAGATGCTAGGGCGTCTAGGTCAGCTTGTTCGTGTGTAAGGATCAGCTTCATGTTATTCCAAAGATCTATTTATTCATATCCATAGATCTAATATAATTGGTTGCTATTCGATCCACCAATAGGCTTGGTTATCAACATTAAAAGCATTATAAATGGTTTGAGAGAGCTTTGCAAAAAGCCAGTTTCCCTCATCAAATATCAATTGATCTTTTGTGTGCATAAACATCACCAATACATAATCTCCCCCATTCGTGCTTACAATCCCAACATCACTGATAGAATGCAAAAGATTGTCCAATTCAGGGGTCCAACCGTGTTTATGAGCAACAGACGCGTTTGGAGGCAATCCTGCTTCCATCAGGATCCCTATTTTGTTTTGACCCAACAGGTTAAGCATATTCTGACATTCTCTTTGGCTAATGCTGTCATTAAAAATTTTATTAAATAAGCTGGTACCTGTGTCTGGATTTGCGCACCAATAGATTTGTGAAAGCAGGTCACCAATTTCTGACGGCACTGTCTGGTTATAAACATCAGGATCAAGGAAAATGTCGTTGCGTGTGTTGGCTGGGGTTTTATATAAAGCTAATAACGGCGAACCAGGTGCAAAAAAACCTGCTAGAAAAGTATTTACATAACCAAGTTTTTGCAGGTCGTCTGTTATCAATATTGGGCCTCGGGTTGGATCGATAAAATCACCCATCAGGCGGTCTGCCGGTGGATTTTCAGAGAGAGTGATCATCCTCTCTAATAAATTTTGGACAGTATCATCTATGGGTTCTCCTTGTCGCAGGAGTGTAGAGACCATGATTGGGATTTTTATCGTGCTGGCAGCGGAATAGGCAACATCCTTTTGCACAGACTGTTGATTATTTAACGCTAGGTGAATTTCTTGATCACTGCTAAGGTCATTTAAGTAAACCTCAATAAGTCCATCATAACCTTCAAGGGTGATTATCTGCTTGAGGAATATCTCCAGGTTCTGAAGTTCCAACGACAATGGTGGGGATGTGTTAACAGGGAGGTTAATTATCCGCTCAAACGCAGAGAATAAACCAGTGCGGATCAAAGGGATGGCAGTTTCCACATCCATCCTAATACCACCTTGCCCAGCCTTAAAATTGGTGGTGTAAAGGATAGGAACTGTTGCAGTGGCAGGTTGATCATAACGGTTGTGAACCACACCAGTTAAGAATTTTGACAACTTTGCCTCATCCAGGCTTGCCTTAACCTCTCCAGAAACAGGTTCAACCTTCTTTTTACCCCACATATGTTGCCAGTAACCTGAATGCTTCAATGCATCCTCAAGCTGCCCCAAGCTTTCTTCAATATTCAATGAAAAACCAAGTTCCGAAGGGAAAAATTGCATGCGAGCATCTTGGTAGCGTAATTCGACCGGCTGTGAAAAAGCCATGTTCAGTCTCTGCATAGCTTGTTCATAGCTCAGCCCACCAAGAGGCACATCGCTTATTTGCGACCCCTCAGGAAAGATCAATGCTTGCTGTTGGTAGTCTCGTCGGTCTACAATCAAGATAACCACGCTCAATCCTAAGAAAAGGAAACTGATCAAGATTAATAAAATTCGAAATGCTTTAGAACCAACCAATTGATGTGCTCCTAACGACTGCGTTGATTCTACCAGATAGCCAATGGGGTTAGACAATTTAGGCTTGGTATCATATTTCCATTATAATGAATGAGAATAAGATGTTTGCTTTTTAAAAAATCCGGAGGAAAAGATGAAACCTAATTCAGATAATCAATCTAGTAAGCTTGCCTGGGGGGTTGGGTCTTTTCTGCTTTCGATCTTTGGAATTGCCTTGGGTTGGATCCTATACAGCCGTCGCTATATTGATCATTCAGTCAAGACTGGAGATGCAATCAATGCGGATAGAGAAGAACATACTTCATCAAGATCAGGTCTATTAAGCTATTACTTTGATAAATCAGGAAAAGGAACACCCTTGCTGATATTACATAGCATCAATGCGGCTGCGGGTGTTTATGAGATCAAGCCAATTTTTGATGCCTACCGTGGTCGCCGACCAGTCTATGCGCTTGACCTGCCAGGTTTTGGCAAGTCTGAACGTGGTGTTCGCCAATATTCGCCTCAGTTGTATAAAGAAGCAATATTGGATTTCATTAGAGAAGTAATTGGAGAAAAGACAGATTTAGTATCTCTCTCGCTAACATCAGAATTTGCAGCTATGGCTGCCAAGGAAGAACTAGACCTGGTCCGTTCCTTAGTTATGATTTCACCAACAGGATTCCAGCTTTCCACTAAAATGCGGGAACCTAAAAAAGAACGACAGGCGGGTTGGCAAAATATGATTTATGCTATCCTGGCAGTCCCGGTGTGGAGTAGAGCTTTGTTCGATATTGTTGCCAGCCGGCCTAGCATTGCCTATTATCTCCAAAAAAGTTTTGAAAATGCAATTCCCTCAGGTCTGATTGAAACAGCTTATGCCAATGCCCACCAACCTGGAGCGCACTGCGCCCCTATTGCATTTCTAAGTGGGAAGCTTTTTACACGGAACATTCGCAAATCCGTATATAATGCCCTCAGCCTTCCTGTTTTGGTGCTTTATGATCGTGATGCCTTTGTCAGGTTTGATATGTTGCCCAACACAGTCCATGAACACTCAAATTGGCAAGCTATCCGTGTAAAACCAACAAGAGGAATGCCCCATTTTGACAAGCCAGGTGAGACTTTTTATCACATGGACCAATTTTGGAATAAAATAGTAATAGAATAAATACAACGAATTTCATTTCCGCTTATGGGTAAAAATATTCCTGATTGACATAGATTTGACGCTGCGGTAAAATGAAAATTTGTATAAAATAATGTTTGGGAGATGTGAGTCCTATGGATAATCCAGAAGTGCAAGACGAAAAAAAAGTTGATGAAATTCAGCCAAAGCAGCAATTAGAAGGCAAAGTACTGAAAACAACGCTTCAAGGCGCGCTTGTTGATATTGGCAGCAAGTTACCAGCTTTTATTCATATTTCCCAGGTTGTTAAAAATAATAATCCAAAATTACCAGTGAACAGTATTGAAGAAGTGCTAAAAGTTGGCGATGCGGTGACAGTCTGGGTAAAACGCGTAAAAAAGGATCGGGTTGAACTGACCATGATCCCCCCGCTTATGTTGGAATGGCGCGAGTTAAAACCTGAGATGGTCGTCAAAGGCAAAGTCATCCGCTTGGAGACCTTCGGTGTCTTTGTGGAACTTGGTGCTGAAAGACCTGGCTTGATCCATATCAGTGAACTATCTCATAGTTATATCCGAACACCCAATGAAGTCGTGCATGAGGGTGACGAGGTGGATGTAAAGATCTTGGAAGTCGATCGCAGAAAAAAACAGATCAAGCTGAGCATGAAAGCACTGCAAGAAGTCCCTGTAGAATCTGAAGAAGAGAAACCTCAAAAGTCTCAGAAACGAGGTAAATCCAAAAAAGAGCGTGTTGAGGAGTTTGTGGAAGAAGAAGTTGTCATTCCAGATCCTACTTTCATGGAAATTGCGCTGCGTCAGGCAATGGAACGTGCAGAAAAAAGCCGTCCGCAAGCTAATCTCTCCAAACAAATTGCCAGAAAAGCAAAAGATATTTCTGATGAGCAGCAAGAGATTTTGGATCGCACCTTGAGGAATAAGATCAATCAGGATTAAGTTCGATGAGGTTGATGATTTTTATAAGATCATCCTAATTTGACAAATCTGGGGAGGCGCCGGATCTTCTGAAGCCCTCCCCTTTACTTTTAATGAGGAAGATTGTTTATATCGCTGAAAATAAAGGAGTAAGAAATGGCAACCAAATATATCTTCTTTACCGGGGGTGTGCTGAGCTCGATTGGCAAAGGCGTCACATGTGCTGCCGTGGGGCGCTTGTTAAAGGCACGTGGTTTCAATGTCACTATCCAAAAACTTGATCCTTATTTAAATGTAGATCCTGGTACGATGAGTCCGTATCAACATGGTGAGGTTTTTGTCTTGGATGATGGTGCTGAGACAGACCTTGACCTTGGTCACTATGAAAGATTTGTAGATCTGCGCCTAAACAAAACGTCCTCAGTCTCTTCTGGTCAGGTTTATGAAGAGGTCCTGATGCGGGAACGCCGGGGAGATTATTTGGGTGGCACCATCCAGGTTATTCCTCATATTACCAACGAGATTAAGCGCCGCATCATCTTAGTTGGTAAGTCGACCAATGCTGAAATTGTTCTGGTTGAGGTGGGTGGAACCGTTGGTGATATTGAGGGTCAGCCATTCCTTGAAGCCATTCGTGAAATTCGCACGGATCTGGGTCGCGAAAACACCGCCTATGTTCATCTTACCTGGCTTCCGTATCTTCAAGCCACAGATGAATTAAAAACCAAACCTACCCAGCATTCAGTTCGAGAACTTCGCTCTATCGGCATCAACGCAGACATGATTGTCGCCCGCTCTGATCATCCTGTTGAAGAGAGTATTCGCGAAAAGATTGGACTCTTTTGTGATGTTGAAAAACGCTCTGTAATCCCATTGGTGACCACCCATGTGCTCTATGAAATCCCACTCATGCTGGAGCAAGCTGGAGCTGCAGAAATTTTGCTGGAAAGACTCAACCTCACCCCCCGAGAAGAACCCGATTGGACCCATTGGCGCTGGATCATTAACCAGATAAAGAGGGAAAAACCCGTCTTGAATATTGGTCTAG
>CAZJLN010000103.1:0-7766 GCA_964546745.1 uncultured Anaerolineaceae bacterium
AGGGAAATATTCAAAAAGGATTCAGAATAGAAGCATGGTGAGGGATTAGAAGTATGTAGAATCGCCGCTGTTAAAAATAACTCTGTATTTCTTATAGTAATGCAGTGGAATTGTTTGTATAGAGCAATTGAAATATTTTCCATAAAAATGTTTCACGTGAAACATCAATAAGGCGTGCTTTGAATGTTTCACGTGAAACATAGCTCAATTTATTATTGGTTGTATTCGTTTACGCCTTTTTTATTAGCCACAAGAAAGGCTAATGCACATCCGCGCTCACCATCCATCACCAATTCTAGGTGGTGATCTGGGCGAAAATCTGCTACACGGATCAATTTTAGTGCTGAAGATAAATTTGCATTCGCTTCCAACCACTCATTCAGGTGTTGGGCGTGCTTTCAAAGAACTCTTTTGCAAAAGTGTCTTCTCCAATATGAGTGGCTAGGGGAAATATTTGACCTTCTAGAAGATCCTGGAAGAAATGGGTCCCTAGAGAAGGCTCGGGAGCGAGTCCAATGCCATCTCCAGATAGTTCAACCAGTGCTTTTGTATTAAATATGTCGGCGTAATCCACGTGAACCCCTAAGTCAGGGTTGGATGTTCCCCAGCGGCCGGGTCCGACGCAGATAAAATTCTCAGAATTAAGAGCGGCATTTAATTTACCAATAGCACGTTCGAGTTGATAGCGATCGGTTTGAGTTGGGAGTGAAAAATAGCCTTCTGCTGGGACGTATAAAACATAATTGATGTCTATAACCTTACCACCCGCCACCATCACCTTAGAAGAAAATAATTTATCCTCGTTTCGGAGGTTAGTAGGAATCTTAAAAGCTCCTTCTTCCTTTAAATAGCTTAGAGGACGGCATTGGATGAGGGTTATTTCGATCTTAGGATCTTCATTTCCATTGATAATCTGGGAGGTAAACTCGACATCGACGGCAGAACGATATTCACTTTGCAGTGTATGCAAAAGCTCACGTAGTTGATCAGAAAATCGGGTCCGTTTTAGCAGATCTTCAAAGGTCAGAATTAATTGATCGACAGATCCATCCACCATTTTTCCATAAAGGGATCTGAAATAATCCTCTTGGTCGAGTTGTGCAATATAGCGGAGCGGTGGATAGTCAGTTTTAAGCACTTCATGGACAGGGAGCGTTCGGAAAGCGTTTTTCCGAAGGTCAATAAGGTCAATATACTGCTGAGAATAGCGGCGGATAGATTTAGAAGAACTGGAAGGCCGCAGCGTAGGATGGCTAAGTGCAACTAAACGAGGATAATCGTTGCCAACACGGTCGACAGCACGCGTTCCAAGTCCCCAAACCAGCCTAACAAAACCTTCGTCTGCCCGAATTTGAGGAGACCAGCGATATTGATTATGGCTAAAAGCCACACCAGCTAGCTGAGGGAAGTAGTAATTCCCAAATTTCTCACCTTCCACCGCTTGGATCAGCAGTGCCATGCGTTCGTCGTAGTCAATCAAACCGCGGCTACGACGATATAACAGGGCAGTTGGGTTTAAAGTAGAGGCGTAAATGCGAGCTATTGCTTCTTTTAATGCGCGTAGATTATCAAGTGGTTTACCTTGATTTGGTAAAAAGATGGAATCATATTTTCCTGCAAAGGCAGTTCCAAAATTGTCCTCCAACAGGCTAGATGAACGAACGATCAAAGGTCGATTATCGGCTACACTCAAGATTGTTTCAAGATACTGGATGACCTGTGGAGAGAAATCTCCCTTAATGAAGTCTTCTACAATTAAAGGATGATCATGACGCATCTGGTCTTCACTTTTATATTTTTGGTCATTCCAATGCATTAAGTTGTTTACAGACAAGAAAGTGTAATAAAGATCTGCCCCAAGGTAGAATGATTCAGGAGTGTGAAGGGCTTCCTGTAATTTTTTACTGGCTTTTTCTTTCAAGATGCGAGAGGCTAAGAGCATCCCAGCAGCCTTACCGCCGATCTTTCCTTGTCCTAATTTATGGCGCCTAATCTCTGCCAGGTCAGAGATTGTGAACCAGTCTTTAGCAATGTTGATATAACGCAATTGATCACTGATCATATTGCGGATCAACACCACTTTTATCTCACGCAGGCGGGCTTCATAAGGTACCAGATCTGCAGGAGACATTTTTTCAAGCATCATGCCCTGGTTAAAGAGCATTTCTGCTGGCGCAGTTTCGGGATTAAACTCAAATAAAACATTTAAGGCGTTCATACCCCGTTCATTTAGTGTGTTATTAATAATTTTTTCAAGACGGTCAAAGCTCATGTTTTGACTGAAATAAAAATCAGTCAACTGATCTGCGATGATCGCTTTACGATGTTCCCAGGTTTCGGCTCCTTCTTCAATGGTCGGATGATGCAATCCTTCGCGTTGTTGCGATTGGATCGCCTTGGACGTAATCTCATGATTAAAGGCTACTGGATCTAAGACGCCAGCAGTGTACAATTCTTGACGCATTAATTCCCTAATGCGTCCTGAAAGGATCGGGTATTGGTTTAGAGCTAAATAGATACTCAATAATCTTTCACTTGCGCTGGGGGGTAAAGTCATTATTACTCGCTTTCAGGCAATATTTTATCATTTTATTGGCATAGCAGTTACTTATTCAATGATAAATTTTATAGAATTAATCTATGCGCAATAACTTGACAGGAAAAACAGATGATCAACAAAAAAAAACAAGCTGGCTTAGGATTGCCAGCTTGTTTTGAAGAGTTATTTAACCAATATGCATTGGCATGATGATGTGTTTGAAGCTATCGTCACCTACTGGGCGAATTAAGCCAGGTGTGTTAGCCGCATTGGTCTCCAGCAGTACATTGGGGGTCTTGATCACCTCAAGCACTTCACGTAAAAATCTTACATTAAAGGCGACCAACAATGGCGTACCATCAATGGAGGCATCCACAGTGATCTCGGATGATCCGGTTTGCTCAGAAATGGCCGAAATTTCCAAAGTGGCAGCTTTTTCACTGCCGGATTCAGGCTGAATATCCAGCTTTGCCACGTTGGTACCCTCTCGGGCAATGATCTCCGCTTGTTTGCAGGCTTTCAATAAACCAGCAGTAGAAAGTACGGTGTGGGTTTTAAACGATTGAGGAATAATGGCTTTGTAGTCTGGGAAGTTTCCATCAATCAATTGGGAGACCATTTCCACATCCTTGAGGTGGAATATCACCTGACCGCGATCAGGCGGGAACACCATCAGCATGGTCTCGTCGCCATTTACCGCCAGGCGAGCCAGTTCGCTCATCGCGCGAGCAGGAATGACAGCATCTAACTTGCGAGAGGGAGGCTCAGCGACCACTGCGGAGCGCACAGAAATACGAAAGCCATCTGTTGCAGCCATACTGATGCGATCTTTATCAGATGTGAGATGCACGCCGGTAAGAACCGGGCGGGCTTCGTCGGTAGAGGCTGCAAATACAACCTGCTGGATCATCTCCTTAAAATTCTCCACATTGAGTGGAATGCCAGTAGAGAGGTCAGGTTCAGGAATGGGTGGAAACTCATCAGCGTTAATGCCTTTAATTTGCGTGGAACTGGTACCGCAGACGATATTGAGTGTATTCGTTTGCTTATCAAGGGTTAGGGTGACATCTTCACTGGGGAGGTTGCTAATGAGGTCAGTAAAAGTACGAGCAGGGACTGTAATAGCACCTTCGTCCTTAACTTTTGCACCGATCCAGGCGGTAATTCCCAACTCAAGGTTGGTGGCAGATAGGCGCAGCCTGCCTTCATCCGTCTTGACCAAAATATTAGACAAGACTGGTAGCGTACTGCGGGGAGAAACGGCGCGCGCCACCACATTGACGCCATGAGCTAATTGCTGTTGCTTTACGATTGCTTTCATCTAAGGACACACTCCTTGTTTTGCTTTGCATGCTTCGCAAAGGGTTAAATGATTACTGCTGTAAAGTATACATCGAAGACGGGTTTTTTTCCAGTTTAAGCGTATATATTTTTCGTTATTCACTTAATAAGTATCAATTACCGCTATTTTTAGTAAAGATTGATCCTTGACATTGACCCAACGTAAAGGTTTATACTGGGGATATGTTTACCGTGAACCAATTAGCCAAGTTAGCAGGGATCACAAATCGCACCCTTCACCATTATGACACAATTGGGCTGCTCGAACCCACTCAAATTGGTGAAAATGGATATCGTTATTATGACGATAAAGCAATGCTGAAATTACAGCAGATCCTTCTATATAAAGAGTTGGGTATGCCATTAATGCAAATTAAACAGATTTTGTCTGAGCCAGGTTTTAACATGATTGCTGCCTTAATGGACCATAAGAACCACCTAGGGAAGGCTATCGAACGCTTAAATCATATGTTAACAACGGTAGATGATACGATTTTGCACATTCAAGGAGAAAAGAGGATGAGCCCAGAGCGATTATTTGAAAGGTTTAATGAAGAACAACAAGCGCGCTATGAAGAAGAAGCGATGCAGAAATATGATCCTGAAACAGTTAAGGCATCTAACGCACGTTGGAGGAGTTACTCGATGGACAAGAAGGATCAAATCTTGGCAGAAGGGAACCAGATCTACCTGGATATTGTGAAAGCCATGCCCCTGGGCGCTGATTCGGCTGAGGTTCAGGCTTGCATTGTCCGATGGCATCAAAACATGCAATATTTTTGGTCACCTGATGATGAGCAATTGATTAGCCTGGCTGAAGGTTATCTGGCTGATCCGCGATTCAAAGCCAATTTTGACAAAATTCACCTAGATCTGGCTGCATTCATGGGTGATGCTGTTCGCGTTTATGTGGAAAAAAGAAAGAATGAATCCGATTATTAATTCCAGAGAGTTCTAGACAACATTCCATAAGAGCAGAGAACCAATTAAGAATCAGAAAGAACTTTGCGAAATTTGATTTTCTCAGTAGACATAAAACTTCCTCTTTATGTATTAATTAGCATATTGATCATTCAAGATCAAGTAGTGATTGATAAATTCACTGAATTATCCAGCATATTGAAACTGGCAACCCTCCTTGCTATACTAAAACCAAACATTCAAGCATATTTCGATTATTTTGGAGGTAAGCTGTGGCTCAATTTTCTGTTAATCCGAATCGTTTTGATCCGTACAAGCAATTTAAATTCCGTGTTAAGTGGGATGGGCGCTATGTCGCTGGTGTGTCCAGTATGTCAGCGCTCAGCCGTATTACCGAGGTGGTGGAGCATCGCGATGGTTCTGAACCCAATACTGTGCGGCAGTCACCTGGCAGAACTTTCTTTGAACCCATTGTGCTGGAACGTGGGCGAACGCATGATACTGCTTTTGAAGCCTGGGCAAACAAAGTTTGGCGCTTCGGCAGTGGGTTGGGCAGCGAGGCATCCCTCAAGGATTTTCGGAAGGATGTCATCATAGAATTGTTAAACGAAGCTGGACAGGTAGCTTTGTCTTTCAAGGTCTACCGTTGCTGGCCGTCAGAATATGTTGCCCTTAGTGACCTAGATGCTAATGATGAAGCTGGCGTGGCTTTTGAGTCCATCACCCTTCAAAATGAAGGCTGGGAGCGCGATTTAGAAGTAACTGAACCAGTAGAAGCTGCAATTTCTGAATAGTGTGTATTCCTTGGGAGTGATAAACAAAACAAATGTCAGTGCAACATTCAAGATCTAACTAAACCTATCTGAATATTACTATTTCTGATTTTGTTTGGGATGTACATTTTTGGTTAGGGAATCAAAAAGGTGAAGAATGGCAAGCCGAGGATGATACAACAGCATGCGCGGTCCGGAGTAACGCATGACTGTCCTGATCCTTTCTCGCATCTGAGGCTGGTAGCAGTGCACTGGGCATTTATTGCATGCAGGTTTGTCAGGAGCAAAAGGGCATCGATCAATCCTGAGAAGGGCGTAATCGGTTAAATCGCGGCAGTCCACGCAAAGATCAGCGTTGGTTTGATGATGATTTCTGCAATAGATGCGAATCATTTTTAGAGCAGTATCTTTTTCCCGCTTATTGCGGCGGGGCAGGGCGGACTTTTCTAATTTCATGGGAGTTTATTTTACCGCAATCTGGTTATCTGAAACAAAAATGCGGTCGATTTACCGACCGCATTTCACCTAACTATTTGATATGTCAGAATATTAAATCCAACCGCGTAGTTCCATAGCTTTAACTACTTTATGGATAGCAACCATGTAGGCGGCGTCGCGCATATAGACCTTTTGCTGCAGGGACATATCCAGAACGGATTTAAATGCCTGGGTCATGTTATGATCCAACTTCTGGAGCACTTCTTCTCTTGGCCAATAGAAATTCATGTCATTCTGTACGCCTTCAAAATACGAAACTGTCACACCGCCCGAATTGCATAAGAAGTCAGGCACGACAAAAATTCCACGTGCCTTGATGACCATGTCTGCTTCGGGAGTAGTGGGACCGTTGGCGCCTTCTGCAAGGATCTTGACCTGGGGTGAGATCTTCAGGACTGTTTCCGCATTTACTTGCCCTTCAAGCGCTGCTGGAATAAGGACATCCACATCCTTGCTAATCCACGCGCCTGCATCTTCGATGGCATAACCTGCTTCAATAGCCTTTTCTTTGTTAATTGCACCATATTGATCGGTAATGCTCTTGAGGAAGTGGGGGTCAATGCCGTCTTCTTTGCTGACAGTATAGGAAGCTTTATCCTTGGCATCCCAATAGGAAACGCATTTAACCTTACCGCCGAGATGCTCAATAAAACCAATGGCTGCATACTGCGCCACGTTGCCAAAGCCCTGGATAGCTGCAGTGCAAGCTTTGGGATCCAAGTCAAGATGTTTCATAGCTTCGCGGACAGTGTAAATGACACCAAAACCGGTTGCTTCAGTACGTCCAAGCGAACCACCACCGCCAACTGGCTTGCCAGTGATCACGCCGGGAGTATACTGACCAACAATCTTGGAATATTCATCCATCATCCAACCCATCATCTGGGGGGTTGTACCAACATCTGGCGCAGGGACATCTTGTCGAGGACCGACATTACGCCACATGGCGCGCATATACCCGCGTACCAGGCGTTCTTTCTCGCCTACAGAAAGGGTTGCTGGGTCAACGACCACACCGCCCTTACCGCCACCGAGGGGAATATCTGCTACAGCGCATTTCCAAGTCATCCACATTGCCAATGCCCGCACTGTGTCAGCGGTTTCATTGGCATGGAAGCGCAAGCCACCCTTATTAGGGCCGCGAGCATCATTGTGCTGCACACGGAAGCCGTGAAATACACGGATCTTGCCGTCGTCCATGCGTACTGGGATACGCAGATGGAACTCTTTTGACGGCCAGCGTAACATCTCTCTGACCTCTGGATCGAGACCCAACTGGTCCGCCACATGGTCGAACTGTTGTTGAGCCATTTCAAACGCATTTGTTAAACCTGCCATTTTCTCTCCTATAGAATTATTTTATTTTGTTTATCTTATCATGATGCCAATTTAAATGCTAAACGGGCACCTCGGTCCCGTGCCCGCTGTCCTGCGAAGGTGAGTGAGAATCTCCTGGACAAAAACTCATAATTGCCTCAAGTTGTTCTTACGCCTTAACCTTAATCTAAAATGGGGATTGCGTCAAGGTAAGAAGGCTCATCTTTTGTTAGCAGATGGCGATTTATTGAGAGGTTCATACAGAAGTAAAAATATTGTGATTATATTAAGTCACATAAAAAATAACATCAATATTATAAAGTGGATTAAAATATAATACGACTTAATTATTATGCCTTTAATAAATACTTCAGAAT
>CAZJLN010000104.1:0-7749 GCA_964546745.1 uncultured Anaerolineaceae bacterium
AGGGGTAGGTGTTATTCCAGAACCAGTTGTAGGCATAATAACCCGTATCCGATTGCAGACGGATGGCAATTCGTTCTTGACCTTGTAGGCTTTCCGGAATTTCATACGTAGCCTCAAAGACGCCACCATCACCCGAGTTGATTGTGGTCACGAGTATGCCTTTGATTCCCATCGTCCACATTTTTCCCATTAGGACATCAAACTCCATATCTTTTGGGAAGTTCTTAGTCTTGATCGTTACGCTTTCATCCTCATCAACTGCAACGATGCTGAAAGTGGGAATGCCAACATAGCCAGGAGGAGGGGTGACAGGTTCATCAGCTGAATTGTTCCAGAACCAGTTGTAAGCATAATAACCTTCGTCTGATTGAAGACGGATGGATATTCTTTCTAAACCTTTCAGGTCTTCTGGAATATCAAAGGTTGCTTCGAATACACCACCTTCTCCTGAATCAATACTTTTTACAAAGATTCCCTTGACACCCATTGTCCACATCTTTCCCATAAGAACATCAAATTCAGTTTCTTTAGGGAAATTGTTGGTTTTGATGGTTACTGTTTCATCCTCTTCGACCGCAAGAATGGAGAAAGTTGGGAAGCCTTTGTATTTCTCAGGAGGCTCAGGAGGTGTGGTTCCACCAGTTTTATTGTAGAACCAGTTATAAGCATAGAAAGGATTGTCAACACCTTGCATGCGAATGGAAATTATTGCGCGACCTTTTAGTGCTTCTGGAATATCAAAGGTACCATAGAAGGAACCACCAGCTCCACTGTTGATCGTGGCAACTTCAATACCGCCTATTCCCTTGGTTCCATTTTCACCCATGAGAACCTTGAATTGCTTATTTGCTGGAACATCATATGTGTAAATTGTTACATTTTTGTCTGTCTCAACAGCGGAAATAGTAAATGTAGGGTATTTAGCTGCCTGCACCGCTTTGGGAGCTGCTATCAAAGAAAAAAGCATGACCAAAGTGGTTGTCAATACAATAAGTCTTGATTTTTTCATAATCTTCTCCTTATGAAATGTTTATGGATATCAAACAGTTTTTTCTGCTGAAATCCAATGATTAAATGTGTGTTACTGTTAAGGAGCTTTTTGTACAACTTAGCTCCAATGTAGAAGGTAGACGAATCAGTTTGTAATTTTGTTCCATTCTTATCATGATTAACATATCTTATTAAATAATTTAATGTTATATTAAAGATATTATAGCAAAAATGATAACAAGAATCAAAAAAACACTCTATACAGAGTGCTTTTTTGATGAAATTGTTAATTTGAAAATCTATTTACTTTTTCTGGATCTTGATTGATTTTGGGCGGGCTTCTTCTGCCTTTGGAATGTTTAAGGTCAATATGCCGTTGTCAAGAGTTGCTTCGACTTTATTTGCGTCCAATGGAGTGGGCAGCGAAATAACTCTATGGAACTTTCCACTGGGAAGCTCTGCTATTAAATAATTCGCTTGGCTATCTCGCTTGACTTTCATTTCGCCTGAAATGGTGACCACTTCATTAACGATCTGAATATCCAAATCATCCGAATCCACACCAGGTAGAAGTGCATTAATTTCATAACTCTCTGTCAATGCTTTGACGTCTACCGGAAAAGCCACCTGTGGTTCATAATCACTTTCTAAATCATTCATTAATTGTGCCATCGCACGTCTGCGGCTACCATGAAAGTAGGGGTTAAAGTAAATTGTCATATGATCCTCCAATCATTATATTGATTATTTTATGAAATGATATTATCGAGGTAATATTAGAGAATTGATAATGCTGTATAAAAAATATGTAAGAATTTTTGGTGACTTGATTTTATTTGAAAAAACTAGTTGTGAGACCTGATTTGAAAAATAGAAAAGTGATTTTTCTAATTACTGGTATTTTCCTGGTAGCAATAATTAGCCTGGTCATTTATCTGCAAATTGGGAGATCTATAGATAGAACGAAAGCAGTTATCGCGTTTATTAGAAATCCTGAATTTAATAATAATTGGGTGATTGAACACGGTTCACGATGCAAAGATTCTGTCTTCTCCTTTCCATCAACAGGTATGATTGGTTATATCTGGGGTGATTCTTTCCGATTAGGACACATCCATCAGGGAATTGACATATTTGGTGGAACAGCGCCAGGAGTGACACCTGTCTTTGCTGCTTATGATGGTTTCCTAACTAGGAAAGAGGAATGGAAATCCAGCTTGATCATTCGCATCCCGCAGGATCCACTGAATCCAGATCGTCAAATATGGACATACTATACACATTTGGCAGATGCTAATGGAATTTCTTTGATTGGAGAAAAATTCCCTCCTGGTTCATACGAGGTGCCAGTAGGACATGGTGATCTCCTAGGGTTTCAAGGCAATTATTCTGGAAACCCTGGTAACCCTGTTGGAGTTCACTTACACTTTTCAATTGTTAAGGATGATGGTAAAGGAATGTTTTTAAATGAATTAGAGATTGAAAATACCGTTGATCCTTCGCCATATTTTAATCTTCCTCTCAATTATGAAGAAAATCCAGATCAAATCCCCTTATGCGAGCCTATAGAATAATAATATGCGTATAGGATTTAGTTAAGTTTATAGAGAGATAATCGTATATAATCATAACGGATCAACGAACTAAAAAATTAGCTGGAATGAGAAATGAAAGAGATCGCAAAAGACATATTTATCGAAACTAATTTTTCTGGGGTTGTTGTTGGCATTATACGTACATCACACGGACAAATACTAATTGATGCTCCATTTCGTATGGAGGATGTTCGCGGTTGGCGGACGACTGTAGAAAAAATAGGGGGTGGAGCTGAGCGTCTTTTAATCAATCTTGATACTCACCTTGATAGGACACTTGGGGTTAAAGGGATGGAGAGCGTGGTAGTTGCTCACCAAAAATCTGTGATGATGGTTAGAAGTCGACCTGCTAATGCACGTGTTCAGGACCCTGATGCAGTATCTATGTGGGAAAGTTATGACGGCTTTAACAATATTCGATGGACACCACCGGAAATTACCTTTGAAGACAGAGTTTACTTAAACTGGGGCAATCATCCTGTAATTCTTGAATCGCACTCAGGCGCAAATGCCGCTGGGATCTGGGTTATTTTACCTGAGGACAGAGTTGTTTTTGTGGGGGATTCAGTTTTAGTCAGGCAACCCCCATTTCTTGCGTTTGCGGATATGGATTTATGGCTTCAGGATCTAAAGTTATTGCTTTCAATGCGCTTCCGAGATTATCAGATCGTGAGCGGGAGAAACGGCTTGGTTGGTCAAGATGATGTTCGGGAAATGGCAAAACTGATCAAATCTATTCGCACTCCCTTTGAACGATTAAGAGAAAAAGCCGCTGAAAGTTCAGCAGTGATCGATATTTCTGCAAAAATTATCAAGCAATTTGAAGATCAACCCGACTATCAGGAAATTTACTTGAACAGACTTCGATGGGGATTATCGATGTATTATGAACAACATGGTAAACGCCAAAAACCTCAGATTACGGTGAATAATTAAACATGCAAAATTTTAGTTTTGAACCTCTTGTCAATTTAACGCGTGGAAGTATCGTTGAATCGGTCCACTTAGGTGTTTTGGTCATCTCTGATGCCTCTGGAAATATAATATTTTCTGTTGGAAATCCGAATTTATCAACCTATCCCCGCAGCTCTATGAAACCTTTTCAAGCATTACCGTTCATCGAAAAAGGCGGTCGTGGTGAGTTCAATTTAACCCCAGAAGAAGTTGCGATTATGTGTGCATCGCATAGCGGAACTGATGAGCATGTCAGGGTTATTAAAAGTATTCACAGCAAAGCAAAACTTTCTTTAGAGAACTTGATGTGCGGTGTGCATTATCCGAGTGACAAGCCAACCGCTGATGCGATGCGGGCACGTAATGAGCAACCTACAGCATACCACCATAATTGTTCTGGCAAGCATAGTGGCATGCTGGCGCATGCTCGGTTGGAGGGATTACCTCTAGAAAATTACCTGAGCATGCAGCATCCTGTTCAGCAGTCGATCATTAAAGCTGTCGCAGATATGTGCGACATGCTTCCTGGGCAATTTCCGATTGGATTGGATGGATGTAGTGCGCCTGTGTTTGCGATGCCTTTAAAGAATTTTGCATTAGCGCTTGCCAGATTATGTGACCCAGTTGACTTACCTGAGGAAAGGGCTTCTGCATGTCGATATATTACTTCTGCAATGAGTAGCTATCCAACAATGGTCGCTGGCCCCGGAAAGATGGACACAGTGCTAATGGAAACGATGCAAGGAAAAGTGATTTCAAAAGGCGGTGCGGAGGGATATCAGGCATTGGGGATTCTCCCAGGAGCATTTGGGGCTGGTTCTCCAGCTTTAGGTATTGCCATCAAAATTTCAGATGGAGATCAAACTAGACGAGCGCTTGATTGTCTGACTGTTGAGGTACTGAAAGGTTTAGGTCTACTTAACCCTGATGAGATTTCCAAATTATTAAAATTTGGAAACAAGCCGTTAACTAATTGGCGGGGGTTAACAATCGGAGAGATAAAACCTGCGTTTGACATTCCCTCTTTTCGTTGGTGAGTTCTATTGATGACTGAAACAGAATTAATGTCAATTCATCGTGAACGTTTATTAGTAGTTCACGAAGCTCTGCTTGAAATATATGGAATGCCAGAATGGCGCGATCCACTTCCGCCGGTCGATGAACTTGTCTCCACATTCCTTTCACAAAATACTAATGATGTTAATCGTGATAGGGCATTTGTTTCAATCAAGGAGCACTATTCAAACTGGGAACAGGTAAGAGATGCGTCCGAAGGTGAGTTTGTTGATGTCATCCGGGTTGCTGGACTTGCTAATCAAAAAGGTCCCAACATCCAAAATGCATTAAGGTTGATTACTTCTGAACGAGGAAAGATAGAACTGGATTTTCTAAGAGATATGAGGGTTGAAGCGGCAAGACGATGGCTAACAAGTCTCAAAGGCGTTGGTCCAAAGACAGCAGCAATTGTCTTGTTGTTTTCGATGGGAATTCCTGCCTTTCCAGTTGATACCCATATTTACCGTGTTAGCGGGAGAATTGGGTTACGCCCAATAAATTTGGATGTTGAAAAGACTCATACTTATCTGGAATCGATTGCACCTCCTGAAATTTATGCTTCACTTCACTTGAACTTGATCCGTCTGGGAAGAGAAACCTGCCATGCTCGTAAGCCTGAATGTGCTATCTGCCCAATCCTCAACATTTGTGAATTTGAAACTAAGAACTTAGGGGCAGATTCGCAATCAGACCAATTCACCTAACATAGACCAGGGTCCTGTCCAAGTAATTCGCACATCTCTTTCTTGCCCTAACAAATTCTCTTCAGATTCCACAAATACCAGTTTATTGTTTGAATTACGACCACGCCAGCGATTTTTTGATTTCTCTTCAAACAATACTGAAGTAATTTTGTCCTGTAATTTCACATTGATTTCAGTGGATATCTGTTCCTGAAGCATCTCAAGTTCTCTGAAGCGATGCATCTTTTCTTCTTCAGGTACATCATTTTGCAGAAACCTAGCCGAATAAGTGTTTGGACGTGGGGAATAACGCGCGAAGTGAGCGACATCCATCTTTAAGTCTGCCAATAAAAGTCGCGTGTTTTCGAAAGCATGTTCAGATTCTCCCGGAAAGCCGACGATGATATCAGTTCCTATTGAGACATTAGGAATATGATCGCGTAGCTTTTGGATCAGCTTTCTGTATGCATCAGATGTGTATCCACGCCGCATGGCTTGTAAAACGCCATCATCACCTGCCTGAATGGGTACCTCAATGTGGGGCATGACTTTCGGTAGGGAAGCAACCGCATCAATTAATGAATCAGTCATCCAATTAGGATGAGAAGTTAAAAATCGCAGCCTTAGTAAATTTGGGATTTCTGTCAAGGTGACTAATAGATCTTCAAGTCTGGGTTGGTCAGGAAGGTCTAGACCATAGCGGTCAACAATTTGACCAAGCAAGACAATTTCTCTGGCACCGTGCTCCACCAGTGCCTTGCTTTCTTTGATGATTTGTTCAAATGGACGACTGATCTCCTTGCCACGTCGGAATGGGATCACACAATAGGCACAAGCGTGTGAACACCCCAAAACAATGGGAACGTTTTCAGAAACCGCCATTTTTTGGTTCTCAGAAGGTTCTGGAAATTCTTCATCAAGTATCAGGTCAATATTTTTTCTCCAGATATCTTGTGTAATTTCGTCTGTTTTAGATTTCAAATATTCCAACAGAGGGCTTGGATCTGAAGGAGGTGAAAAAACATCCACCCACGGGAATCTTTTTTGGATGGCAGAATTTCCATGTGTGCCGATTAAGCAACCCATGAGGTTGATTACAAGATCGGGATTCTTGATTTTTAACGGTTTTAAAGAACTTAATCGTCCAAGCGCTTTGTCTTCTGCGCTCTGCCGAACGACGCAAGTATTTAAAATAATCAGATCAGCTTCCTGCGCTTCCTTGGTCAATTGGTATCCCAATTTTTCAAGGGTAGTCATCAGCCTACGCGAGTCAGCAACATTCATCTGACAGCCTTCTGTCCATATATGGTATTTCATAGGCGCTTATTATACTGGATAACACCAGTGTCTTTGATTTTTATCTGGGATTAATGATATAATTTAAATAGATTTGACATCCTAGTGATTGGAGAGAAACAATGGACTTTGAGCTTACTGAGTATAAACGCTGTGCTGTTCTTCATGCCAATGGACGCATTGACAGCTATACTGCCCCTGAAGTTGAAGAAGCCCTCAATAAATTAATTGAGAAAAACCAATTCAATATTATATTTAATATGGCTGATGTTAATTTCGTCTCTAGTGCGGGTTGGTGGGCGCTGATCCGTGTACAGAAAGAAGTAAAGAAGATGAACCGAGGTGAATTGGTCTTGGTCAAATTGGATGACCGTATTCGAGAATCAATGAACCTTGTCGGTATTACTCCATTCTTTACCATATTCGATAATCTGACTGATGCTGTTGGTTATTTTTAATACCAAGTTTGTGATGTAAACAGAGAGCAGCCTGACTGCTCTCTTTATTTTCCCTTATTTTATTTCCACCTGATAAATTGCGCGTTCTTTAGTAATAGGGGTTGTACCTGAAACAACCAGAACAACCTTCTTTACCTCACTGCCGATTTTAATTTGGATTGAGGCTGTGTTATCTTCACTGAGAGTTATGTGAGTAACCTTAGGCTGGTTGCCAAACTCAATCAGACTGAGGTTATAGGTTTGGGGGAGAATATTTTGTATTCGTACAAACCCTTCCCCGTCCCAACCCCCGTCATCGTTTTCAAAATCATTTGAGTAATTAATGGCTTTAATTGCCACATCATCAATAGCTAATCCTGTACCATTGACAGCTGCATCGGTTACATAATCAAATCGTAAAGTGATCTTCTTACCGGCAAATTCAGAAAGGTCAACTTTTTCATCGATCCAACCATTAGACCTGTCTGTATAACCACATCCATAACTATTGCCAGATGGATTTTTTGTGGTGCAGCTGGTTGTATTGAGGATCTCCCAAGTTTTGTTATCAGTGGATGCACTCAAGAAGACGTAATCATATCCATCTTCAAGGTCATACCAAGTTTTATATTCCAAAGTGATCGGAATTTGGGCTGAGGATAGATCAAACTCAGCAGTTAATCTGGAGTTTGAATCATCTCCCATATTAGACCAAAAGAAAAATTCACCTGAATGGTC
>CAZJLN010000105.1:0-7741 GCA_964546745.1 uncultured Anaerolineaceae bacterium
GCTAATCGAATCAAGATGTTCCGGTAAGATGTGATCCTTAAAGTAACCGGGAAACTTCATTATATAGTCGTAAGCAATTGAACCTGTCAGAACAATTTTCATGGAAATTCTCCTTATGCCTGCATGATTTCAGGCAGATTGTGGAAAAACGGTGGATAGACCACGCCCTTTTCAGTGATTATAGCTGAGAGCAAGCGGTGGGGAGTCACATCAAAAGCGGGGTTACGCGCTGATGCGTTTGTGGGTGGAACTTGCTGTCCGTGATATTGAATATTCAATACCTCAGCCTGATCTCGCTCTTCAATAATAATTTCTCTACCGCTTTGAATGCTCATGTCGATTGTTGAAGTGGGTACAACTGAATAAGCTGGCACGCCATTATCATAAGCTGCCAGTGCCAGGTTGTAGGTACCAATTTTATTGGCAACATCCCCGTTAGCTGCCATGCGATCGCCCCCAAACAAAACTTTATTTGCTTGACCCGTATTTAAAAAATGACCTGAAGCGCCATCTACGATAATGTCATAGGATATGCCATACTGCTCCAACTCCCAGGCAGTCAGGCGGGCACCTTGCAAGCGTGGGCGGGTTTCATCAACAAACACATGAATTCGTTTGCCCTGTTCATGCGCCATACGGATCACACCTAAGGCTGTCCCGTAATCGATAGTCGCTAAAGCACCCGTGTTACAGTGATGAATGATACGGTCACCATCCTGGATCAATTCAGCGCCATGACGTGCCATAGCGATGTTA
This sequence comes from uncultured Anaerolineaceae bacterium, assembly GCA_964546745.1. Taxonomy (GTDB): domain Bacteria; phylum Chloroflexota; class Anaerolineae; order Anaerolineales; family Anaerolineaceae; genus CAZJLN01. Next base: position 757 of record CAZJLN010000105.1, read on the forward strand.
ATCGCAACATCTTCATCAGCCAATGCTTTAGCTTTGGCAAGAAGTGCTTCTTGGCGGTCGGAGATGCACCCCTCCAATCCTTTAGCAAATTCCAGCATTCGGTTCACAAGGCCGGCCAAGTTAACCGCAGTGGGTCGACTAGCAATTATTTCAACAGCAGCATTTTGCAGCTCAGTATTGAATGCTTCAATCGAGTGCGCTTGACTATTGAGGGCAGCCAATGCAATCCCAAAAGCCCCCGCAATGCCGATAGCAGGCGCTCCCCGCACCACCATATCCGTAATTGCTTGCCCAAGTGAATAGTGATCTTTATACGCTAAATACATTAAATGAGATGGTAATTCTCGCTGGTCAACCATCTCAAGCTGGTTGAGGTCATCATTCCAAATCAGTGTTCTCATAATTTCCCGAATTTAATGTTATCTTCCGCAAAAAGACGCCCAGAAGGGCGTCAATATAATCAATAAAAAAAGTATATCATGGGGGTCAGGGTTTGTCAAAAGGTTGACAGGGCTGGTTATTTACATTATAAGAACTGCATGTTTAAGAAAGCTAAGCAAATTACGATAGTGTGCACAATTGTGAGTATTATTCTTTCAGCATGCGGACCAACTGAAACACCAAACCCCTTACCTACTTCTACGAATCCAACCCCCACAATGACTAGCAAAAGCAACCCTGAGCCAATGGGTATGGTCGAAGTCATTCCATTTGAGAGAGAATTACGAATAAAGGAAGGGGATGATGCTTTAATTTTTGGAGACTTTTCGAAATCAGAGCAGATATTTGCAGAGGCATCACAAGTAAAGGACAACCCCGAGTTACAGGCAGTTGGAACATATGGACTGGCGCTGACATACATGAAATCTGACAAGGAAGCTCTGGCATTGACAATACTTGAAGCCTTGACCAAGGATTTCCCTGAATCCCTTCCAGCCAAACGTGCTTACTTCTTAATTGGTGAAATCTACTCCAGACTTGGACGTGATGCTGAAGCTCTGGAAGCTTATTTCACTTACCTAAACTTACGCCCAGGCGTGATCGATGTTTACCTTCAAGAAAAAATTGGTGATCTTTATGTCAGGCAGTCAAACTATACCGCAGCAATCCAAGCATTCCAAACAGCTTTCTTAACGGCAGATCCTGGCACCGAAGGCAACTTATCCATCAAGATCGCCTCAGCCCATGATAGTTTAGGCAAGGATGACCTGGCAATCAGTCTATATCAAGATATTTTTTACAACACAGAAAGCAATCAAACTAAAGCACAAATGGATCTGGCGATTGGCAGAATTCATTATTCTAATGGCGACTTTGAAAAAGCTTATGCATATTTTCAGGATGCAGTCAACAATTATCCCTCAACCTATGATGCCTACTCAGCTTTAGTGACTCTGGTCAATGACAATGTGACCGTTGATGAATTCCAGCGTGGTTTGATCAATTACAACATGGGTCAACCAGACCTGGCTATTGAGGCTTTCGATCGGTACATGCAGAACCCTCAAGCCAATATGCCAGCAGCTTTATATTACAAAGGGTTAGCAACTCGCACGGAGGGATTAGAAACAGCCTCACTTTATTCCAACGAACGCTTTGAAGCTAACAAATCTGGTGGGACTAAGGCTGATCAAGACGCTGTTGCACTTTTAAATAAGGTCCTCAATGAATATCCCAACAGCAGCTATTACAACTCAGCTGTTGAAGAATTAGCAAACACCTATTATGCATTTATGGACAATCCCAAAAAAGCAGCAGAAGTAGCCATCAACTTTGTTGCATCAGTGCCTGCGTCTGTAAAAGCTTCCTCGATGTTGTTTATCGCAGGTAGATATTACGAACTGGCAGGTATGATCCGTGAGGCTGCTGACACATGGGTGCGGTTAGGTACAGAATATCCTTCCTCGTCGGAAACTTTCCAGGGTTTGTTCTTTGGCGGTATGCTTTACTATCGATTAAAAGAGTGGGATTTTGCCCAGGCAGCTTTCAACAAAGCTCTCCTGCTGAGTCAAAACTCCCTGGAAACCGCAGGGGCTCACCTATGGCGTGGGATAATTTACCGCAAAGTAAGGGACCCAAAAGCAGCGAATGAGGCTTTCCTGGCAGCTAGCGCCAGTGACCCTCATGGATATTATGGCTTGCGTGCTCAGGAACTGCTTGACGGAAAAGAACCTTTTTCTCCTCCTGCTGAGATTAATTTCAATGTAAATTTGGAAAATGAGATCATTCTGGCAAAAGCCTGGCTCAGGGTTAACTTCTCACTACCTACGAACACCGATTTGGATAGTCTCGATGAAATCGCTCTTGATCCTCACTACAAACGTGGTTATGAATTTTGGGCTCTGGGTTTGTACCCTGAAGGACGGACAGAGTTTGAGGTTCTTCGTAGTACCTATCAACAAGACGCTGCCAAAACTTTCCCCCTGATTCGGGAACTGATAAATCTTGGATACAACAGTTTGGCAATCACAGCCAGCAGACGCCTGATCAAACTTTCCGGTTTGGATGAATTCAACCAGGATGTCCCTAAGTATTTCCGCATGGTAATTTATGGAACTTACTTTCAAAAATGGATCCTGGAGATGGCAGAGGGCTATGAGGTAGATCCTCTGTTGTTGTTCAGCCTGATCCTGCAAGAGAGTCAATTTGAGGGATATCTTAGCTCAAGCGCTGGTGCGAGAGGATTGATGCAAGTTGTGCCTGCTACTGGGGCTCAGATTGCTGGTGAAATAAATTTCCCAGAGAATTTTGAAGCCTCCGATCTGGACATACCTGATATCAGCCTCACCTTGGGGACTAATTACCTCAGAAGGCAAATTATTGCGTTCGATGGTGATCTATATGCTGCTTTAGCAGCTTACAACAGCGGCCCTGGAAATGCCCGCATTTGGAAGGACATTGCCGGGGAGGATAAAGATCTATTTGTAGGGACAGTACGCTTTCTCGAAACCAGAACCTACATCCGTGTGATCGTAGAAAATTATGCTCAATATAAACAGCTGTATGGGAGCAACTAACAAGAGTATATCCAATTCCTAAGGCGTAATTGGAGGATTGTAGGCTTCACAAATCACCTGGTCGGTCTCATCAATGGTAAGGCAGGTGAGCGTAAACCCATCCGGATAATACACCCTTACAATCCCCTTATCTCTTTCAAGCACCCCCTGCGGAGTTTCACCTAAAAACAAATCTGTGTCATTGGAAGGTTCCAGTTGATAAGGTTCAGTGCGATAAACATAATACCCGGGTACTTTTTGTAGAGATTCTGGCAACAATGAGATCGAGGGTGCTTCACTTGCCTCTAAGAGTTGTGCATTAACTAAGCGCAGATCTGTTCTGAATTCTCTATTCTTAAGTGAAAAGCCGCCTAAGATTGCCGCAAGTAAAAGGAGTAAAAATACAATCAAAAAACGATTGAGTGAAAGTTGATTGATTATAAAGTAATCCTCTAACAAACGGTGGATAATCCAACGGAGGAATAACGCTATACCAAAAAAGAGAATTGTATACGGTAAGAAAACAGATAATAGGGCACTTACAAAAGGCAAAAAAGAACCCACAACCGTCGGAGTCACATAAGCATGTTTGATAAACATCAAACAGCCGCCAGCAACACCTGCAAGTAACCCACCAAAAAGCATCTGGTTAGGAAGACAAGCAAGAAAACCTAACAAAGTGGATGCCGCTATGATAAGTGCAACCATCCAACCAGCAGAAGGTAGGCCTGTATACAGCGGGATATCTTTTAGAATCACACGATTGATGGTCTGGCTCACCAGGGCATAAATAATTCCCATGCCGAGGGCAAGTAACACACCCACTTCCAATCGCTTTATTCTCTCAAACATTTGCGTCCTTAAAGTAAAGGGTTCTGAGTGATTATAAGATTACCCAGAACCCTTTGTCAACTAGCGTTTAAATGGTTCGCTTAACGATTGCGAATGGCAGCTTGTGCTGCAGCAAGGCGAGCCAATGGAACACGGAAAGGTGAGCAGCTGACGTAATTCTGACCAATCATATGGCAGAACTCAATCGAGCTAGGATCACCACCATGTTCACCGCAGATACCAACCTCAAGATCAGGTCGTACACGGCGACCGTCCTGCACAGCCACTCTCATCAATCGACCAACGCCATCCCGATCCAACTGTTGGAAGGGATTCTTTGGCAGGATGCCTTTATCCACATACACACCCAGGAAGTTGCGCTCGGCATCATCCCGGCTGTAGCCAAATGTCATCTGGGTCAAGTCATTAGTACCAAAGGAGAAGAATTGAGCCACCTCAGCAATCTCAGCAGCTGTTACTGCTGCACGGGGAATCTCGACCATGGTTCCAAATTTGTATTCAAATTGGACACCCTTCTCAGCCATAACATCCTTGGCAATACCTTCGAGTGTGGGTTGTACCAGCTTGAGTTCATTCACATGTCCAGTCAATGGAATCATGATCTCAGGTTTGGCAACAATGCCCTTGATGGTTGCATCGCTGGCAGCCTCAAAAATAGCACGCACCTGCATCTTCATAATGTCAGGATAGACAATGCCCAAACGGATACCGCGTAAACCCATCATCGGGTTGCTTTCATGCAAACCTTCAACAGTCTGGAGTAGTGCTAATTTCTCTTCCAAGCCTTCAGTCTTGCCCAAGACTTTCATGGTAGTAGTTTCCACCAGCAAGTCTTCCATGGATGGCAGGAACTCATGCAATGGCGGGTCAATCAAGCGGATAATGACAGGATACCCATCCATTGCTTCGAATAAGCCATAGAAGTCCGAACGTTGTTGCGGCAGGAGGAAGTCCAGTGCTTCAAAGTAAGCTTTGCAGGCAGGAGAATTAGCAATCAATTCATTTTGTGTAGCCAGCTCAGCTTCAATGCCGGAACGATCTGCGTCGGATAACGCACGCCCTTCACGACGGCCAGCTTTCAATTCACTCTCAAGTAAATCGCGATAGTTCAAGATTTTCTGTGCTTCTTCTGCATTCATGATCATCTTTTGAACGAATGGCAGTCGTGAAACTTCAAAGAACATGTGCTCTGTTCGGCAAAGGCCAATACCTTTAGCGCCATAGATGCGGGCACGGCGGGCATCTTTGGGATAGTCCGCATTTGCCCAAACTTGCAGGCGGGAAATTTCATCTGCCCAAGTTAGCAGTGTCATCAGATCAGTTTGCTCTTCCACATCAGGGGTCGTCAGCGCTATCTTTCCGATGAATACTTCACCGGTTGCGCCATCGAGTGAGATCCATTCACCTTCCTTAACAACTTTACCGTTGGCTTTCATCTGGCGTTTTGCCATGTCAATTTCCACAGAAGATGCACCCACAATACAAGGAACACCAAATTGGCGGGCGACCACCGCAGCATGCGATGTGGCACCGCCTTCGCTGGTTAGAATTCCTTTGGCTGCAAGCATGCCATGCACATCATCCGGCTTGGTAAATGGGCGAACCATGATCACATCGAGTTTCTCATCGCGTCCCTTACGTTCTGCGGTGTCTGCGTCAAAAAATATCTGACCAACTGCTGCACCAGGAGAGGCATTTACGCCGCTAGCAAAGAAACGTCCTTCTTTGCGGGCAGCCTGCTTGATTTCATAAGTGAACTGGGGATGAAGCATTTGGTCAACCTGTTCGGGTTCAACTCGCATCACAGCTTCTTCCTTGCTGATCAAGCCTTCATTGACCATGTCATAGGCGATCTTGATGGCAGCTTTTGCGGTACGCTTTCCATTGCGGGTCTGAAGCATCCAAAGCTTGCCACGTTCAATGGTAAACTCAACATCTTGCATTTCATGGTAGTGATTCTCAAGTTTTTCAGAGATGGACATAAAAGTCTCATAGGCTTCTGGAAGTTCATTCTTTAATTGAACAATCGGATTGGTATTGCGAATGCCAGCAACCACATCTTCGCCCTGGGCATTGAGTAGGTATTCACCAAACATCTTATCTTCACCGGTTTGGGGATCGCGGGTAAAAGCTACGCCAGTTCCCGAATCCTCTCCCATATTACCGAAGACCATCGTCACAATATTGACAGCGGTTCCAAGGCTATCAGGAATATTCGCTTTGCGGCGGTAATCAATGGCGCGCTTGCCATTCCAGGAATTGAAGACGGCTTTGGCTGCCAATTCAAGCTGGGTTAAGGGATTCTGCGGGAAATCATGTCCTAATTGTTCTTTGACAACAGCTTTGAATTCGTGAGTTAAGTATTTGAGATCTTCTGTCGTCAGGCCAGTATCGAGTTTGATACCTTTCTTGGCTTTATAACCATCCAAAACAACTTCAAAGTGTTCATCGTCAATGCCCAAAACCACAGCACCAAACATCTGGATCAAGCGGCGATAGGAGTCATAAACAAAACGTTCATTTCCAGTCAGTTCGACCATGCCTTTTGCAGTCTCATCGTTCATACCAATATTGAGAACAGTGTCCATCATTCCAGGCATTGAGAATTTTGCGCCTGAACGGCAGGATACCAGTAATGGATTGGATGGATCACCAAATTTTTTGCCTGCTTGCATTTCGATCGCACTCAAGGCATTTAAGGTTTGCTCCCACATTCCTTCCGGAAATTTTCTCTCATCTTGGTAAGCATTACAGGCTTCGGTTGTGATAGTGAAACCAGGGGGTACCGGCACACCAATTCGCTCCATTTCTGCCAGGTTGGCACCTTTGCCACCCAACAGAGCTCTTACAGCGTCCCAACTACCAGCATATTGCTCGGCTTTGTCGACTTCATTAAATAAGTAAACCCATTTTTTTTCTGACATTTGTCCTCCAATAAGACTATGAAAATTACGCAAACTGCGTGTGATTTTAATTTAATCGGCTTATTTTACCATAAAGGCAAAAAACATCCTAATATTTTGTAGTACTTTAAGCTAAATTTATATATAAATTTATTCGGTGATTTTCTATATCCATTTTGGATTATGCAACCTTTTTTCTGTAAAAGTGAGTCATAAATACCATTCGTACTTCGC
>CAZJLN010000106.1:0-7727 GCA_964546745.1 uncultured Anaerolineaceae bacterium
TCCCAAGCTCTTGGCAGAAATTCGCTTCAATAAACCCATGCGCTGGAATCAGGAGGGGGGTGTCTTCTCTCGACCAATTAGGTGGTTGGTAGCATTGCATGGTGCCAATATCGTTTCATTTAATTTTGCTGGCTTGGAAAGTGGACGGGTGACGCACGGAATGCGTTTCTTTGAGCCTGCACAACAGACATTGACAACCCCTCAGGATTATTTTAATTTTCTGGATTCACAGGGCATTATTCTGGACGAAGAGGCGCGTAAACACAGTATCTTATCCCAGGCAAAAGCCTTAGCAGCCAATATGGGCGGACTTATCAAAGAGGATTTAGCTCTACTGGAAGAAGTGACGCAACTGGTCGAACGCCCAACTGCCATGTTGGGTCACTTTGATGCCAGCTACTTGGAATCCCTGCCGCCGGATGTTTTGATTGCGGTGATGAAGAAGCATCAGCGCTACTTCCCGGTAGAGGATGCGTCGAGCAAGTTGATGCCTAACTTTATTGTGGTGCGTAATGGGGATGCCCATTTTGAGGAAGTTGTGGTGGATGGTAACTTGCAGGTGATCTTAGCCCGCTTTGCCGATGCCGCTTTCTTCATCAAAGAGGATCTCAAAAAGCGTTTATCTGAATTCGTACCAGCCCTCTCATCCCTGACCTTCCAGAAGGATCTGGGCTCCATGTTGGATAAGACCCAACGCATTGAAGTTCTCATTCCAGAACTGGCTATCAAACTACGAATGAATCGCGAAGATGTCCGCACGACTATTCAAGCCTCCTCCTTATGTAAAGCAGACCTGGCAAGCGCCATGGTGGTTGAAATGACAGCCTTGCAGGGCGTGATGGGCAAGTATTATGCGCTGGCATCTGACCAACCACCCGCGGTAGCGCAGGCGATCTTTGAGCATTACCTACCGCGCAGTGCAGAGGACCGACTGCCTTCTGCCATGCCGGGTCTGGTGATTGGCATTGCGGACCGCCTGGACACACTAGCCGGCTTATTCTCAGTAGGCTTGGCACCGACCGGTACGCGTGATCCTTTTGCCCAGCGCCGTGCTGCCCTGGGCTTGGTGCAGAACTTAATAGGCTGGGACCTGGACTTTGACCTGGATTGGGGGTTGGAAGAAGCTGGCAGGAGTTTACCGCGCGACTTGTCCCCAGAGACAAGGGCAGCTTGTTTGGATTTTATCATCGGACGCCTGCGCGGATTGTTGTTGGATCAGGGACACCGTTATGATGTGGTAGATGCTGCCCTGGCTGCTCAAGGCAAGAACCCAGCCGGCGTCAAACGCACTGTGCTTGCACTTGGGGAGTGGGTTAAGCGCAAAGATTGGTCGGAGATCCTACCAGCCTATAGCCGCTGCGTGCGCATCACACGAGCACTCAAACAGACCTATTCCGTCAGACAGGATGCGTTTGTCGAGCCACAGGAAAAAGCTTTATACGAAGCGCTGCTTAAAGCAGAAGCAACAATCAATGGATCAAAAGACGTCAATGTTTGCCTGAACGCTTTTGTCCCGATGATTCCTGCTGTGAATCAGTTCTTTGATACTGTTTTGGTAATGGCTGAGGATAAGGCGGTTCAAGCAAATCGTCTGGGAATGCTGCAGCGCATTACCAACCTGGTCAAACCCTCTGCGGACCTTTCGTATTTGGAAGGATTTTAGAGGTACCATTAAATAGTAGATTGAATTGCTTTGCGACCATAGATAGGAGGCAGAATGGCAGAGAAGAATATCACCAGGCTCTTTTTGGTACGGCATGGCGCCACGGAACTGAGCGCGGAAGACCGTTTTGCCGGTTCAATTGACCCGGACCTCTCGGAGACAGGCATTTTCCAGGCAAGTAAGTTGGCAGAGCGCCTTTCAGACGATGAAGTCAAGGCGGTTTATTGCAGCCCTATGCTGCGTACTCTGCACACAGCCAAGATTCTTGCAGAGCCATTTGGGCTTGGATTGTGGATGCGCGAGGGTCTGCGAGAAATTAGCCATGGACGCTGGGAAGGCATGTTACGCGCGGAAGTAGAAGCCCAGTTTCCTGAAGAGTATTATGCCTGGGAGGAGGATCCATATACTTTTGCCCCCCAGGATGGTGAAAGCGGCGTTCAGGTGACTGCCCGCGCACTACCCGTGATCCGCGAGATTGTACTCAGGCATAAGGGGCAGAACGTTTTGGTAGTGTCCCACAAAGCCACCATCCGCCTGCTTATCAGCAGCCTGCTGGGTTTTGATGCGCGCGGTTATCGTGACCGGCTGGATCAATCCCCAGCGTGTTTAAATGTGTTGGATTTTAAAGACAGCGTTCGAGTGCGTCTGATGCTCTTTAATGACATCTCGCATTACAAGGATCAACCCCAACGCTCAGATGGTCGCTTGTCAAAGTGGTGGGGGGACAGCCAAAGCTGATCATTAATCTTAATTCTTACTCAATCAATATTATTTTCACTGTATAACAGAGGAGAACCCATGAATATTAAACTACCGATTATTGCAAGCATAACAGCTATTGTCCTAGCTCAAGGGTGGTGTGAAACCGCTATGCCAGACTATGAAAAAATAACTCAAATAGTTGAGACAGACATTGCTGTACTAAAGCAAACAACACCACTCCCCGAACCAACAGACGATATCAAGGAACTGCCAACCGAGGTGAGAAGCCAGCCAATTGATCCAATTGACCCGGGTGACTCAGTTGCAGTCCATCAGGGTACCCATAATTATAAAGGTGAGAACTTTGATAATACCTGTATTTGTTCACCCGTGCCAGAACTCACGAGGAACTTTGAATTTTCTGGAGATACTCTTTGGGATGGCATCAATACTTACAAAAAGATCAGCGAAAACACTTACATGTATTCGTGGCCATTCTATCGTATAGAAATAGAAGGGGGTGTCGAAAATAAGGTTGATACTGAAGAACATAGTGTTTATAAATTTACACCTGATGGTTTTTTTATGGAGCACTACACCGACATGGTACCGGGGGAGGGTGATGCCTGCTGCTATTATCGTTTTTCTCTATCAGATTAGTGTTAGTTATTTGGGTGACAACACCCCAATGTTTAAAACAAAATCAGCCCTAGTTAACCACTGGGGCTGATTGTTTGGTACTTATTGAGCAATTATTACTTTTTCTTGATGGCTCGATAAATGATGATTGCGAGCAAACCACCTAAGAACGCAACAATGATGCTGGTTAAGTCAAATCCTTTTGCCAGGTTTGTACGCATAACGAGGCTGGTGATCCAACCAGCTAACAGGCTGCCGACAGCAGCGACGAGCAGGTTCACCCAGAAATTGGCTTTGAAATTCAGTATCTTGGGGCCAAGCCAGCCAAGTAGTAAAGCTACAACAAGAATGACTAATAGATTCATTGTTTTTTCTCCTATTATTCTTTATTATCAAACATTTTTTCAACAAGCTTGCGGAATCTAACCATGGCTTTGTTGACTTTCATAGTGTCGACCGGGTTGCCGCCCATAATGAATTTCCCAAAGATGCCTCCACCGGTGAGTGTGTCTAAGGTGTACTCCACTTTGGTCTCATCGGCTGCCATACCGAACAAACCGCCAGTGGGTTTAAGTTTAAAGACATGCTGGTCTTTGTCGTCACCAACCTGGGTTACGAGCTCCAGTAAATAAGGCTCTTGTATCTTAACAAAGGTGGCAGAGCCTGCCTGGTCATTTTCCATAAACTGCACACTTGATCCCAATCCAGTTACTCGGGCAGCTGGAAGGCTGTCTACGCCTGGGAGCCACTCTGGCCAATACTGCGGGTCGATTAATATTGCCCAAACCTTGTCGATCGGGGCATCGATTTCTACTTCACGTTCAAATTTTGGCATACTTATTGTCCTCCATTAATATCGGTTTTTACAAATTTTCTCTATCTGCCACTGTTGCTGGACAATTTCACAGAGTGTCAGTGGCTTTGATCGCTGTTCAAATCATAAACAACCTCATTATTATATATTCGAATACTGAGAATGTCAAAGAAAAACGTTGCGCATAGCAATAATTAATAAAATAGGCAGCTTTTCAGCTGCCTGGATCCTTTTAATTAGCTTGCATTAAACTTTTGTACCACACTCGGTGCAGAATTTTGAGCCAGCCGGAAGCTTAGCGCCGCATTCCTTGCAGAAAACTTCCTGTTGAATCTTAGCACCGCACTCTGGGCAGAACTTGACTTTGGTAGCCAATGGTGCGCCGCAATCTGGGCAGGTGGCACGCGCGCCTTCACGCCAGCTTTCTTCTTTTAGCATCTCGCGGTCTGCTTCTGCCATCTTGGAATGTGCCCAAATCTCTTCGACGGTTCGGCTGGACTGTGCAGCTGCCATCTCGACCCCCAAATCTGGTGAGCAGTCTTTACACAGCCCTTTTTTGCTATTCCAGCAACTTGTGCGACAGACCCATTTCGAACAGTGCGGACATTGGATAAAATCGTCCTTGACCTCTTCCATGGCATGGGTAAACGCCTGGTCATGCGCTTTCTCCCAGGTAGCTGAACGAGCGCGTTCACCCAGGTCAGCAACCCGCCCAAACACGCCGCCAAACAAACTGCTGGCAGCATCCAGTGCCCCAGAGATCTTTCCTATGGCGGAAGGCTGAAACTCAGTGCGGTAGCCAGTACCACAGCGGTCGCAGAAAAACTCAAATTGAAAGCCTTCGTCGGTAGAGAGATCCGAGTGATTCGTGGTAAATGCTATCTTAGCCATGGGTTACCTCCAAAAGATTCTTGTTTATACCTTATGATACACCCATTTTTTCAAGAAACAACAAAAAAACAAGCATCACGCTTGTTTTTTTGTTATGGGTCAAAAGGTGTTTATGCCAGTTTGGCGTTCAAACGCATCTCTACTGCGGCAAGTGCCTGGGAGACCGGGCAGCCTGCTTTGGCTTTCTCCGCATAGTCGATAAAAGTGGCTTCATCAATGCCAGGGACCTTTCCAACGGTCGAAAGCTCGATGAGTGTGATTTTTGGGCCAGCTCCTAGGTGCACTTTGGCACTGGTATGGATGCTCTCAGGCTCGTGCCCGTCTTTACTGAGGATGGCTGAGAGGAACATGGAGAAACAGCCGGCATGCGCTGCGCCGATTAACTCCTCTGGGTTGGTACCGGGTCCGTCCTCAAAACGCGAGGCTCGGCTGAATTCGCCTTCATAAGCGCCAGAACCCAGGCGCATGCTGCCTTTTCCGTTGACTAAGTTGCCACGCCAGATGGCGGTTGATTCTCTGATTGTCATTTTTCTACTCCTTATGCTTTTTGTTGAGTGTAGCATCATGCATATTCTTCTGTCAAAGTGGTGTATAGACCAGAGTGATCGGTAGGCAGTGTATAATATGAAAAGCATACCCCCGATCTCTGCTTGCTTGATGGCATGCAAAACTCAAGGTTAGGGACCACTCTGAAGCGCAATGAAGCTCTTATGGAAGCACAATATCGATTAAAACATACCTGCTTTTCCCCTGTTTATCGTGATTATGATCGAGCGTTTTTCTGTGTTGATAAGGCGCTGCTTCTCCAGCCTCGGAGGCTCTCGTGAACGCTGTCATGGGGAAAATACTCTGGGTAGACCTGACGCATGCTACCTGGCATGAGGAACAAGTACCGGAGCATGTCTATCAGCATTTTCTATCAGGGTTAGGGCTGGCAGCCTATTACCTCTACCAGCGCATCCCTGCGCATGCTGACCCGTTAGGTGAGGAGAATGTTCTGGCATTTGTTTCGGGCTTACTGACCGGAACAGGCAGCATGGTCACTGGTCGCTGGATGGTGGCGGCAAAGTCCCCGCTGACTGGTACCTGGGGAGATGCAAATTGTGGAGGTAATTTTTCACCTGCCATCAAGCAGTGTGGCTATGATGGCATCTTTTTCAGCGGGATTAGCCCGAAACCAGTTTTCTTGCGAATTACCCCTAACAAAATTGAACTGCGTGATGCTACATACTTATGGGGCAAAGATACGCGGGAAACAGAAGACTGGCTCAACGCAGCCTTTGTTGGCAAAAAACCCTGTGTGGCAGCCATTGGACCTGCCGGGGAAAACCTTTCGCTCATTTCCGGTATCTCCAATGATCACGGTCGCATGGCGGCTCGCTCTGGCTTGGGGGCAGTGATGGGCTCCAAGCGCTTGAAGGCGGTGGTGCTGCAGGGTTCCAAAACAATCCGCGCTGTCCATCCTGAAAAAATGCGCAAACTGACAGAGAAGTTTGTAAAGGCTGCTACCTTTCAACCGCGCTTTTTGGATGGTAAAGGGACTAGGTGGCTGGGCGTCCTGACGCGCATTCTCCCCGTCAACCTGCGCATGGATGGGATCCTATACAAGATTTTCTTATCCAAGTACGGGACAATGGGACTGAACCTTTACAGTATTGAGTCCGGCGATGCACCGATTAAGAACTGGGGCGGCAGTAATGTGGATATGCACTCAGAACTGTCTGAAAGTGTCAATCCAGATCATATCAAGCGCAAGGAGTATGTCAAATATCACTGCTATTCCTGCCCAATTGGCTGCGGAGGGCGCACGCGCTTTAACGGCGGTAGCGGTGAAACGCACAAGCCTGAATACGAGAGTATCATGGCATTAGGTGGGCTGCTGATGAATCAAGACCTGGAAAGCCTTTTTGAAGCCAACGAGATGCTCAATCGCGCCGGCATGGATACGATTTCTGCTGGTGGTACGGCAGCCTTTGCGATCGAGTGTTTTGAAAAAGGCATTTTGAGCTTGGAAGATACGGGTGGATTGCAACTGCGCTGGGGAAATTCAAAGGCGATTTTGAAGTTGCTTGAGATGATGATCAAGCGTGAGGGCATCGGTGACTTATTGGCAGATGGCAGTAAGATAGCAGCACAGAAGATCGGCAAGGGCTCAGAGCGCTTTGCCGTGCATGCAGGTGGGCAGGAGCTTGCCATGCATGATGGGCGCAACGACCCCGGGTATGCGCTGCATTACGCCGTGGAACCCGCCCCCGGGCGGCACACTGTTGGCTCCTACCAGTATTACGAGATGTTCCAGCTCTGGCGCAGGGTCCATACCCTACCTGAGGTGAAATCGCCTTTGAATGCGAAACACAAGAAGTACCTAGCAGACAGCGTCAAAGCAGAATGGGCAGTTGGTTGCAGTCAATTTACCGCACTGCTGAACGGGGCAGGCGGCTGTCTGTTCGCTGCCATGCTGGGCGTGCATCGCTACCCTGTTTTTGAGTGGTTGAACGCTGCGACTGGTTGGCAAAACACCCCAGAGCAGGTTATGCGAATCGGCTGGAATATCCAAAGCCTTCGCCAAGCCTTTAATGCGCGCGAAGGGATCACCTTGAGTCATGCAGTCAACAATCGCGCAATTGGACAGCCGCCACAGTTGGAAGGCGCCAATAAGGGGCGGACTGTGCCGTTATCCGAACTCATTTCACTTTATTGGAAGCAGATGGGCTGGGATGCGCAAACGGGAGCACCGCCAGAAGCTGCCCTGACAGAATTGGGTTTACCCCCCTACACACAGGAGCGCTGAGCAATGGCTTACCAGATCACAAATGCTTGTACGGGTTGTGGGGTGTGTGCGCGTTACTGCCCTGTGCTGGCAATTTCAGGGGCAAAGAAGGCTCAGCATATCATTGATGACTCGGTTTGCATTGATTGCGGCACCTGCGGAAGGGTGTGTGCGTTTTCAGCAGTGCTGGATACAAAGGGGCAATTAACCTCGCGCGTGAAACAATCGCAATGGCTAAAACCGACTTG
>CAZJLN010000107.1:0-7068 GCA_964546745.1 uncultured Anaerolineaceae bacterium
AAGACAAATTTCCAACTGCCATGAAAGCAGGCGCAAAGTGCCGCATCAATAACCGTAGGAATTCATTTAAAATTAATATTCAAATTGAACGGCAGATAATATACACCCGATTATTAAAAATTGCAAGAGGTTGACCCTAAATTCTATTGGAGGATGATCTTAGAATACGGCAAAAACCGAGTATAATTTCATGCATATGGCAAGATAATCTGGGTAAAGAACCTTTCACGATTAATCCTAAAAATTAATGATTAATAATATTGTTCTTTATGAAATCCTTTTATGGGTTGATAATTTTGGACGAATGGAATTTTAATGGCAAAAAGAAAGTTACGTAGACAATTAAATTTATTACAAATTATTATGATGGGAGCGGCAGGTACGATTGCCGCTGAGATCTTTGTGCTCACAGGGCATGCGGCAGCGAAATCTGGTCCAGATGCTGTTTTGGCATTGATTATTGCAGGTCTGCTCACCCTGCCGGTGGCAATCAACTACACCGAACTCGCCACCACCTATCCCGTCACAGGTGGCACGATGGCTTATGTGCGCGAAGCCTTTGGTAGCGGGCTATTCATGTTCCTGGTTGGGACGCTCGACTGCCTCTCCAGCGGTTTCTATGCCTCCTTATCCGCGGTTGGTTTTGCCTTCTCGCTAAAGGTGTTTTTTCCAGCGCTCCCTGTGCTCCCGGTGGCTTTTGCCATTATTGTCATCATGGCAATGCTGCATATCCGGGGTGTGACGCAAGCGGGAAACCTACAAATTGTGCTGGGTGCTTTCCTGATTGTTGTATTTACTGCGTTTATTATCATCGGACTGGTGAGTCCTATCGGCTTTAGCTGGGAGACTTTTACATCGGGCAACATCGTCTTTGCACATCACACCCTGGCGCAGAATATTGCGGTCGTTCTGGGCACCATTGCACTGGTCTACAATGCGTATGTGGGCTTTGAGGTGATTGCGGATGATGCCGAAGAGGTCAGCAATCCTACCCGCAATATCCCACGTGGCATTATGATCAGCCTGTTAATTGCTACTCTGGTGTATGTGTTGGTTTCTTTCGTCACCATCGGCACTGTGCCCTTCGACCAGCTGGCAGGCTCTGAAACCGCCCTGACGGACGCCGCCAAAATCTTCTGGCCTAAGCTTGGGGTGCCTCTTCTGGGTGCGGCGGGCTTGGTGGCAACTCTGACCTCGGTCAACTCAGCCATGCTCTCCGCCACGCGCGAAGCCTTCACCCTGGCGCGCGAAGGCGTTTGGCCAAAAGTGTTCTCGCGCCTCAGCCATTGGCGCACGCCTTATGTCGCCATTATTTTTATTATGGTGGCAGCCTGCTTTGTGGCAGCCCTCGGTGCCGTAGACTTCCTAAGCTATATTGCCAGTGCGGGCTACATGTTTGTCTTATTCTGGGCAAGCCTGGCGATGATCCGCCTGCGCAAGCTGTTTCCGGATATTCCCAGACCGGTTAAGGTGAAATGGTTCCCTCTTACCGCGCTTTTAGCGGCAGGCGGTGCGGTGTTGATTGTGGCGTTTGCAGAAAAAAAGGCACTGATCTTTCTTGGTACCATATTATTGATCTTTACGGTGATTTACTTTAGTTCTCAATTTATTGCCAAACGTTCGGATAAACGTGCCAAACAAAATGACGTTATTGGTGGTGGGCGTATCCTGGTGGCTGCATCGACCGAGCAGACGGCGAAGGAGCTGGTAACCTTAGCCACCCGCCTGGCGGAACACCAGGAAGATACCAGTATCTGCCTTTTTAGCGTGGTCAGAAATCTGCCTGGTACACCAGAAATCAGTTTAATAGCAGAAACGGATAAACGCCAGGCGTTGCAAAAGCGCATGTTGAAGAAAACCGCTCCAATTGCGGTGGAGCATAATGTCCCAATTTACACGAAAGTCAAAGTCTCTTCCAGTGTGGAAGAGGGGATTGCTGACGAAGTCAGCTCACGCAACCCGGTCAAACTGATCTTGCTGGGTTGGCCAGTGGATGAGAGCCGCATCAAGATCCCGCACAACATTGTCAAAGAAGTGATGGTGATGGCAAAGCGTGATGTTGGCGTCCTACGCGATCGCGGGCTGAACGGTCTGGAGCATATCCTCGTACCGGTCGGTACGGGTCCTAATGCACGTCTGGCACTCAAGATGGCAGCCAAACTAGCCTTTGATAAGGATGTCACCATCACAGCTCTGCGCCTGATGCCAGAAAACCTGGACGAAGAAATGCAGGAAGATGAGCTGCTCAAACTGCAGGAGATCATCGAATTGGAAATGGGCGAGCTTCCAGAGTATATGACCACATTAGTGATGCCTGCCAGTAATGTATTAGATGGCATTATCGCCGAGACCAAGCGCGTTCCCTACGACCTGATGATTATTGGCGCTTCAGAGGAAGTCTTTTCATCGGAGTATATCTTCGGAAAACTCAATGACGCCCTGATCGATGAGGTCAGCTGTTCAATGCTGATTGTACGACACTATATGGCAGAGCCTGCCTTGTGGTTCCGTCATCAAATAAAGCAGATTGAAGACTAAGCAGCCTAAAAAACAAAATACCTGGCGGGCAAAAACCCGCCAGTATGGTTTAAAAGCACGATTCGTTGATTAGTTTGCTGAAGAGGGAGATGGCGACAGGTCAGAGCACTGCATGTGCTCATATAGCAACGCCTGTGCTCGGGCAATCACACCCGCCATCAATCTGCCCTCGTCGTTCTCAGCCCGCAAATCAGCCTTTGTAAATGGCGCGCCAAAGCTCAACTTAGGCGTGATCATCAACTTGCCGGGGCGCAACAGCTGGCTGATCACCTGTCCGAATTCAGCCAGGCGCTGCTTATCGATCTGTCGACGCCGCAGCCATGTGATTGGGTGATGTGCCCAGCGCTTCGTGATCATACCACTCATCACCGATGGCAGGATCTTCAAACCGGGCACATATTTCAGGAATGCAGAAAATGCGTCCAACCAGGCTGTTATACTGGCTCTTGCCCCAGGAAACACAGCCGGGTCGGGCTCGCGGTGCCCTGCTGCGAAGTAAACCAGTGCGCCGCCCTGCCGTAAGTGTTGAATGGCATTACGTAGGACTAACATGCGCTCACGGCTGTCTTCGCGTGACGAAAATAGGATATGCTGACGCACATGGGGTAAGAGCCTGAAAAAGCGAATATCTGAAGAGATCCACTGGATATCTTGCCTTTGAAGAGCACAGAATAAAACCAGGCCGTCATATGCGCCAGGGTGATTGGTGGCGACCAGCAGGGGTCCCTCAGCAGGGATATGATACATTCCTTGCACACTTGCCGGATGGCAAAAATGGGACAGTGCCCAAGCACTACCAGCTGGTAGACCCTGCTCTGCGGTGATGTGATCGAAAGGTCCGCCCAGCGCTGCCAGCCGATCGGTAATACCACCAAACAAGTGCCAGAAGAGCTGGTGCATAAAGCGCGTCTTGGGCAAGCCTACCGCACCCACCATCTCGTCAATTAGCGATTCGCTCAGGTTTTGGACGTCAGGTGTACTCATCTTAAATTTATTATAGACAATATTAAGGGAAAAAGATATATAAAATTGGGAGTCTGAAACGCATGTGCATCAGACATTCTGACATTCCACTGATGCTGTGAGGGGCTTCGTTGTTATAATTAACACAGAATAACCAATTTGGGAGTTTGTGTAATGCCTAACATTTTTGATTACCTGGAATGGCGTGGAGATTTGAGCTTTGAGCAAGCTGAGTTCAATGAGGTGGACAACCTGATCTTATCTATACTGTCCTATATGGATTTGGATGGGATGGTTCCTGGAGAAGGCAGACGTGAATATGTCACAATTTCTGATTTGGCTAAGCATTTTAAGCAACCCGAATTGCCTGATAACCCCCTCTCGGATCAATTTTACGAACTCACACCTAAATTAATCGAATTGGCAGCTCATACGATGCGCTTCAAGGATATGCGCTTGTGGGGTTACGTCAACCAGGTGGATTTTGAAAGGACAGAGCAGTTTTCAGCTATGGTGTGTTCACTGACCAGCCGCCAGCATTTCGTGGTATTCAGCGGCACAGACGATACCCTGGTTGGGTGGAAAGAAAACCTGCAGATGAGTTTTATGGACGAGGTACGCGCACAACGCGAGGCGGTTTTATACACGGATCGCGTTATGTCCGATACCTTGGGTAAGGTATACCTCGGCGGGCACTCTAAGGGCGGTAACCTGGCGGTATATGCCGGTGCAAAAGTCAACCGTTGGCGCCAGAATCGCATTGAATGCATCTATAACAACGATGGACCCGGCTTTCAGCCAGCATTTCTGGAAAGTGAGGGCTATCGAAGGGTGTTGGATAAGATCAACACTTTCCTGCCCAGGTCATCGGTGGTGGGGATGTTATTGGAGCACAAGGAAGGCTATAAAGTGGTCGCCAGCAGTGAGACCTTTATTATGCAGCACGACCCGTTCTCATGGGAGGTGAAAGGCAGCAGGTTCGTCTATGAAGAAGGCTTGTCCGAGAGCAGTAAGGAGATCAACCGCACTCTCAAAGCCTGGCTGGAGCGCATCCCTATGCAGGAGCGCCAAGAATTCATTGATGCTTTGTTTGACATTTTGAAGGCAACTGGTGCAAAAACGCTCAGCGAGCTGAACCAGGAAAAGCACAGCGCTGCCATTTCTGTGATCAAAACCTATACCCATCTTGAAGCGGAAACGCAGAACCTGCTCAAGACTGTCCTGGAAAGCTTTTTTACCGAAGGCAATAAATTTGTGATGAGCCGGCTTGGCAAAGGCATTAGCAACCTGATTGCGAAGACGCTACCGGGTAAGAAACATGAAAACCAGCCTGAGCAGGAAGGGTAAGGTAGGGAAACGGCTTCTTGGGATTGAGTTAATCTAATTTGAGCACATTTTCTGATAGGCTGATGCATTTTGGAGTAAAATAAAGCGCATGGAACATTTGTGGACCCCATGGCGCATGCAGTACATCAGTGAACATAAAAGTTATGAAGCCTGCGTGTTCTGTGTGGCACAGTCCATGGATGATGGGTTTGAAAACCTGATAGTCTACCGCGGAGAGCACTGTTTTGTCATTCTAAATCGCTATCCCTACAACAACGGGCACATGATGGTGGTGCCTTACGAACACATTAATACGCCTGAAAACTTGGAAGGGGATACGATGAAAGAAATGATGGAACTGGCAACCAAGGCAGTTCAGGTTCTACGGAAGTTGTATCATCCTGAAGGCTTTAATTTGGGGATCAATGTTGGCTCATCGGCGGGAGCGGGAATTGCTGAGCATTTGCATATGCATGTTGTGCCACGTTGGGGAGGGGATACGAATTTTATCTCGGTCGTTGGCAAGACGCGTGTGTTACCCGAGGAGCTTTCGGAAACCTTCCAGCGCATTTTTGATGCGTGGCGTGAGTAGGACATCCAATTTTTCGCTCAACCTAATAGTCTTATCCTTGGGGCTTTCTGGAGGCACGCAGGGAGAGGGAAAGGGCAAGAAGCACAGAAAACGCAAGAAACAAGAAACAAGACCAAAGACTAACCTGACGATCCGATTATTCGACAATCCGACTTTTTGACTCTCTTTCCCGTTTTTGTTGCGTGCTATAATCAGCAGCAGGAGTTCACACAATGAAAATTCTATTGCCAGAGCAAGAAGCGCTCTTACAACGCGAGCGCAGTTTCCTCAATGACCTACGCGTCAAAATGACGTCTTACGATACTGCCAAAGATGACCTGGATACCCTCGGCCGTTCGATCGATCAGCTGGATGACCTTTTCCTGCTGGTGATCGTGGGCGAGTTCAACGCCGGCAAAAGCGCCCTCATCAACGCCCTGCTGGGGCAAAAGTTGCTTAAGGAAGGCGTCACCCCCACTACCTCGCAAATCAACATCCTGCGATTTGGCGAGAAGTCCGAACGTAAGCTGATGGAAGCCGACCAGGAGCTTATCCTCCTGCCGGTAGACCTGCTTTCGGAGGTGTCCATCGTGGATACGCCCGGCACCAACGCCATTATCCGCCAACATGAAGCCCTGACTACGCACTTTGTTCCTCGGGCAGACCTGGTGCTCTTCATCACCTCGGTCGACCGACCCTTTACGGAGAGCGAGCGCGCATTTATGCAACAGATCCGCGATTGGGGCAAAAAAGTGGTGATCGTCTTGAACAAAGTCGACTTATTGCAGGATGAGGCTGAGCTCAGGCAGGTGGAAGGCTTTGTTAAGGAGAATACCCAGGCGCTGTTGGGGGTTGCTCCTGAGGTGTTCACGGTGAGCGCACGCATGGCATTGCGCGCCAAAACAGGCGAGCCAGCGCTGTGGCATGCAAGCCGCTTTGAAGCTCTGGAACGCTACATCAAAGAAACGCTAGATCAGACCAGCCAGATCAGGCTCAAATTCCTGAACCCACTGGGCGTGGGAGCGCATCTGGTGGAAAAGACCAACCAGGCAGCACAGCACCAGCGTGAATTGCTCAATGAAGACCTGGAGCTGCTCGGAAATGTTGAGCGCCAACAGGAGCTTTATAAAGAAGATAAACGAAAAAACTTCTCTTTGCGTATGGCAGAAGTGGAAAACATTTTCTTTGAGATGGAACAACGCGGCGATGACTTCTTTGAGGACCGCTTCCGCCTGATGAAGGTGGGTAGTTTGCTCAAGAAGGAACAACTGCAGCAGGATTTCAAGCGTGAAGTGGTGGCGGACGTCCCCAAGCAGGTGGAGGGCAAGGTCAATGATCTAATCGACTGGCTGGTGGAGAGCGATCTGCGCCAGTGGAAAGCTGTGACCAACTACCTGACGGATCGTCAACGCGAGTATAAGGATAAGATCGTTGGCGAGCCATTGACTGCCAGCTACACTTACGACCGCAATCGCCTTTTGGATGCGATCGGCAGGCAGGCAGAGCACGTGGTGGAGTCTTACGACAAGAAGCTGGAAATTGAGACCATCGGGACGGAAGCACAAAATGCTGTGGCAACATCGCTTGCCGTTGAAGTAGGCGCGGTGGGACTGGGAGCGGTCATCACCATCCTGGCAACCACCATGGCAGCGGATGTGACTGGCATTGTA
>CAZJLN010000107.1:7078-7723 GCA_964546745.1 uncultured Anaerolineaceae bacterium
GTGGTGGCGGCACTGGGGTTCATCATCATCCCATCCAAGCGGCGCAAGGTGAAGAGCGAGTTCCATGAACATCTGTCCTCACTTCGTACTAACCTGGTGGGGTCGCTAACGAAGGAATTTGAGAAGGAAATGACACGCAGTGTGGCACGCATTGACGAAGCTATAGCTCCCTACACGCGCTTTGTGCGGGCTGAAGCCGCTCGTACAGACCAAATTCAGGCGGAGCTCAAAGCTGCCAGTCTGGAGATCGAGCAAATGCGGCAGAGCGTGGAGGGCTGGGGGTAGAGCAGCTTAAAGTCGAAAGTTGAAAGCCCAGAAGACTTAAGAAGCAAGATACAAGATACAAGAGATAAATATGTAGGTCAGATTTCCATTCTTGACCTATGATATTAAAAGTAGAGGCGACGCAAAGTCCCAGCATTTTCGAGAGGAGTCACCTCTTTACAATTAAACATATAGCGTCAGAAAATCTAATTCTTTGCCAAGGATTCCCGAGTCCACTGGGAGAGAAATGTGGTCATTGCGTAGCACCCTGTAAAGGGTTGCGACGAAGGAAGCAATCTGGTCATTGCGTAGCACCCTGTAAAGGGTTGCGAGGCACGAAGCAATCTCGGTTTGTGAGACTGCTTCGCAAGAGACTGCTTC
>CAZJLN010000108.1:0-7591 GCA_964546745.1 uncultured Anaerolineaceae bacterium
TGATCGTATTGAGAAAAGAAGGTAGAAAGCTGGGTTTGATTAAATAACCAACTCATCGGGAATAACACACGATCATATCGTATTAACCATTTCAAGATCATAAATTGTTACAAAGGAATCCTCATGAAACTCAAGCACAAAAAAGACGGCGAAAAAGTTCTCAAAGCAATTTCAGATGATCGAACGCGAACCAATTTAATCAGAAAGCCTGAACATCGCGCGCTGGTTTTTTTTGTTCAGCGTATTCCTCGCTGGATGAATTCAGACATGTTGACGTTTATCGGTTTAGCAGGAAGCGTCATCACGATGCTGGGTTTTATTTTAGCCGCTCATATTCATCCCTGCTATCTTCTGCTGGGCGTTTTCGGTCTGGCGATAAACTGGTTTGGCGACTCTTTGGATGGACGGCTTGCCTTCTATCGCAATAAACCCCGAAAGTGGTATGGATTTACACTCGATATTATCATTGATTGGATAAGTATAATTTTAATAGGCTTGGGATATTTGCTTTATGTTGAAGGTAACTGGAAACTGGCAGGATTCGGACTCATCGTTCTCTATGGCTGGAGCATGCTGATTACGTTGTTACGGTATAAAGTTACGGGGAAATATATCATTGATTCCGGTATTTTCGGACCAACGGAAGTCAGACTTCTCATAGCGTTCTTTCTGATGCTTGAAATATTTTTCAAAGACATCATTTTGTATTCCGCGGCGCTGGCCTGTATGGTTTTATTCTTCATCAATATTGCCGATTCTGTTAAATTGCTGGGCATTGCTAATGACAGGGATCTTGAAGAAAAGAAAAGTAATTTATCGGGGTAAAATGAACAGCGTTTATTTTACCCGTGACATCAGCGGATGAGTGTCTCGCGGTTTTTCCGGATATAAATTGCGTCCGCTAGAACCGGCGCTCCCGTTCATGCCGGAGCATCGTTTAACAAATCTCGGGAGAGAGCTGTCTTCCGCAGGCCGTTGAACTGTTTTGGCCTATATTTTTGAGGGAATAATGTTTTTCCGTTCCTTATAAGCCCATGTTCCCCAGACGATCATCACTATCAGATAAATGGGAATTCTCCAGGCAAGAGGAAACAACGCAAATCGGGACTGAACGAAAAAAACTGCTCCGATAAATCCGAAAAGACAAAGCATTTGCGGCGCCAGTTCCAGTTTATAGAGCCAGCGGCCTGTCAACCGGGTCTGCAGAACAATGACTTGAAGACATTGCACGCTAATGATCAAAAACGAGGTCATGGCCGCGCCCAGCAGTCCATATCGGGGAATAAGCATCAATCCGGCCGGCACCGCAAAAAGAAATGTAATCACATTCCGCCTGAGGATCAGAGCGCTTTCCCCCAATCCATAAACCACCTGAGAAGAAAGTTCGCCGATCCCGTTGATGAGCCGTCCGGAAAGAAGAATAAGAAACGCAAACAAATCGGCGGAATACTGCGCGCCGGCGATGGACAGCAGCTCTTTGGGAAAACAGGCCATGGTCGCGGCCACGGCGATCTGGATCATGGATACCATTCGAACGGTGTAGGAAAGGACATCCCCTAATTTTTCCCGTTGGTTATTCGATTCCAGGCGACTGACAACCGGCACGATCAGAGGGTCATAACTCAACCGGACTTTTGCGACGCCGTCCGCGAGCATGCGCATGATTCCATAAACAGCGGCAGATGCGGGGCCGAGAAAGAAAAGCACCATCCAGAGATCGATTTGCGTGATGACATTTGCTACTAACCGCGCGAACGCCACGGGTAATGAATAGCGAAGCAGACTTTGATCCAATGCGGTCAAGTTTCTTTCAAAACTTGGCGGAAAATGTTTTGCAAGGTATGCCAGAATGGCAACGGCGCAAATCCATTTTGCGCCGAAAAGGCTCCATGCCAAGGCATTCGGAAGTCCCGTCGGCCAGAGGGCGATGGCCAGAATCGGGATGAGGGAAAAGGAAAGAAATTGCTCCCATATGGCGCGATATTGCGGTTTCCGGATTCCCATCAGGCATGCGGAACCGTAACTTAAGGCGACGGAACCGGGAACGCTGAAGAGACAAATGGCGTAGAACCATGGGGTAACGTGTTCAAAGCCGCTTGGAATCCATGTCTTGCCGGCGGATAAGACAAGCGCGGTCAATAAGACAAAGCCCGCGCTCAGGCAAAGCACAATAAGCAGCCACTTCCAGACCGTCCGGGCCGTCAGTCCCTCTGTCGTGGATTGTTTCGGTATCCACCATGTCAATCCGGAGTGTATGCTCAGGCCCAGAATCGTTGCCAGTGTTGTGCAAAACGATTGCATCGAGATGAAGATCCCGAACATCTCCTGATTAAAAAGTCGCGGCACGATCAACATCAAAGGTGAAATAATGATCCTTAGAATCATTGCCGACATGTTGATAAATGAACCACGGAAAATAAATCTGGTCTCAGACATGGTCGCGTTCTCTTTCCCGGGATGATCCCGAAACGGCTTTCAGTGTCGGTGCACCCAATCCTTTTTTCATCATAACGTCCTCAAAGCGCCTGCGTTCGCTTGGAGGGATGTTGTTCAAACAGGCCAGTTGAGCCTGACAGTCATCAACTTCTTTCCAAAACAGCTCTCCGTTTTCAGAAACGGAGGTTATGGGAAAATCAAACATCGCATGCGGCGCGGAAAAATTCCCCCAAAGGCGCAGATAAAGGCGATGATGAGGGTTCCATGCGGAAAGATTTCCGAAAAGATGCAGATGAAGGCGGTCATGAGGATTCCATTTCTTTTCCATGCTGTATAGAATAGTGTAGTAGGAGAGATCTCTGGCATCCCGAAACCGTCTGCGGCGGGTTTCTTCCAGGATAGATCCGAACTCCTTCTCCACCTGCCGGGCTGTCGATTTGCGCCAGATTTTAGTCGCATGCACCGGCGCCAAAATATTATGCGCGGCAAGACGGTGCGTGCATCTCCTCAAAAATAAGTATGCGTTTGAAATGCCGACGGTGTGAAGGTTGGTGTGATAATTCGATATATGGGAATATTGGCATTTTATCCACCTGAACACAGCCGGATAGGCATGCAGTTCAAGGGAAACAGCTCCATTCTCGCCGGTCGAGTAGAAGAAGTCCGGTCGGATGAAAGCAAAATGCATGTAGTCGTCGTTGTTGTAGAGAAAGATTTCGGATAAACCTTCAATACGATGGAGGAACGATTCAATGACGTTGCTGCTGAATGTCGGTAGGTACCGTGAAGGAATGAATTCCGCCGGATCGATGATGCGGACCCGGCCCGAATTGAGAAGATGCGTAGAAACGGGAAGCCGCGGGGTTTCAGTCACGATAAAGATCGTGCGGATCCACGGCAGGTATTTCAGTACACTGTTGACGCTGAACGTAATCTCCCCGACGTTGCGGAAGCGGATGTCGACATCGCCTGAATCCGAGATGCTTTTTGAAGGAGTCGTATCCGGGAGTTCCGAACGATACCGGCTGCGTGTTTCCAGATATACGGGATCATCGCCGTCGACATAGGTGAATACCATATCTACTGGGATGTTCGATGAGGTTGTATTCATGAGTTGTGTTCCTTCAAAAAACTACGTGCCTTTCGAAAGCATCGATGCGGATTCCGGCAAAGGATCGCCCAATCCTTTTTTCATCATAACGTCCTCAAAGCGCTTGCGTTCGCTTGGAGGGATGTTGTTCAAACAGACCAGTTGAGCCTGACAGTCATCAACTTCTTTCCAAAACAGATCTCTGTTTTCAGAAACGGAGGTTATGGGAAAATCAAACATCGCATGCGGTGAGGAAAGGCTCCTGAAAATCTGTCGGTAAAAGCGGTCACGTGGACTCCATGCGGAGAAATTCCCGAAAAGATGCAGATGAAGAAGGTCATGAGGATTCCATTTCTTTTCCATGCTGTATAGGATGGTGTAATAGGAAATATCTTTGGCATCCCGAAACCGCCGTCGGCGCGTTTCCTCCAGGATGGGCCCGAATTCCTCTTCGATGCGCCAGGCTGTCGACTTGCGAAGAACAAGTGTCGAGTGTATGGGCGAGATAATCTCATAACCGGCAAGACGGTGCCTGCATTTTCTTAGGTGGTCATAAGCGTTCGCAATGCCAGAGGAGTAGATATTTGTTCGATACGTCGATACGCG
Organism: uncultured Anaerolineaceae bacterium; assembly: GCA_964546745.1. Classification (GTDB taxonomy): domain Bacteria; phylum Chloroflexota; class Anaerolineae; order Anaerolineales; family Anaerolineaceae; genus CAZJLN01. Next base: position 4,133 of record CAZJLN010000108.1, read on the forward strand.
GGAATATTGTCGTTTTATCCACCTGAAATAGGCCGGATGAGTATGCAACGCAAGGGAAAGTGATCCGTTCCCGTTTGTCGTGAAAAAACAGTCAGGATCGATGGGAGAAAAATGCATGACATCATCATTGTTGTGGAGAAAAATTTCAGACAACCCGTCGATACGATAGAGAAACGAACCAATGGCCCTGCTGTTAAATGTCGGAAGATATTGTGCAGGAATGATTTCCCGGTGATCGATAATCCGGACTTGCCCCGAGTCAAGCAGATGAGGGGCAAGGGGTGGAATCTGGGCATCGGTCACGATGAAGATCTTGCGAATCCACGGCATGTATTTCAGCACACTGTTGACGCTGAATGTAATTTCTCCGACATCCAGGAAGCGGATGTCGGTATTTCCGGTATCGGAAACGGTTTTTGATAGCGTTGCGTCTGGAGACTCCGAACGATACCGGCGACGTTTTTCTACATGTACGGGATCGCTGCCGTCAACATAGGTGAATACCATATCTACAGGAATGTTCGCTGGGATTGTATTCATGGGCCGTTGTTGTGCTCCTTCAGAAAACTACTTGCCTTTGGAAAGTATCGGTACAGTGTCCGGCGCCGGATCGCCCAATCCTTTTTTCATCATGACGTCCACGAATCGCTCGCGTTCAATTGAAGGCACGTTATTCAGGCACGCTAATCGGGCATGCGATCCAGCCACCCGTTTCCAAAACAGGGTGCTGTTTCCCAATAGGGAAAATGCCGTGAAGTCGAACATCGTGTTCGGGGCGAAAAGACTGCCCCAAAAGTGCAGATGAAGGCGGTCATGAGGATTCCATTTCTTTTCCATGCTGTATAGAATAGTGTAGTAGGAGAGATCTCTGGCATCCCGAAACCGTCTGCGGCGGGTTTCTTCCAGGATAGATCCGAACTCCTTCTCCACCTGCCGGGCTGTCGATTTGCGCCAGATTTTAGTCGCATGCACCGGCGCCAAAATATTATGCGCGGCAAGACGGTGCGTGCATCTCCTCAAAAATAAGTATGCGTTTGAAATGCCGACGGTGTGAAGGTTGGTGTGATAATTCGATATATGGGAATATTGGCATTTTATCCACCTGAACACAGCCGGATAGGCATGCAGTTCAAGGGAAACAGCTCCATTCTCGCCGGTCGAGTAGAAGAAGTCCGGTCGGATGAAAGCAAAATGCATGTAGTCGTCGTTGTTGTAGAGAAAGATTTCGGATAAACCTTCAATACGATGGAGGAACGATTCAATGACGTTGCTGCTGAATGTCGGTAGGTACCGTGAAGGAATGAATTCCGCCGGATCGATGATGCGGACCCGGCCCGAATTGAGAAGATGCGTAGAAACGGGAAGCCGCGGGGTTTCAGTCACGATAAAGATCGTGCGGATCCACGGCAGGTATTTCAGTACACTGTTGACGCTGAACGTAATCTCCCCGACGTTGCGGAAGCGGATGTCGACATCGCCTGAATCCGAGATGCTTTTTGAAGGAGTCGTATCCGGGAGTTCCGAACGATACCGGCTGCGTGTTTCCAGATATACGGGATCATCGCCGTCGACATAGGTAAATACCATATCTACTGGGATGTTCGATGAGGTTGACTCCATAGGTTGTCGTGGAACTCCTTAATATTGCGTTGAGGCTTCTTTTGGTGGAATAAAAGCAAAAGAAATATCCTGTGTTAACGGATTTTCTCCGGTCACGTTTTTAATAAATTTTGCGAACCATGGTTTGACAGCCCTGGCGTAAGCCCTTGTTTGATATGTTGTTAGCGATTCATTTTTGAAATTTTCCATCCATGTTGGAGGCGTGTTTCCTCTCCAAATAATAATAGCGCCGTATCGGTCGATATCATCTTTATAATCAGGGTAACGATTACGGTAATGAAAATCCATAAAAAGAGCTTTGGGACGGTCTTGACTAAACACTGACATGATTGCGGCAAACCTAAAGTGCCCGGCAACATATTTAATATTTTGAGAAAACTGCTTGTGCCATTCACGGGTAATGTCATTGGCTATGGAATAGGTGGGTAAGGGTATGGATTGCATTGCGCTATGTTTATAAGGATAGTAATATAGCACGGCGAATAATGTGCCCAGAACTGTAAAAAATGTAATACAAATCGCATATGACAAACATTTTTTTATTCTATTTTCGTTTATAGAAGGCCTCCAATAGACAACAATCATAACACCGAATAATATGGTGGTCGGATGGAGCCATTCATTTCTGATAAATGCGCCAGTCAACAAGGTGAACACGATAATCATCAAAAAGGGAGCCAAGCCTATGATCGTAACAAATTTCCTCGCAAAGGGAGGGACAGCAGGAATGGAAACCGGAGATCTTTTCGCAAAACAAATGAACAGCAAGGCTGTTGCGACAATAAAGTTCGCAAGGATAAGACCAACGCATTTTACCGGACTCGTTATATGAGCAATAATAGGCACGGTTTCTTTCAAGCGTGTCCTGTGAAATGCAAAATCAACAGTTGAGAAATCATTATGGAAAAGCCAGATGATATTTGGAAGAATGATGACCCAAAACACGATAGAGCACAAATAGAAACCTGCATGATGAAAGGAAGCTCTGCCTTCTTTGGTAAACAACATTATCCATGCCATCGGAACAAACAACAAGGCGCAAAGGTACTTTGTCATTAATCCCAGTCCGCAAAACAGGCCGAGGAGCAGCCAATCCATGTTTTTTTGATTAAGCAGAGCCCTGTAAAAGAAAAGGATGATCAATGGCCATATGGCCATGAGTATAACGCCTTGGGAAAATACAAGGTTCTGAAAAGAGTAAGCCGGTGTTAGCAGGATAAATAATACCGCGATCAATGATTCCGCCGGAGCAAGAAAATACCTTGACAGTTTCCAAACGGATAATACGGAGACGAAGAGGCAGGTCTGACAACCCAAATAAGCGAGTCGAAAATCCCCCCCCAAATCAACCGATCCGATGACCCATGCCCCGAAATACGGATGATTATCATACCCCCAGGAAAAATTGTTGTGTGTGTTCGCGATCCATTCAATGATATCCGAATAGACACCTTCATACAGAAAAAATGGAATGACACTCCATGTAAAAAACCAAGAAATACATGTTAAAATAAAAACTTTAGTATAGTAATCGACGTCTGTTTTTGAATTTTGCATCGAGATTTCTTAATGCCCGGAAATTTTTTAAAAATCATTCCGGGTGATTAGCTGGCGATGTCATGATCCATAAAAATTACAAATTGAATTTAATGCCCAGCATTGCCTGATAATTAAGAACACCGCCATATTCCGTATCTTCATTTCCCACGTTAATCGCTGCGGTGCCAAAAATATCCCAATAATCACCCAGTGAATATGAAAAGAGTCCAAATAACTGGCCGGAGCCATCATCGAAATTTTGCGTCCAGCGTAAGGTAATGGCTAATCTGTTGAATATGT
>CAZJLN010000109.1:0-7516 GCA_964546745.1 uncultured Anaerolineaceae bacterium
CAAAATCCTAGAAAAGATCGCGGGAGCACGACATGTGTATTTTATTGGCTGCGGGACGAGCTATCATGCCTGTTTGGCGGGCGCAGTGTATTTTGCCCAACTTGCCCATACCGCTTTCATTCCTGTTTTAGCACCTCAATTTGTGCCACAATATCTGCCGGCTGTTGGGAAAAACGATGTTGGCGTGTTTGTGAGCCAATCGGGAGAGACTAAGGACGTATTGAACGCCTTACAGGCGGCACAGGCGAAGGGGATGACCTGTTTTGGGCTGGCAAACGTGATCGGGTCGACCTTGATGCGCACCACAGACGCATGGCTGCCGCTGGCTTGCGGGTATGAGATCAGCGTGCCGGCGACCAAGACCTTTACCAATCAGGTGATCAGCTTTATGTATCTGGCGATGCAGATGGGCGGACACGACCTGAGTGCGTTGGATACCCTGCCCGACCTAATGGAAAGAACCATCCAAGAAAGCGACTCTCAGGTGAGAGCACTGGTGCCGGAGATCAACACCTGGGAAAACCTGTACAGCCTGGGGTACGGTACCACCTACCCGATGGCATTGGAAGGCGCATTGAAGCTAAAAGAGATTACCTATGCGCATTGTGAAGGCATGCTTTCAACGGAATTTAAACACGGTCCCCTCTCAGCAGTGACGAAGGGTTTCCCGATTTTGTTTTCTGCTGGACCAGAGGATATTCCTTTGATCGTGAGCGGGATCAACGAGGTGACCTGCAGAGGTGGAAGAGCCATCGCCATCGGAGAGCCAGACCCACGCTTGGAAGCGAATGCCAGTGATGTGATCCGCATCCCAGCATCAAACCCCACTTTTGCCTCGCTATTGGAAGTGATCCCACTGCAGCTGCTGTCGTATCATATGGCGGTGGCACGAGGGTACGATCCTGATTTTCCACGCAATTTGAGTAAGACGCTGACGGTGGATTGATTTTTAAGTCTTTAGTCTTTGTCGTTTGCTTTGCCCACTTCGTGAGTCTGCTAGTCTGTGAGTCAAGCTGTATGGTAGGCATATTGTTGGTTTGTCGAGGAGAGATAACAAACTTTTCTCCCAGAGATCACGGGGCTTGCTGAGAAACATGACTGGAAATAGAATGAGTTGAAGGGAGGATATCCAATCATTCGAATCCAAACTCCGATTTATCTAGAAAAAACCTAGATATGTATCTTAAGTGATATATTTGACAAAAATACTCAGAAATTTTTCAGGATCTCTATTTACAGAGTGACATCTATCCTACCGTTTCCAGCCCGAATAACTTGACCAATGACAGCTGCCTCAACGCCACGTGCATGCATTCCAGCCAAAAGGTCATTCAAGTTACCCTCCGGCAAGCTGATCAGTAAGCCTCCAGATGTCTGGGCATCTGCCAACAGGATGCGGTCAATGCGTGAGATGGTCTCGGTAAAGGTCACAAAGGATTCCACAAAGCTGAGATTACTGAGCGTACCACCAGGTACCACATCCGCAGCCGCAAATGCCCTCGCTTCAGGCAGGACAGGGACTGTACCACACTTCAGACGCACATCCACCTCGCTGCTACCTGCCATTTCATGCAAGTGACCCAACAGCCCGAAGCCGGTAATATCCGTACAGGCATGCACTATCAGAGATGTCATTACCTCAGCAGCAGGCTTATTGAGGGCTGCCATGATCTGGATGGCTTTGTTTATAAGTGCTTCATCTGCCAGTCCGCGTTTCATGGCAGTGGCAAGAATTCCCATGCCCAAAGGCTTGGTGAGGACTAAAACATCCCCCACTTGAGCTGTATTGTTACGCAAGATCTGTTGAGGATGCACCACACCAGTCACTGCCATGCCAAATTTTGGCTCGGTATCATCAACAGTGTGTCCGCCCAAGACACTGATCCCTGCTTCAGCAACTTTGTCCTGTGCGCCTTGCAAGATCTGCTCAAGCACTTTAAGCGGAAGGCGGTTAGAGGGAAAGCCAACAATGTTTAATGCGAAGAGGGGTACAGCACCCATGGCATAAATATCTGAAATGGAATTAGCTGCTGAGATAGCACCAAACCAGTAGGGGTCATCAACGATTGGCGTAAAAAAATCGACCGTCTGAACCACTGCTAGCTGATCTGTAAGCTGGTAGACTGCAGCATCATCCGATGTTGAAGCATCCACTAAAGCGCGTGGGTCCAGAACTGGTGGTAAGTTCGCCAGCACTTTTTCTAACACCTGAGGTCGCAGCTTACAGGCACAACCCAAGCCTTGGGTATAGTGGGTCAGTTTAATTTGCGAATTATCCTCACCGATAGAAACTGGCATATCGGTCTGCTGTGGTAGAAGATGGCTGACCGCTTCAGTGATGATCTTGACAGCCTCATCGATTTCCAGCTCATCATTGCCCCTGCCCGTGCTAAAGCGCACTGTCCCCATGGCATAATCCACAGGTACTTGCATGGCAACCAGCACATGCGAAAGGTCAATCTCATCTGAATGACAGGCAGCACCCGCAGATGCTGCTACCTTATCTGATATTTCTGAGAGCAGTGTGTTAGCTTCTACTTTATGAAATGCCAGGCTGAGGGTGTTAGGCAGGCGTTCTTGCGGATGCCCATTGAGCTTAAAGCTCCCTTTAGGCAATGCATGCATCAAGCCTTCGTGCAACAAGTCGCGCATTTGTTGGTAATGCTGTATATTGCGGTCCAAATCGCGATTTGCTACTTCGCATGCTTTACCTAAGCCGACAATCTCCAACACATTTTCTGTGCCTGGGCGTCGATTTGATTCATGATTTGCACCAAACATCAGCTTCTCCAGATATACACCCTTGCGAGCGTATAAAGCTCCAATTCCCTTTGGTGCATAAAGCTTATGCCCGGCGATCGAGAGCAGATCGACTCCCAATTCTTTGACATGGACTTTGACCTTGCCTACAGATTGGGCAGCATCGGTATGAAATAGAGCGCCAGCTGCATGAGAAAGTTCCGCCAGTTCAGCGATAGGCTGCAGCGTTCCGACCTCATTATTGGCATGCATGATGCTCACCAGGATGGTTTGAGGCGTCAGTGCCTGCGCCAGGTCTGAAGGATGCACCAATCCAAATTCGTCTACAGGCAAATAGGTGACCTGGAAACCCTGTGTCTCCAGATATCGGCAGACTTCCAAAACAGCTGGATGCTCGATGGCAGAGGTGATGATATGTCGCCCACGCTTCTGGTAAGCAAAAGCTGCTCCGCGGATAGCATAGTTATTGCTTTCAGTGCCACCGCTGGTGAAAATCACCTCTTCGGTATAGCACTCCAGAAGCCCAGCCACCTGGGCACGCGCTTTCTCAACTGCCAGTTTGGTCTGGGCTCCGTAGGAGTGCATGCTAGAAGGGTTGCCGTAGAAGCCAAACAAATAAGGCTGCATTGCATCCGCCACCTCTTTTTCAATGGGTGTGGTGGCGTTGTAATCAAGATAGATGGGAAAATTTTTGCTCATGCGGTCGATTCTACCTTAAATGACATGTAAAAAAAACAGAGACCAAGTCTGCATTGAATCCTCGACCCAAACGATCGACCCCAGGTGTTTTCTATGAATTTTCTATGAATGTACTATTTTTCTAATATTCTTTTGGAGCCTTAATTTCGTTATCGGCGATCTTTTTCAGTAGTTCCGCATGTGATTTGCGTGTGATCGGGTACCAGATCAGCAGAGGTAGGCTGATCAACAACACCACTGCCGGCACGGGACCAAAGAACAAGCGGATGCCGAGCAGTGCCTGCTCCGTTTGTTGAGGTTGATTTGCCACATACCCAAACAGTTTGAGTGCCCAACCGCTGGCAGCAATCCCCAATGCTCCGGTAAATTTACCCAGGAAGGACCACATGCCATAATAGACACCTTCATGCCTTTCCCCGGTCATGACCTGGTCATATTCGATCACATCGGGCAGCATGCTCCATGGAAAGACCCATTGTCCTGAAAATCCAATGCCTGAAATAGCAACTACAACAAAAATGAGCGGTGTGGGTTGGTTGGGGAAAAAGAAAGTAGCGATCACAGCCAAGCTGGCGATAAACAGCCCAAGCGCATACGAGGGTCCTTTATTGAGCTTGTCGGAAATATACCGCCAAGGGAACAAGAATAACCCGATGAAACCTAATAACAATAACATGATGATGGTCAGTTGGCTTTCCATTTTAATTTGATAGATGGTGTAATATGAAAGGAGCGTGGTGAGCAGTGTGAAGCTGAAACTTGAAAGCAGTTGGGCAGCCATCAACTGCATGAAGGGTTTGTTCTTGAAAGTGATCAGGAACATTTCGAGTGGAGGCATTTTGCTGGGGGCAAATTCTGATCGTTTACGCTCCCGGATGCTGACTGCAGTGGTTAGAACTGTAATGATTGCCACCAATCCAAATGTAGCCCCGACAGCGCTCCAGGATTGCTGTGTGGTGATGCCGAAGCTAGATTGGTAGATATCGGCAACCATTTTGGTGATACCAGCCCCTACGATGTAACCCAATACTGTGAAAACTTCTCTCACCGTGGTGAGGGAGGTGCGTTCGCGATAATCCAGGGTCAGTTCAGGCGTCATGGCATAGTAAGAGATGGATACCATGGAATGGAAGGTGTCGAATACCAGGAATGAGAGCAACACTGCCAGAAATGCCCGAACACCTACCAACCCTTCCGGGATGGAGAAGAGCAGCCAGGTGGCCAGACCCATCGGGATTGCCCCAAAGAGCAGCCAAGGTCTGCGCCTGCCCCAGCGTGAGCGGGTTTTATCCGAGAGATATCCAAAGAAGGGATCGTTGATTGCATCCCAGGTTAATTTACCAACCATCAGGGCAGTGCCGGCTAGACCAGGGTCGATGTGGGCAACATCCGTAAAGAAAAACAGCATCCAAAACTGAATGGAAGCGGTTAGAGCTTGGATGCCCAGGTCTGCAATCCCATAAAGCACCTTAAGTTTATTGCCAAGTTTCTCTGAAGCGGGGGTATTGTTCACGATCTTTTCTCCTTTTGCATAAATTTTTCAGCAGCGTAAAGAAATTCATCTGCTCGGACCACCTTAACCCGTTCAGGGTCAAGGGATTGCACAAATTGATATACATCTGTTACCGTGGTACGGTAAGCAAACAGATGACAGGCGATGAAGCGGGGGACCTTGCCTGGGGCTTCGATCAATTCCCGAATGCCTTTGAGTACTTCTTCCGCTGGAAGACCTATTTGGGTGACATGCGGCCAGGCATAGGAAACAAAAGGTTTGCCACCTGCCATCTCCATGGGCGTCTTGTTCAGATGAAAGTACCCGGCTATAAATCCCAAAAAATTGCCTGTAGCATGTCCATGATCTCGTAGCACTCTCCGGGGAGGGTTGGAAGTGTATGAGGTGGTAATTCGTATATCTGCTCGATCACAGTATGTGCTACTTGCATTTAGATACGATTGAAGATCGGGTACCAATGGAGGGATCACATAACCAGCACCTGAAGGACCCGCTACCAGCATATCAGCATCGCTAAGGTGTTGATAGTAAAACCCAAGCATGGCCGGCGAGATCTCTACCAGCAGGGGTTGCACTTCCCAATTGAAAGGCACTTTTCCCCTTTCTTCTCTGCGCCAGTTGCCGAGTTCTGCGGTGTTCATCAGCGTGAGCTGGTCGCCATCTGAGAGGGTAAAGGTGAGATAGATCTTTTTTTCCAATTCCACCTGGTCGGGCGTACGATATTGCTGCTTGAAAGGTATTTTCGCATCTAATTTGGAGTGAAAGGAGAAGTTGCTGGCTAAAAAACTTGGCGCTAACCTCAATCCATTGGCAGAAATCGCCAACATGAATGCCAATTCATCATCTCGGTCACTGTGCCAGCCAAAGATGGTCGGATATTTTTCTGAAATATGTGCTATGTTTCTTTTAAATGGAATATGACCTGAGACTTTAGGGTTCTCTTTCTCTTCTGTACAGGTCTTTCTGACATGGCGTTGAATCCTGTTTCCCAGCGCCACCTCTTTAGTCCCCACTTCCTGCAAACGCAAACCGCACCAGCGGACAAAAGCATCCAACCGCGTATCAAATAATAAATTGCGCAGCCAAAGTGGTCCGCCTATCAGTAGCAGGAGCAATTTTTGCCCAAAGCTGCCAATGCTTTTTTTCTCATGGCAGGAGAGGCAGAAGGTAAACAGGTTTTGCTGCACAATATAATCGGTGAATTCAGCCCTTTGCCAGGCAGGTTCGTAATGGGCTGCTTTGCCTCGAGTGCAAAGGGTAAACAGGTTTTTAAATGCCCATTGATAAAGATCTAGCCGGGTTGAAAAGCGCCTCCTCAGGTCCTGGACAACAGGCAGCGCAAATATACTACCCAGCTTGTCAGCATCGTCAGGATGGACAACTAGAAGCTTGTGCAAACCAGCATAAATCAATGCCAAGTTAATGCTGTCTGGCAGTTCAGGGTCCCATATGACCATCCCTTGCAGATCGTCTCTGAATATGCGAATGGCTGATTCAAGTGAATCAAGGGTTTCAATTTCTAGCTGAAATTCATGCTTGAAATAAGCCAGGTTATCCTGATCATTATGCAAAAGCACTGCCCGGTATTTATTGAACCAATCCTCTTCCGTCATCTGCACTGAGTTGGTGCGGCGGGTAGATGGGTCATCATAACTGCCATAATCTAGATAAAGGAGCGCACCCCTGCGGTTTACTAATCCCTGCAGGCTGTTTGCGGTTAACCGCCTTGCATAATTCATCCCTTCGATCGTGAGAACTGTTATTTGTCTGGGTTTTTCAGGCATTTGCGTCCTTGAATTCTTTGTGCTTGTAATTAGTTAACAGGAGGATGATTCACCTTCATTGCAGAAAAACCGATCCTCATCAGTCCTGCCATAATGCTTTGGCTTTATTGACCCATTCATTAAAACCGGAAGGATCCTCTGGATACTGTAGATAGTGCTGCTTGATTTTTCCAGCTAAAAGCGATGCTTTCAGGAAGCGCACCAGGCTTTGGGCTTTAAATTGCCCGGTGAGAACCCCCCAGATCAAAGTGAATGCGATGTGCAGCAGCTTTCTAGTGTTCATCTGCAATTCATAGTCGCGGTTCAATTCTTCAAAATCTTCACTTGAGAAAATGATGCCTTTTCTGAACAGGTAATTCACATCTTCCCTTTCCAGTTCCGCCGCGGCTGGCAGCTGTGCAAGCGAGGCAGCAAATTTTGCACCTTGACCGCGCATATACCCAAGGTTGTACTCCCATAAGCTCACAAGGTCGGTCTTAACTTTTTGCAAGGCGCGGTCTGCAACATCCACTGCCAGCTTAACTGCGGTGAACCCGGAGCTGATGCCTTCACCTGAGAAGGGTTTATTCTGGTTGGCTGCATCTCCAATGACCATGAATCCACACCCTACCAGAGAAAAGGGTGTGCGCGTAAAAGGAATGACACCTTGCCTTCTACCAACCACCTTGCCAGGATCACCAAAATACTCTTCCCGCCATTCGCGGTGTTTTTCCCAGGCATAGTTAAAGCTATGGGGTTGACCGATCCCTAATACCACATC
>CAZJLN010000110.1:0-7491 GCA_964546745.1 uncultured Anaerolineaceae bacterium
CGGTACAGATACGACTGGTGCAGCCCGGCGCATCCTTCCTGAGAAATGCCGACCTGCTGGTGGCCGCCGACTGTACGCCGGTTGCCTACCCTAACTTTCACCGGGACTTTCTTGCCGGCAAGGCGGTGATGATCGGCTGTCCGAAATTTGATGACGCTGCCCTGTATCGGGAAAAGTTTGCCCAGATATTTAAGACCGCAGGCATCAAGAGTGTTACGGTGGTGGTGATGGAGGTCCCCTGCTGCCAGGGCCTGCCGCAGATGGTCAAGGCGGGAATGGAGCAGGCCGGCGTCACGATACCCTTGGAAAAAGTGGTGGTCAGCGCCGAGGGAGACATCTTAGAGCGCAGCCCCATTGCCGTTTACGTGTGAGGTGTTCGGGAAAGACCGGGCACATGTGCAGGGAGCAACGGATATGTCATTTGCATGGCGTATGCCGTCACGTGCGGCAAATGGAGAGAGGTTCACCGATGGGGGGCGGTTCACCGACCCGCCTTCCGGCGAGGATGAACATGCATATTGGTAAAAAGATTTTAGATGATATTCAGCAAACGCTGTTTGACGACTATGACCTCAACCTCACCGCCGAGGAATATGAAATATTCACCAATTCTTTCGCGGAGAACCACGAAAAATACTACCACAGCGCCTATAAGGCCAGACAGTGCACCTCGTTCGGGTTGATGAAAAAGATTCTCCAGCATGACCGGAAGGAGAAAATATTGCTGTTTCTCTCCGACCTGGCGGGCATGGAACCGCAAATCCAGGAACTGCAGCCGTGGAACCGAGACCACATTGTTCATGCCATTCACACCTTCTTCATCGGCGTGTATTTGCTGAAGAGGATCAACTTTCCGGAGAACCAGACAATATCCTATAACCCGGCGCTGATGTGGAAACTCATCGGTCCCACCCATGACCTGGGGTACCCCATCGAAATTGCGGGAAATATTCACAAGGGCTTCATCGGCATCATGAACGGGATTCTTTCTGAAATCAATCCTGATGCGCTGCAGCTGAAGCAGAAGGCGTGTCCGGCAAATCTTGAGGTGCTGTGCGATGGCCGAAGCGCGAACGATCTCATCCAGAAACGTTTGGATGAATGGAAGCTCGGAATAGATGTCAACGATTATTATGAATGGCTGCAGGAGCGTAACCGGGTGGATCACGGGGTCATCGGTGCCCTCGCCCAGCTGAAAGTCATGGATGCGCTATGCCAGGAGAGGGATACCATGCGCACTGAAGGAAAGGCGGAAGAAGGCGGAATGCGGTCTCATGCGGCGATTCGTGAACTGGACATGGCCTCAGCCGCTGCCGCCCTGTTTGTGCACAACATCGATCCGTCTTATCCGCGTTTTACCAACAGGATAGATTTCCATGCAGCGCCGATCGCATTTTTACTGTTCCTCTGTGACACGTTCCAGGAGTGGGATCGCTATGCCGATCGCAGAACCGTTTACCCCGGGGAGGATTTTGACATAGAGTACCAGGATAATCAAGTGGTGCTGTCTGTTCCTTCCCGGCTGGCAACAAGCAAGTGTGAAATTTTACAGAAAAGACTTGGAGGGATGCCGGTAATCGTCAATCAGCAAATGGTCGTCCAGTAACGATTGACAAAGCGCCTACCGGGACCCTGGACCAGTTTAACAATAAAAAAACACCCGCTCACCGATGCGTTCTTCATGCCGCTTTACTTGGCCGCTTATCGTATCACTCCATAATAAAACGCCCACCGCGCCGCCTGCATCTGCCCGCTATGTTTTCTTCGCATGGTAGCGTGCCGGAAAACTGAAATTGCTGTCCATGAGGGCATAGGTTTCGAGTGTTTCATGATAGAGTCGGTTTGCATAATCACACGCGGCCTGCCGTGCAATCGTCTTGCTATGGACTGATTGAAACACCTCCCTGAGGTTCTCAAAGTCCGGGGAACAAATGCCGGTGCTTACGAACTTGTGCACAAACTCGTTTATCACATCACACTCTTCCTGTGGATCCGAACCTTTCACCACGAGAAGGGCGCGGGCGGCGAAGAGCAGGGCCTTTTTTACAATGGACAAGTCGGGATCATTGTCCCGAGCCTGCAACAAGAATTGTCTGGCCGATTCCAGGTCGGACTCGATCATGTCAATCACGCCGGAACTGCATTCTCCCTCGGTCAGGCCTTCCAGGGAAAAATCCTCAGATGTTCCGCGGTCCCGGTAGTAGCTGGCATCTTCTTCGTACGCCGGCACCTGCGCATACCTCTCAATCAGCGCCTTCATCTGTTCTTTCCCCCGGGTTGTCACGTAGCTATACAGGTCCTCATCCCCGGTGCGGCCCTGCAGCGCAGCGATGAACTCGCCGACCAGGGAGGGAATGACACGTGCGGGAGCGACGCCGACCGGTTCGGCCAGAACGGTGTTCTCGCCGTTACTTTTTCCTCCCAGGTATATCCGGTAAAACGGGACTGAGCGATTGGCAATTTTTTTCACCATCCCTGAAAAGGAGATGATGCCGATGGGGTGCTGTCCGCAGGCGTTGGGGCAGCCATTTATATTGAAGGTAACCCGTCGCATCGTCTCGGGTTCGAGCGTGATGTTTCCCAGGCTGTCCGAAATTTCTGATGCCAATCCCACACTGTTGCATATGCCCAGATTGCAGGTGGTTGCCCCCTTGCAGCAGATGCTGTCAATGAACGCGGTGGGTGCGGGGGCCAGTGTAAACAAGGGAGAAACTTTTGCATAGACCTGCGGGAGGCTCGCTGTCGGTACGTTGGCGATGACCAGGTCCTGCCGCTGGGTGGTCCGGAAGGAAATCGTCGGCATTGCTGCGCTCAGCGCGGCGAGGGAAATGCAGGTGTCGCCGCTTATCTCCCCCAGGGGGATTCTCAGATGCACCGCATAATACCCCTCCTGCTTCTGTCTTTCGGTATGGCAGGTGAGGAAAGCCGCATACGATTCATCCTGATGCCGGAGAGCATCCTGCTCCTGTGACGGGCATCCCGGAGAAGGCAGTGGCGGAAGTTCATCCGCAGTTTTTAGTGCAATAGGTTCATTGTCTTTTATCCTCTGCAGCTCTTCCCGGTAGAGCTGTCCGAAACGTTCCCAGCCAAGATCAGCGATGAGAAAGCGCAGCCGGTTATGGTGTCTCTTTTTTCTGTCGCCATGGGTATTGAACACATGGATGACGGATTTTACGATGTAGCCGATTTCTCCTTCGTCAATTGATTCATGCAGCACCTTCCCCACGCTACTTTTGGCGCCCATGCCTCCTCCGCACAAAACCTTGAATCCGTCAGCATGGGCAATGAATCCGATATCGTTCACCCCGGTGAGGGCGCAGTCCCGTTCGCACCCTGAAAACGCGATTTTCAGTTTCCGCGGCATGGCATACGATTCGTCCAGGGAAAGCAGATATTCAGTCAGGCCCCAGACGGTTTTGTAGACCTCGCGCTGCTCACGCGCGCATATGCCTGACCGGTAGCAGCCGGTAATGTTGCGGATGGTGTTGCCCCCGCCTGCCCGCGGAGAAAGATGCACCGCTTTGAGATCCTCAATCAGGTCGATGGTGCGTTGCACCGGCAGGTTATGGATTTGTATGTCCTGCCGGGTAGTAAGGTGCAGCGCGCCGTCGGCATATCGGTTGGCCGCCCTCCCGAGTCGGTCAAGCTGTATTGCGGTCAGGATGCCATTGGGTACCCGCAGGCGGGCCATAACCAATTTTCCGCCCCGCTGTGCATAAAAGCCCCACGGGACGCGAATGCCGCGGAAAAAGTCATCCTGCAGTTCCCCCGCGAGAAACCGCTCCAGGTTCTTTTTATATGCGGGTATTTCATCCGCTATCTTTTGGGGTATGAGCATTATTTTTCCATCACCGCTTTGCCGGTCGCATTATTCTTCGAACTGCTGCCGGGTACTGTAATAGCGTTCACCGCTGTCGGGGAAGATGACCACCACGGTTTTTCCACTTCCCAAAGTCCGGGAGACGGTCAGTGCCGCACAGGCAGCTGCACCTGCGGATATGCCCATGAAAAGACCCTCTTCTTGCGCCAGTCTTTTGGCTGTTTCATAGGCATCTTCGTCGGTGACCGTGATGACCTGATCAATAAGATCGACATTCAACACCTCAGGGATAAAGCCAGGTCCTATGCCCTGAATGCGATGACTTCCGGCGGCTCCGTTTGAGATGACCGGCGAATCAGCCGGTTCAACGGCAACGATCTTGATCCGGGGATAGTGTTCCTTGAGCACCTCGCCCACCCCGGTCAGTGTCCCTCCGGTACCCACCCCGGCAACGAAGGCATCAAGCGTACTGCCCATGGTTGCTATAATTTCCCGGGCTGTGGTGCGGCGGTGTGTTTCGGGATTGGCCGGGTTGTTGAACTGCTGGGGCAGGAAGCTTTCCGGGATCCGTTTGTGCAGTTCTTTTGCTCTCTCAATGGCCCCCAGCATCCCATCTTCGCCCGGCGTGAGCACGACCTCCGCACCGTAGCTTTGCAGAATGAATACCCGCTCCAGGTTCATGGCATCCGGCATGGTGAGAATAAGCTTGTATCCTTTAACCGCGGCCACCATCGCCAGGCCGATACCGGTATTGCCGCTGGTCGGCTCAATAATGGTCGCCCCGGGCTTGAGCAACCCCTTTTTTTCAGCATCCTCAATCATGGCCAGGCAGATTCGGTCCTTGATGCTTCCCCCCGGATTTAAAGATTCAAGCTTGGCATAGATGTCCGCCATGTCATCGTGAACCAGGCGGTTGAGCTTCACCATGGGGGTAGAGCCGATCAGTTCCAGTATGTTCTCTGCCTTATCTTTAACCATAGGGGATATGCTCCTCGTCACCACAATAAGGTGACTGCATTAAATACCTTCTCCGATTTCAGTGAACTTTTCGTCTGCGGCATCCGCCTCAAGCGGCAGGTATCGCGTTGCCATCCGGTAGGCAGAAGTCTTGCCTTCCCGATCCCGCAACACCCATTCAATCGTATGTTCATCCAGTGCCCTGGGTTTCAGAGAGGCGCCCCGATTGCTTATTTCATACGCTAGAACCAGGTCAATGGCTTCTTTCGGGCAGGCCTTGACACAGCAATAGCAGTCCCAGCAGTCCGCATCGCACCGCAGCACCGCCTTTCTGAGAGAGAAGTCCTTGTAGATCAGATCGCCGGGGCAAATTTTCATGCAGGGCGGCTGCTTGCTCAGCCCGCAGCCGTCACACTTTTTCTTGTCAATCCTGATGGTCATGATCAACCATTCCTTTTGTGTTCGTCCCGTTACGACAGTCCTTGTAAAAGTGCTTCAGGATGATACGGCCGTTTAAAAACCCGTATTTTCCCGGACCCGGGGTCGAGCATGGAATTAAGAAAGCAGAGCCAGTTTGTGTCATCGCGATCCGGATAATCAATGCGGGTCTGATAGGCGGGCCACCTGGTTTCTTTTCTGGCTTCAAGGTGGGCAAGCACCACCTCGGCAACATCAATCCGTTCCAGCACTTCACGGCATAAATTGAGTTCGTGGAAATCCCGGGCCAGGAGATGCGCAGCATCACCCTTCAACTCCCCGAGCAGCCGTCGGGCGATATCCAGCCTCCGCTGGTGAATCTCATAGAAGGTGTGGATGCCGCCCGCGTATTCGTCCATAAGCTTCTGCAGCTTGGTTTCTATTTCATGGGGGAAGAATCCTTCTTTTTTTTCCTTGAAGTGGGTGATCGGCTCATAGATCTTATATGCTTCGCGTCCGACTGCTGCATCGCTCACCGCATGATCAACCGGTACGGCGTTATCTGCGAGGCAGGTTTGCGCGGCAATAAAGCCTTCCACCCAGCAGCCACTGACATATTTCTTGGGTGCTCCGCCGGCTACATCTCCGGCGGCATACAGCCCTGGCACGGTGGTCCTCCGGTGTCGGTCGATCCAGTAGCCGCTTTGAGCATGCCCGCCGGTTATGTACGGACCGCTGGTTGCTATTTCGATGCCTTC
The DNA here is from genome assembly GCA_964546745.1 of uncultured Anaerolineaceae bacterium. Classification (GTDB taxonomy): domain Bacteria; phylum Chloroflexota; class Anaerolineae; order Anaerolineales; family Anaerolineaceae; genus CAZJLN01. Next base: position 5,953 of record CAZJLN010000110.1, read on the forward strand.
GAGGGAAAGGTCAATATTGTTTGCCGCCCATTGCAACACAAAGGCGGGGGACATGTCCAGGAGGGACATCTTTAATTCATGAATCTGCTCGGCCGTGAAATGATCGGCCTTGAAGCATACCGGACCTCTCCCGTCTTTTATTTCTCTCAGCATATAGTGAAGCCGTTCGCAGGTGGTGGCCTTCCTGGTTGTGCCGAAGCCATAGCGTTCCCTGAGGTACTGCTCTCCTAATAGATTGACCTGGGGAACCCTAAAGGTTTGGGCAAGCACCCCGGTCGGCGTCGCCGAATCTTTAAGGCGCGTGGGAATAAAACGCATCTCGAAACCAGTCATTTCCGCGCCGGCCCGGATGCCCATGGCATATCCCGCTCCGGTATTGAAGGGACTGTACCACATGCGATGGGCGATTGCCCCGGTATTGGCCGTCCGGTAGATGCCGCTTGCCCCTCCGGTGGCAATTATAACCCCCCGTCTGGCAAGCACTGCATACAATTGACCGTTGCGCAAATTGAAGCCATAAGCGCCGATGACCCTTCCCTGATGCACTATGTAGTCGGTTGCGGCGACACGATTGAGGACAGTGACCGACGATTCCCTCACCTTGTGCGCAAGTATCGGCTTGATGCTTTCACCTTTAATCAGGATACTGCGGGGCCCTTTTTGTACTGGTTTTCCGTTGGCCCGGACAATGGGGAGCCCCCAGGATTCTACGTGGGAGGTTGCGGCATTAACCCCGCAGGCAATGGTATAAACCAGGTCGTCGCGGACAAGGCCGTGGGAATCCGTTTTGACATATTGCAGATAGTCGTCCGGGGTCTGATTATCGGCGAGGTATGCATTGATGGCATTGATGCCTGACGCGAGACAGCCGGAGCGCTCGATCTGCGCCTTTTCCATAAGGTGGATGCTGATGTCGGGATCAATCCGGCGCGCTTCGACAGCGGCAGCGCAACCGGCAGCGCCGGCACCAATGATAAGTAGGTCGGTTGAGAGTCGATTGATGCTGCTCTGTATCATAGCCATGATTGATGAATTGTTTGTTAACAAGGCTGCTCGTGATTATGGCAAATTACCGCCACAGTTCCCGCCCCTGAGGTACCGGGATATGCTGCATAATTTACTTTTAAAAAATTACAATAATGCAATTAATTTGTCAAGTAATAATTTTCAGTAATGCAATAATACTTTATCATAAAGTGATATTATTATTCCCTGATGATGTCGGGAGAGTTCCATAAATATATTGAGAATACCCGGCGCTTGTGTTAGAGGGTACATTGATGATTTGCTGTTCAGGCATGCCGCGTTTCATGAAGGTAGGGAACAATGCGGTGATTCGATCTATTATTATTGCAATACTGCTATTGCGATTTTGTCCTGATGCTCCTCAAACAGGAAGTGCGTCATCCGATGATCCGGCGCAGCAGATCGTGGCGATTTCAGAGAAGATGCTGCAGGTGTTCCAAGGGTTGGGGCCGTTCAGTTGCGATGTGGAAGCACAGTATTACCGGGATGGAAAAGAAGATAAAAAGTACTATT
>CAZJLN010000111.1:0-7431 GCA_964546745.1 uncultured Anaerolineaceae bacterium
GATCCACCACGCCACCGCGGGCTGTGTTGATGAGGATCGCCGATGGCTTCATCCTGGCCAGAAAGCCAGCATTGACCAGGTTGCGGGTTTTTTCAGTTAAAGGCACATGCAGGGAGACAAAGTCGGACTGCTGCAAAAGCTCATCCAGGGTCTCAACTTTCTCCGCCAGGATGCCTTCTTCGGGTTGTCGTGAGGGACTGAAGAACAAAACGCGCATGTCAAACCCACTGGCACGCTTGGCAACCGCCTGCCCGATGCGTCCAAAGCCGATGATGCCGAGCGTACTGCCAGGCAAATCCGTGCCCAGAAGCGTCTGGGGTCCCCAGGTTTTCCAGGCGCCAGAATGTACCTGGCGTTCGCCCTCAGGAAGCCGCCTGGCAGCTGCCATCAGTAGCGCCCAGGTGAAATCTGCCGTCGCATCAGTCAAGATGCCGGGCGTATTGCCTACTACAATGCCCCTGCGCGTGGCTTCTTGAACAGCGATGTTGTCAAACCCCACCGCATAAGTGCTGATCACTTTCAACTTCGGACCAGCTGCTTCGATAACTGCCTTGTCAATCGGGTCAGATAATAAGCACAAGATGCCGGCTTTCCCTCTCACCAGCGCAAGCAATTGGGAGTGCGTGGGCGGTAGCTCATCCTGCCACACCTCCAGCTCCACTTGCATACGCAGCAAAGCCAGGCCTTTCTCATTGATTTTTCGCGTCACCAATACCGCAGGTTTTGCCATCCGTCACCTCCAAAAGAAACTCAGGCTTGATGATAACACAAGAAAATCCCTTGTGTTCTATTTATTCTGTGGTATTATTACTTTCGATAATGTCTCTTATCACAAGTTATTTATCCACAGGTATAATGGAGTTATATGGATAACCTTGAGCCCGAAATTATTCTGCCAGGCAAATCCGGCACAAACGAACCACATGGAACCAACAACGCTCTAACTTCCAGCAGCAGTGCAGTCCTGCAAATCGTTGACCTGGTGATCAACTCGCTCACGTCTGCGCACAGCAAGCGTGTCTACAGTACTGCCCTGTTCGAATTCCTCGGCTGGTACGAAGCACAGAGTAAACCCGGGCTTTCAAAAGCCACGGTACAGGCTTATAAGGCTTATTTACAATCAAAAAAGTTGGCACCCAGCACAATAAATCTAAAACTATGCGCTGTCCGTAAGTTAATTCAGGAAATTAGCGATAATGGTATGTTGGATCCGCTGTTAGCAGTCAATATTGCGCGTGTCAAAGGCGTCAAAACCAGCGGTGTGCGCAGCGGCAACTGGCTTTCGCGCGAGGAAGCGCAGGATCTAATCAACGCGCCTGACCTGAGCACGCTCAAAGGCATCCGTGACCGCGCTGTCCTGGCAGTGCTGATCGGTTGCGGGTTGCGGCGGTCCGAAGCCTCAAAATTGAGCAACCGGCATGTGCAGCAGCGTGAGGGACGCTGGGCGATCATTGATCTGGTTGGTAAAGGCAATCGCACCCGAACGGTGCCAATGCCACCCTGGACTAAAGTGTGCCTAGACGCTTGGAACGAAGCCCTGCGCATGGAGATCGGCCCCTACCCTGCTAATACGCGCATCTTCCGCGCGGTCAACAAGTCGGACAAGCTGGCTGGTAGCCGTAAAGCCACAGACTACCAGCGCTCAGATGGATTTATGAGTGATCAGGCGATTGCGGATGTGGTGCGTTTTTATGCCGCCAAAATCGGAATGCCAGAGCTAGCTGCTCATGACCTTCGGCGTACCTTCGCCAAATTGGCGCGCAAAGGCGGCGCTGAGATCGACCAGATCCAGCTGTCGCTTGGACATGCCAGCATTCAAACCACCGAGCGCTACCTCGGCACGGATCAGGACCTGGCAGACGCCCCCGCTGACCGCCTGGGGATCGAGCTTAAACGCCAGCCCACCCCACTCCGTCGTCGAGCAACCAAACCATCCAAGTAATCCGCAGGTTGAATTTTCCCCCAAAACACGCTAAAATTGGCTAAAATTAAAGCCGTTTTCGCGTAGATTTATTCCTAATAGATCCCCTAATAATTGTTATATAGTGGCTATGCGCAAATTATGGTAATTTTTGACAGCTCAGGAGCGTTTTTACCCCTTAAATTCTCAATTAATCGATTCCAGACAGGAAAGCTTCGATGTCCTCGATGAACTGCAGCGCCCCCTGCTCCACCTGCTGTGTCAGGGCATCTAAATCAGCAAAATTTGGATCCGCTACTAATACATGCTGAACGATATAATCAATGCCTTTGCCAGGTTCAATCAGGTCGTGTTTGTCCCATCCATTTCGCCTGAATAGTTCCCAATATTTCGCTAGAACCTGTTTATTCTTTCCAGACAGCCAGATCTCAAACCTAAAAATATCATACACAAACACAATAGCGATTTTGAGGTCCCTTTCTTTTAAAGACGGGGACAGGATGGAAAAATACGTCATGTCCAGATATCCGTTATATAGCGCACCTGGTACCACAAGCTCGGGATGCCTCTCCGCGATGTGGTTTCTTAAGTCTGACATGGTCGCCATTAACCCCTGATACGCTTTCTGGATTGCCCCCTTTTTGAGTTGCTCCTTAAATTCAATCATGTTTGCCTGGAATGTGTTCATGTTTTTCTTGTCTTTTACTGTGCGTTAAGTTCCTTTTACCTCGTTCTGGCTCACCATCAACATTTTACCTCGCACTTAGCAATTCCTGCAAAGAGGATCGTTGTTGCTCTTTCAGCTTTTACCTTTTACGCTCGTATGATCGTGTGTTTTGCGTTTCAGACTTTTTCGCTACTTCTACTTCATGACCGCTGGCAAAAATCCGCGGAAAAACATAAATTGTCCTGAACCATTCTCTCCCCAACCACTATACACATCCGTCTTTGCCAAAATAAGGTTGAAGTTATAGCCAGAACTGATCTGTGTGTATGTACCTGAAGGCGCTATGGCTTGACCAAAGTCATTTTTTCCCCAACAATCGATCGTGCCATCTTCCATTAACCCGCAGGTATGGAATCCTCCAGCGCTAATCTGGACAAAATTGCCAGGTATTTCTTTTGCCTGATATCCATCCAAACCAAATTTTATAACTTTCATTCCACCTGGGTCCACCTGCCCATCATCGTTCAATCCCCAGCAGATAACTGAGCCATCGCTCCTGATGCCACAAGTATGTCCATATCCAGCATGAATTTGGACATAAACGACATCAGGCTCTGCGGGAGGGGTTGCCTGTCCAAAGGTGTTGTCGCCCCAGCAGTAAAGCGTTCCATCATAGAAGATGCCACAGCTGTGCATTGCCCCTGCGGTGGTCTGGAAGAACGTCCCCCCACCGGGAGGATATGCCTGACCCGCATCATTATTTCCCCAACACACACGTTCACTCACCTCATTCAAGGCGCAATTATGTTCATGTCCTACGCTTAACTGCTTAAAAATACCAGTGGGTGCAGTTGCCTGCCCGTCCGCGTCACTTCCCCAACACAGGATTGTGCCATCGCTCTTGAGGGCACAGGAATGCGCCAGTCCCACCCCCACCGCCTTAAAACCTGTTTCTGTCGGTGGATCTGACTGACCTTCGTCATTCAAGCCAAAACAATCAATGCTGCTGTCAGCCTGCAAGATGCAGCTATGATCTTTGCCAGCGCTGACCTGGACAGGTAGATAATTGCCCTCAGGCGTAATATATTGCCCATCATTATCATATCCCCAACATTCAAATGTACCATCGTTCTTAAGCCCACAAGAGTGTTCGGAGCCCGTTGTAATTTGTGAAAAGCTGCCAGTTGGCGGGAGGGCTCTGCCAGAGCCTCCGTCATCTCCCCAACAGGCAATGGTGCCATCAACGCGCAATCCACAGGAATGGTAATCAGAGGCGCTCACAGAAAGGAATACTCCGGTCGGTGGGCTTGCTTGTCCAAACCCATCATTTCCCCAGCAAGCAAGTGTCCCATTTAGTTTTATCCCACAACTATGTTCCCATCCTCCTGATACCAACTTAAATAATTGGGCAGGTGGTGTAGATTGACCGCTGCCATTGTCTCCCCAGCAAATCGTCATACCATCCGAGCGAACTGCACAATTATGATAATCTCCAGCACTTAGATTCATGTATGTATGGAGGGTTGGCGGCGTCGATTGACCATAGACATCCCAACCCCAACAGGCCAGCGTTCCATCACTTTTTAACCCACACGAATGCACTTCTCCCACACTCACTTGGATAAAAGTGCCCTCAGGAGGGGAAGATTGACCATAATCATCAAATCCCCAACAAGCAAGTGTGCCATCATCTTTTATTGCGCAAGTATGATATCCACCTGCACTGACCTGTTTAAAAACGCCTTCAGGGGCATTCGTCTGTCCATATTCATTATCGCCCCAACACTCCACCTTCCCTGATGACACGATGCCACAGCTGTGATATGACCCCGCGCTGATCGTTTCAGGGATAATCCATGCGTTGGTATTCTGCGCCTTGGCTAAGCTGACATGGAAGAACTGCACGAGAATCAATAAACTAATACCAAACAATCCTTTAAAGGCTTTCATAAGAGTATCCTCCTCAATTTTTGGTTAATGAAATGAGCGAAATTTTTGGTATGCTGTGTTGCTGGCAGGGATGAGAATGTAACTTATCCTAATTTTATCATGAGCTAATATTTTTCGAAAAAAAACAATCCGAGATGGCGGGTTGATCGCTGGTTTTTGATTGGTTGTTGGCCGCTCAATTTTCGCCCTCAACCCACCCCACCCACAAGTTATGAGCTTTAAGGTTGTGCGCGTCAGTCTTCCGCGTTATTCACCCATACCAGCTTTGCCATGAAATGCCGCAGCAGCACTGGTGCCCATTCGATCCGCAGACCCTGGATCTCATCCGCATGCCGTATCACCTCAGCCGCCACCTCCCCCGTATAGTCCAGATGGCTGCGGGTATAGACGCGCCGCGGGATGGCAAAGCGCACCAGCTCGATCGGCGCACTCACTACTTTGCCTGTTTCCGGGTCCTGGTGCTCAAACATCAGGCTGCCAATCTCCACAGTGCGCACGCCGCCTTCCAGATAAAGCCTATTCGCCAGCGCTACACCCGGAAACTGCGAGGGAGGAATGTGGGGCAGTGTCTTGCCCGCATCCACATACACCGCATGCCCACCCGTCGGCAGGTAGACGTGCATGCCTGCTTCCACCAGCTTGTCCCCCAGGTAGCGCGTGTGCGCCTCGCGGTATGCCAGGTAATCCTCATCCGTGCCCTCGTACAATCCCACCGCTATTGCTTCCAAATCCCTGCCAGAAAGCCCACCATAGGTAATAAATCCTTCGTGCACGATCAACCTTTGGGCAATCCTTTGTTTCAAGCTCTCATCGCGAAACGCCACAAAGCCGCCCATATTGACGATGGCATCCTTCTTAGCGCTCATCGTACAGCCATCGGCATAGGAAAGCATTTCTAATGCAATCTCCCTCACGCTTTTCCCGGTATACTTCGGGTCGCGCAATTTGATGAACCAGGCATTCTCGCCAAAGCGGCATGCGTCCATAAAGAACGGGATGCCGTACTTGTGATAAAGTTCACTCGTTTGGCGTATATTGTCCATCGAGACTGGCTGCCCCGCTGCAGAATTATTGGTAACCGTCAACATGCCGACCGGAATATTCTCTACCCCCACCCTCTTAATGAGTGTTTCTAACTTGTCCAGATCCATATTGCCCTTGAACGGCAGGATTGCCTCGCCATCTTCCGCCTCATCCACAGTCAGATCCACCGGGTTAGCACCGATCTCAAGTAGGTTCGCCTGGGTGGTGTCAAAATGACGGTTGCTGGGCACCACCTGACCGGCTTTGACCAAAGTCTGAAAGAGCATGCCCTCCGCCGCTCTGCCCTGATGGGTCGGCAGGACATAGGGAAAGCCCATCACCTCTCTCACCGCCTGCTCAAAGTGGAAGTAGCTGCGCGCGCCGGCATAGCTCTCATCGCCCTGCATCATGGCAGACCACTGCCGGTCAGACATGGCGCCTGTGCCGCTGTCTGTGAGAAAATCAACAAAGACATCCTCTGCCTGAACGTTGAAAAGGTTATTATGCGCTGTTTTGAGAAGCTCAACGCGTTCCTCACGTGTGGTACGCTTGATGGGTTCAACTACTTTGATACGAAACGGCTCTACAAATGGAATGGTCATGATCTCTCCTTGTTTTGTTTTTCTCGATGCGCAGCAGCGATGCCTGCCGCTGCCCCGCTGGCGAAGTCATAGGTGAGGTTGTACCCGCCACAGGGACCGACAACATCCAGGGTCTCACCGACCAGGTAAAGACCCGGGATTAATTTCGACACACAAGTGTTGCTTTCAACTTCCGCAATGGGCACGCCGCCGGCAGTCACCTGGCAATATTCAAACCCCCTCACGCCCTCTACAACAAAGCGTGCTTCATTTAATAGCGAGATCAGCGCCTGCAAATTTTGCGCGCTTACTTTGTGCAAAGGCATATTTTCTTTCAATCCAGCCATTTCAATGGCAAACGCTGCGACTTTGGGCGGCAGGAACGCCTTCAAGAGTGCCAGGATGCTTGTCTCCGAATGACGCTTCTGCATCAAGAGATCATCAAATTCGGGCTGCACATAAGCCAATAAATCCAGTGCCAGTGTAAGTTTGGTAGCGGGATGAGCAGAGATGTGGTGACTGAGGTCCATCACCGCTGGACCGTTCAAGCCCCATTCGGTGAAGATCAGGTTACCGCATGTGTGTGCCAGCTGCGTCTCGCCTAGCCATAAACGCGCCTCAACATCCAGCCTGACGCCCTGCAATGCTTTCCACGCCCCCAGCCGTACTAGCACCGGTGCCAAAGCCGGGCGAATGGGCAAAACCGTGTGACCCAAACGCTCCAACACCGCAAAGAAATCTCCGCGTGAGCCTAGGGAAGGATACGCCTTGCCTCCACAAGCCACAATTACGCTGTCAAAAGGTTCGTCGATAGTTTGATTTTTGAGGAAATGGCGCACGTAAAGCCGGCTATCCTGGTGTTGCAAGTCGGTAATGTGCGTGTTGAGGCGCAGGTCCACACCCGCCTGTGTCAGTGCTTCCGCAAGGATATCCACCACGCAACGCGCAGAATCAGAGAGGGGGTAATACCAGCCGTCCGGCGTGCTGCGCACCGGGATTCCCAACTGCGCCAGCATGGCCAGGACCTGCCCCACCCCGAAGGTAGAAAAAAGGCCATCCAGCCAGGCAGGATCAGCACAGGTGTACTTATTTACAGATGCAAATTGGTTGGCGATATTACAACGCCCACTGCCGGTGACCAGCAGCTTCTTCCCTACCCCATCGTTATGCTCGAACAGGGTCACCGCAGCGCCATGCCAGGCAGCCTGAAGGGCTGCAAAGATGCCAGATGCGCCTGCGCCAATCACCGCGATGCTCATAGCTTGATTATACCCGCAAGGCAGGGGAGA
>CAZJLN010000112.1:0-4632 GCA_964546745.1 uncultured Anaerolineaceae bacterium
GGATGTTTTAATGGATATTAAAAAGGATTTATCTGATGCCGAAATTGAAGAACTCGGAGCGCAAGAAGCGGGGCGTAAAGAGTTCTGTCCTAATTGCGAGCCAGATGTTCCGTGTACGCATGAGGAGGTGGAGTGATGAAAATTCTAAAAGTGATTGTTGATGAGTTACCAATCAGTTGTGGCGAATGCCCCTATGCGCTGGTTGATGAATGTTGGATAGAAAGTGAGGAGTGATGATTAAGATTATTTGGAAACCAGAAGAATTAACCTTGTTGTCTATTCACTGGTTGCAAAAGAAAGGATACGAAGTTAATTTACGAATATATCCATGTCCTATTTGTGGTGGCACGAATCTAAATATTGACGAGGATGATGGGTGGTATTCTGTTTCTTGTGAGAATTGTGAAATTACTACAAGAGATAAATATTACAGAGAACAGGCTATTAATGAGTGGAATAGATTGCCGAGAGATAGAAAGTGAGGAGTGATGAAAGATAGAAAGATTTGGATTGAAGGCGTAGATAGGGAGTTATCTAATTTACGTTACGAAAACAAAGAAATGCAAGAATTGATTTATGGATTGTTTCAATATATTTATTCTGTGACAGAAAATTATGGCGATAAATACAAGTTGTTAGAAAATAAAGCCGTTGAAATGAATTTGACACTTCCTTCGGAATTGAGATTAGAAAGTGAGGAGTGATGACTGAGTTGATACTTGGCGATTGCCTTGAAATAATGCCCACGCTTGACGAGTGTTCTGTTGACACGATTATCACCGACCCCCCTTATGGATTGGAGTTCATGGGCAAAGATTGGGACAAGGGCGTGCCCGGTGAACGCTTCTGGCGTGAGGCTTTACGAGTTGCCAAACCAGGTGCCTGCCTTATGGCGATGGGCGGTACACGCACGTTTCACCGCCTTGTGTGCGCTATTGAGGATGCTGGCTTTGAGATACGAGACACTATCGCTTGGGTATACGGGAGCGGATTCCCGAAAAGTTATAACATCGAAAAGGGTGTCAACAAGTATCTCAAAACTGGCAATGCTTCTTGGAATGGAACGGGTGACAGCAGCAATGGCGCTTTGGGTTATTCAAAACTGCAACACGAACAAGGTTATAGACCGAATGACTATTCTGGCAAACACCAGTCACAAATAGACATAACAGAGCCCGCCGCCCAACTCTGGCACGGCTGGGGCACAGCCCTGAAGCCCGCTATGGAGCTTATCTGCGTTGCCTACAAACCCCGTGAGGGAACGTATGTCGAGAACGCCTTGAAATGGGGCGTTGCTGGATTGAACATTGACGGGGGGAGGGTTTATGCGGAAGGTGACGACCTTGACGAGTTGAATAGAGGTAACAAGCGCCCCGTTGGTGATAATTACTCGGATAATACTGCCTTCAAAATACAATGTGCAGACAGAGAACAAAAGAACGCAACAGGTCGTTTTCCCGCGAACGTCATTTTGTCTTATCCAGAAGATGAGTACGAATTGCGGGATGATGCAACACCAGAACAGTTACGGAAACTTGCGAGGTGGCTTGATGAGAACGCCTAATACAAGTTGTGTGATATGCGACAAGCCACTATACCGTAGACCTTTTGAGTTGAAAAAGGTTAGGTATGTTGCCTGCATGAAGCATAGATACGAAGCGCAAAGATTACACGGGCAAACCGAAGCGCAAATAGAAGCCTTGAAACTTGGCAGGCTTGACAATCACCTAACTGGTATTCCAAAGAGCGAGGCGTCAAAGCGCAAGCGGTCAATTACAGCTAAGCAGACATTTGCAGAACACCCCGAAATTGCTGCTGATCGTGGCAAAAAGACACGAGGCGAAAATCATTACAACTGGAATGGTGGCAGTAGCAAGTTAAACGACTCAATAAGGCGAATGACAGAAAATCGCAAATGGATGGATGCAATCAAAGAGCGGGATAAGGCTTGTGTAAGGTGCGGTTCGGTTGACGATATTGAAAGCCACCATCTTAAGCCATTGGCTGAAATTATTGAGGAATACGGTATTGAGAACAGGAAAGACGCCCGCAAATGCACCGCCTTATGGGATTTGGATAACGGAATAACGCTATGCCGAGAATGTCATTACAAAGAACATGGAAGGACTTACAGTGAGAATTAGTCAAGAAGCCTATAACAATATGCCTGCTGATATTCAAGCCATGTTTAGGCTGGTTCCCAATCCTGCTCGCGATGAGGTGACGGGGCTGTTTCCGAATGTAAAGTCGGGTGGTAGTTGGAAAGATTCAATTAGAACGCAAGCAGATAATAGTTTTCTTGGAACAGGATTTGGTGGCAGAGGAATACAAAGCGATATTTCACCATCCTCCGGCTCTGCCGCCCGCTTCTTCTACTGCGCTAAAGCCTCACGCTCGGAACGCAACGCTGGGCTGGAGGGGATGGAGGAGCGGCGTTCTGAAAGCGCGGTTGGGATGGGCGTCGTGACAGCGGCAAACTGGGGCGACCCTGACGAAAAGGTATATGAGCGCAAAACTGTTCACCAAAACCACCATCCCACCGTCAAACCGCTGGCATTGATGCGCTACCTTGCACGGCTGACTAAAACGCCAACGGGTGGTGTAGTGTTAGACCCGTTCATGGGGAGTGGCACGACTGGAATGGCGGCGGTATTAGAGGGGCGTGATTTTATCGGTATTGAACTTGATCCTGAATACCTTGAGATTGCACAACGAAGGATTGAGTACTGGCAGAAACAAATGCAACCGAGGCTGTTATGAAATCCGCCCTTGAAGAAACGTTACTGCTACTTATCAAAGCGGATAACTTACCGCAACCGGAACGGGAATATCGCTTTCACCCCGTTAGGCGTTGGCGCTTTGACTTCGCGTATCCTGAGCAAAAGGTTGGGATTGAGTGCGAGGGTGGCACATGGGCAAAGTCACGGCATACAACCGGAAGCGGGTATCGTGGCGATTGCGCTATGGGCAATCATAGCAGAGAGTGAGGAATGGTGATTAATATCCCTTATTGGACGACATCTAAAGAAGAGGCTGACAAGTTAGTAGACGAACTATCGGAGGCATGTTTCGAGTATGGGAAAAATGAGAACAACGAAAAGTTGCTTGACGTTTTCTATGCCACTAAAGCATTGAAAAACTACGTCGGAATAATGCAAGGGAGAATGGACACCGGAGGTGCAGGAATGAACAGACCGAGTTACAAAGAATTGCTATCAGATGAACGTAAAGACCGTGAAGAGCAATTGCGATGGATAAAAGATGCGGTTAATGGGAGCGCAAAGTTTTACAGAGAACCTCCGTATAGCTATGAGGAGGAACTTGCCAGAGAAATTATGCAGCTGCACACCCGCATTGCCGAGCTTGAGGCGGAAAATGAAAAGATAGATTACTTTTTCAAAAAATTGAGATGGTATTGTATTTTCGCTCACTGGGACAATCCAAACACGGAGGCTGAATTCTATAAGGTTGATGCGGAAATACGTGAATATCTTTCTGAATATAAGGTGTGTATTGACCAACTTACCGCTCACGATGCCATCGAGCGGCAGGATGATAAATGGACACCGGAGGTGCAAGAATGAACAGACCGAGTTACAAAGAATTGCTCTTCAGAGTGGGAAAAGTATTACGACAGACGCTTATAAAACATACGAAGAGGCTTCATCTGAACGGAATAAAATGCCGAGAGACTGGGAATAGTATTGATACAACAAAAATACCCTTGCCAAGAGTTGTGCAAGGGTATTTTTGTTTAAGATGACCTGTCCTAGTCCGCTTACGTCAGAGGCGCGACGGGTCTATTTTGTTTTTGCGCTCCAGCAATATTTTACGTTCTGTGTATCGAATATAACGAGTTCCGTTATATTCACGAACAACCTCTGGTCAGGAGGGGGGATTTCCCCTTGCTGGTGGGGTGTCTGTCCGGGTTGACTAAACCCGATCTTCTTTCACAAACAGCGCAATCTCCTGCTTTTTATCCTGAAGCAGTAAACAGCGTTTTGTGCGTTAGTGCCGCACCCCACCATTGCCACTATCCAAAGCTAACTGATATGGTCTTGTTCATTCAGCTGTTGCAGGTGGAATTGAACCACCGTCCGTCTCTCCTGACCTCAATGACCGAGCAGGAATTGAACCTGCCTTTGTGGACATGGGCGGACTTGAACCGCCGTCTTTTCTAGTCGTTGCTTAATTAAGCTCCTTTCAGAAATCGAAACACCTGTCATGCCCAAGTTACAATAATGTTTATAACCATTACTCTTTATAAACATTATTATATCTACTCTTTCTCTTCCAGATAAGTTTCGTTTTTCGCATCAGCGTTTTCTAAGTCCAGTAACATACCCAGTCAAGATTGTCCATTTCAAGTCTAATCCTTTTCTTCACACAGACATTTTACCACAACCCGCCAAGAACAGGTGTGGATAGGCAACAGTCTTTGGCAAGTTTAAAAAAAATTCAACGCCTTAATTAAAACAGAGTTAAACTTAATTAAAACAGAGTTAATACATACTCTTATATTATCTTATACTATCTTATATATATTATCTTATATTCTATAAGTATGTTATATTATATATTAACTATATATTGTTAACTCTTTAATTAAATGCGCCTCCCTTTTTAATCACA
>CAZJLN010000112.1:4642-7428 GCA_964546745.1 uncultured Anaerolineaceae bacterium
ACCCCCCCTTTGTCCCCCCCATTATATCACCACTTTTTCAGAAGTCAAGACCCCACAACCTTAAAATATCCCATTCTTTAAGGTTCGTGAACTTTTCTTATGGTATCTCCCTATCGTGTGAAAAGGCACAGTCCATAGCGAGAATTGGTTTTCTAAAAGTAGTCAAAATTCTGCGAGGGGAAGATGTAGTGCGAATCTTGACTTTTTAGATATTTTTTACCTTTAAGATAAAAAATATAATTATTACCGTAATTGTCCGAATTAGCCTGGTCAATTTAGTCATACCTAAAATAAAATTTAGTTGTACCTAAAATAAAATTTAGTCATACCTAAAATAAAATTTAATTATACCTAAAATTTATAGGGACGTGGTCTATTTCCATTAATAATAAAATATTAATGTTAATAAAAATGGTATTTTTGGCATTTTACCTTAAATGTTAAAATTATTAAAATGTTAAAATTGACTATATTATAAATTTTTTGAATTGTTTTTTTTGTAATATAATGAAAAAATGGACTTAAAACTGGCTTAAATTAATACAACATAGCAAAAATATTAAAATGTTATACTATACGAAATTTAAGGTTAAATTTTAATGTTATACTTAATATTACAAATTGGATAAATTATATCTGATTAAGCGATTAATTTTATAATATAATAAAATTATAGCGATAAAATGGGTATTAATTTTATTATATTATAAAATCTGATATTTTAAGGTTGAGATTGTTGCATTAAAGTTCTATCCTGCTATAATGGGGACGTCAACCAAATTTATTTTGTAGAACGGAGGTTCTAAAATGTCTGAAAATTCTAATGCTGGCAAAATCCAATCTAAGATTAAAATTGTAGACTGGGAGTCAATCGCCAATGACAACACACTGGCGCATGATTATTTTAAGGATGCTGACGAAGCATTAAATCCTGATTTTAGGGACTATGATAGGGTCCGCGTGATATTTCCGAAATCGCTAAAAACTTTTGGAAATATGAAAGAATTTGAATTTGACCTATCGAAAAAATTTAAGACTATAGGAACGTATGTTACAAAACTGAATAAAATCGCTAGCGATGTCAATCCTGAAAGTCGAAAACCATATGCTACGGCGCTTAAGCCGAAAAATGCGAAAATATTTTCTATACGGAAAATTTCCGAATCGGAATTAGAAATTTCTAAAATTGAAAATTCTAGTGAATTTGCAAAAATAAAATACTTGGAAAATGGAAATTGCGAAATTTCTGTTTGTGGAAATTTTGATGAAATTTCTAATTATTTAATTCCATTGACTACTGGAAAATTTGAATCACGCTTAAATCATTTACTACAAATTGACGCTGAAAATCGAATATGCGAAAATCCAAAGTTTTACCTAGTTTGGAAAAATGAAAAATTTGAAATTGGCGAGTCTATACCTAGTGACCTTAAGTCAACTAGAATTCAATTTGTGAAAAAATTACTAGAATCGGACTATGAACCTGATTTAAGCGAAATCATGGGTATTGAACCTAGCCAATTCGGCGGTGGAACCGTATGGCTATCGGAATTTCTAATTTCTAAGAAAATTCTAGAAAAATCCGTTATCACTAGAAAATATTAGAATATAAAAATTTAGAAAAATCCGTGTAATGAAAATTACACGGATTTTTCGGTTTAAGTATGACTAGTCGTACTTTGTACGAAAAACGTGAAAAATGCTTTTCACGTTTTTCGTATAAGCTTGAAAAGTTAATATTCGAGTTTATAGGATAGAAAAAAATCTGGTTCGGGTATGCGCGAGCGTATGCGCGTAACTAAAAATTCGAGTCTACGGACTCGTCAATAGCGTAGCGGAGTCTACGCGGAAAGGATTGAAATGAAACGGACTATGCTCGGCGTAGCAATCGGATTGATACTCGCCGTCGCGGTATGGTGGATGCTTGCTCGGTTTGATATCGAGTTTCGTCAATACGAGGACGGCTCGGGCAAACTGACGTGGTGCTTGCCAAGCTGTTTATGTGAGGATGAACGGGGATTCAAATTCTCGGATATGTTCAAAGATTGATTAATTGATAGGACTCGTTACACGCGGTATCGAGTCCAATTGAGTTAATCAATAGTTGAAAGGAGCGTTATGGAAGTTATATACTTGGTCGTTTTTGTCTTGATTTGGGAACTTATCAAGCGCATATGCGAATGGTGGAAAGAATGACAAGAATAATTTGCTATGTCATTTATGCTGTCGAAGTAGGCATATTCTTGTGGGTATGCCTACGAAAAGAAAAATAATTAACTCATCCGTGCTTGCGTGACTGCACACGCAAGCATCAATGAGTCAATTAGACTCTAATCAACCTTAACAACTCACGAAAGGAGTTTATAATGTCAACGCAAGAAAGAAACGCGGTCTATATAGTCGAGTCCGTCAAGGACTTGGAGGACGCGTTGCTCGATAAGTATATTGGTGAGTATATGGACGACGACTATGACTCGCCAAACACGTTCATCGTCCTGCGGGAGGATGACTACGCGGTGTTATGGATTTGCAAGAACACGATGGCTCATGAAATACTCATCGAGTTGCAATACACACCAGACGAGTTAGAGTTCCTCTATGACACGATGACTAGACTGTCGAACGGAAACGATTGGACTTTCTACGACTCGTCAATCTGGTGCAACATGCCGTACGAGAAATACGGCAAGTACCAAAGAATGTCATGGAAAGAACTCGGAAATACAACGTGGGTGAACCTGCTTGAAGAATGGGATGCGCAATTCTATCTCTATATAGACGGCGTT
>CAZJLN010000113.1:0-7350 GCA_964546745.1 uncultured Anaerolineaceae bacterium
GGAAAAACATTTCCGGCATTTGGTCGCCGCCTGCCTGATGTGCTCCTCTATTTCAAAACCCTGCTCCATACATCCTCGCTTCAGCCCGTCGCTTCCGTTTTACTTATGTTCTACTATACGTGCAGCCCCCTCATTTCTTACAAAAAATTATAGCTTCAAAAAAATCCCTGACCTGAGTGCCGAACACGGATCGCCCGTGTCATTGGTGGATAAAGTTCAGGACCTTAAAGACCGGGGCCGCTTCCCTGAAGAGCTGGAGACCTTCGTCCCGGTTTAAGCCATGGGCTGCCTGATAAAGCTCGCTGATGTTGCCTATGGGTTGTGCGGAGGCTACCATGAATACGGTCTCGTTGCCTTTTTGGTCGTCCAGCATAAAACAAGCATCCCTGGTATCAGGCACGTTGTGCGTTTTACCGCCTTCAACTTTATTCAGCATGACCGCAGCGGGATCAGGATAGAGCTGGTGCAGCTCTCCGCCGGAATCATAATAAAAAACATAGGCAAAGGCGTCCCGGCTGAGTTCAAAACTGATCCGGCAATAGTCCTGGGAATAGAGAAAGTCACCTTCTTTAATAACCCGCGAAGCCGACGGAGTCGTTCCCCGGGTGACTTCACTGCTCATGCCGGTCACCTCGAATTGTGCGCTGAGCGGGGTACCCTGCTGCATATACAGGTATGCGGCGGCATAAACCAGCAGCACGACAAGCGCCACCGCGCACGATTGAGCCATTACCGGGATTGGCCGGCTTATCCATTGCAAGGAAAAAAAATCTTTGATGGATTCACTGAGGGTGGTTTCTTGGGAGGCCGCCCTCTCTTTTCCCTCCATGAGGCCGCGGGCCTTTGCTATTTGAGCCGCGGGGACCTTTGGCAGCATTGCATCCGCCGGGAAATGCGAAACTTTATGTAACGCAACCATGTAGTCAGTGCATGCCGGACATGAAAGGAGGTGCTTTTCCATGAGAGCCCCCTTTTCATCATCCATTGAGCCTTCGAGGAACCGGCAGAAATCACATTCATCCGGACATGCATCTCCCTGCGGATGGGACTTCTTCATTTCCTCGAATGCTTTCTTTATCAGCTTGTCTTCCATGAACCATCCCTCGCGAACATGAGAATCTTTGGACTTTTACATTGTAACCCTTCGATAGCAGAATACGACAATCGAGGGATTTTCTTACAAAATATTTCGCTGTCTTGCAATTTCTCTTATTTTTTCGATGATCCGGTTCTTCCTGGTGTAGATGGCGCCGACTGATATGTTCAAAATGCGGGCAATTTCTTCAGGAGGGAGCTCCTTAAAATAGAATAGTTCTATCAATAACTTGTCCTTGTCAGAAAGTTCTTCCAGGACACCGCGCAGGCACTGTAATGTTTCGTCATCGATGTGCGTTTCCTGTCCGCCGTCCCGGGAAGGTTCGGTGAGGAGATCCTCGAGCGACGTAGATGACCGCTGCCTGCGCAGGTGGTCTATGGTCATGCGGACCGCGATCATTCTCAGCCAGCTTGCCAGACTCACCCCCTTGCAGGGGTCAAACATCCGCAGCTTCTTACAGTTGTCAGCGCAAATCGATGCAAACAAATCCTGAAACAGATCGTTGATATCATCGGGGCCGGTGGGCTTTGCGTTCACCCGGAGGGTTTTATAGATGGAGTGATAGATGAGCTTGCTGTAGTGCTTTACGAAGAGTGCCCAGGAGGCATTGTCTCCTGTAACACATCCGTGGAGGAGCTCTTGGTCGGTAGGATCAAAGGAATTTGCGTTATCGGGCATAGGATTTTTCGAAATAGGATAAAGCGCATTTTCCCATATCTATAAATACAATAGTACCTATATACCATTTAATCTTTCTGATTTAAAGGATTTTTCCCAATTTTTCCCAAAATTATAAAAAGTTCATCTTTATCCGGGGGGCATGTCTGTAAGAAAGTGTCAGGCACTTCGTATGCTGTAACATAGAAAGCATATCTTGTACTGTTGAGGAAGCTGCTATTAATCCTGCCGGTTCTGTGATATAAATATAAAAAAACAGGCGGCAGGAATAAGAGCATATTCACAACTTCTGTAATTTTCTGCTCCTCATATAGTCTTTGAGTATAGTGCTGGATCCCAGTCCCATTATGCTGAAAGGAACCCAATGTGAAGGTAGCTCATGTAATGAGTACAGTTCAATACAGACATGGCTACTTTTTAATTTTTACTGCCCTGGTACTGGCGCTGAGCCCTCGCCCGCTCCAGGGTGCAGCCGGCGGCGAGCATTCAGTATCACCTCTTGCGAATCAACGTTCTTCTGAATCATCGATCGATTCCTCAGGCGAACGCAATTCGAGCGAGGCCTACGAACTGGGCATGCAGCACAAGTACCGCGGTGATCATGGTGCTGCTCTCAAGGTGCTGCAAAGGACCCTGACCGACGATGAAAAGAAGTACGGACCGGACCATCCGCAGGTTGCCGTCAGCCTGAGCAATCTTGCCCGGCTTTACCAGGATATCGGCATATCTGAGCGGTCCCTGCCGCTCTATGAGCGGGCGCTTGCCATCGACCGGAAGGCATACGGAGACGGTCATCCCGCCGTCGCGAAGGACATGAGCAATCTGGCGAGCATTTACTATGCCTCAGGCTCGTATGATCAGGCTGAGCCGCTCTATGAGCAGGCGCTTGCCATCGACCGGAAGGCATATGGCAGTGAGCATCCTGCCGTCGCGCAGGATTTGACTAACCTGGGAGGGGTGGCCTTCGCTCTCGGCGATTATGCCCGGGCAAAACTTGCTTATGAACGGGCCCTGGCCATTGATGAAACCGCCCATGGATCCAGCCATTCCGCGGTGGTCAATGATTTAAACAACCTGGGGGAGGTCTATCGTGCCCTGGGTGACTACCAGCGATCAGAGTCTTTCTACCGGCGGGCTCTTTCGATCGCTGATGCTGTTTACGCCCCTGGCCATCCCGCAATCGCCCCCGTCCTCAACAATCTTGCTGAGCTTCTCACCGATACCGGCCGGTATGAAAAGGCCGAACCGCTTTTTAATCGGGCCCTTGACATATACAGCACTGCCGACGGACCGGAGCATCCTCATGCCGCGACCATTCTCAACAACCTGGGAGGCCTCAATTACGCTCGCGGCGACTATAATGCTGCACAATCCCTCTATGAACAGGCCCTTGCCATCGATGAAAAGGTGTTCGGGGAAGAACATCCGCGAGTGGCCATACGCTTGAACAACCTGGCTGAGATCCACTTTGCCCGGGAACAGCTTGATCAGGCGAGGGAGCTGTATGAGCGCTCGCTTGCGGTTGCGGAAGCGGGCGGACAGCCGGAGCTTCTCTGGCGGGTGGAATCTAACTTCGCCCATCTCCTGCTCAAGCAAAAAAATCCTGACGCCGCCATCTTTTTTGGCAAAGAGGCGGTAAATACCATACAGGGGATGCGTTCCGGCATCGCCGCTCTCGAAAAGGACCTCCAGGGATCGTTCTTGAGAACCAAGTGGCAGGTATACGCGTTCCTGGCCGACCTGCTGATAGACCAGGGACGGCTGCCCGAGGCCAGACAGGTGCTGGACATGCAGAAGGAAGAGGAATACTTCGACTTTCTCTGCCGGGAAAAGGGGGCGGAGGATGTGCGCTCAACCACGGCAGCATATACCGATGAGGAGCTGAGCAGCTCAGCGGACTTTCAGAAAAACTGCAGCCGCATTGCATTTCTTGGAAAGGAATGTGCGGCGCTCAGGCAGAAAAAGATTCTCGGACTCGACGGCGCTGAACGGACACGCTACGGACAGGTGCGGAAAGACCTCAGCGCAACCCGCAGGGCCTTCAGTGATGCGCTGAACAAAATGATCGCCGGCGATCATGATGCTCGCCCGGCAGCAGGTGATGCGGCAAACAAAGCGGCGCTGCCGGACAAGCCTGAAACAATGGAGGCGCTCCTGAGAACGCTCGGCCACGGGGCGGCATCCATTCACTACCTCGTAACCGATGATCGTTTGCGCATCATCGTGACCACTGCCGGGAACCAGATTGAGCGGGATGTTGTCGTCTCCTCGGATGAATTGAACCGTAAAATTATGGGCTTTCGCAGCGTCCTGGAGAATCCCCGGAGCTCACCGCTCCTCCCGGCCCGGGAGCTGTATAACATTATGATTGCGCCCATCGATAACGATCTCGGTCAGGCAGGAGCGCAGACACTGCTGCTCAACCTTTACGGTACCCTGCGCTATCTCCCCGTTGCCGCCCTGCATGACGGCACCGGGTACCTGCTGGAGCGCTATCGCCTGGCTGTCTGCACGCCCGCGGCAAAAATGGCCATGGGTGAACAGCCGAAACAACAGTGGCGGGTCGGCGGGCTGGGCATGAGCCATCCCATTCGCAACTTCCAGCCGCTCCGGTACGTGCCGGCTGAACTTGAGTCCATCGTACGCCGCGATACTGCCGATACGGACGGTGTGCTGCCCGGCGTCATTTACCTGGATGACGCCTTTTCCCGGGGGGCATTCGAAGCGGTGCTTCGCGAGAGATACCCGGTCATACACATCGCCAGTCACTTTGAACTCAAGCCGGGGACTAAAAAAAGCTCCTATCTGCTGCTGGGAGACGGAACAACGCTTTCTCTGGCGGAAATCAAGGATAGAAACTATGACTTCAGCGGGGTGGACATGCTTACCCTTTCCGCCTGCAACACCGCGGTTGGCGCTTCCGAAGACAACGGGAGCGAGGTGGAAAGTTTCGGCGCGCTGGCCCAGCGTCAGGGGGCTCAAGGCGTTCTTGCCACGCTCTGGCAGGTAGGGGACCGCAGCACCTGCATGCTCATGCAGAACTTCTACCAGTTTCGCTCGGAGAATCCCGGGATGACCAAGGCTGAGGCGCTCACCCGGGCGCAGCTCATGTTTGTCAGGGGGGAAAGCTGGGCGGGCAATCGGATTGAAGCAAAGCGGGGAATGCGGGTCATTTCACCGGGCACCAAGGGTGACGCCGAGCCATCAGCGGCGGATGCCGATGCCGCCTATACACATCCTTTCTACTGGGCGCCGTTTATTTTGATGGGCAACTGGCTGTAGGAGGAAACGATTTCGGATTTCGGAACGCGGATTGCGGAGGCAGGGGCAGAGAGAATGGCGTATTGGAGTGCTGGAGTAAGGGAGTGCTGGAAGACGAAAAAATAAAACAGAGGAGATCAGAAGCTGGAATCGTGGTCACACGACAGGCATTAAAAGGCATCATGTCATTAGGTTTGTCATCCTGAGTGAAACGAAGGATCTCATTGTTTGTCAATAAACCGCCAAAGAGAGTCGTTGCGAGGAACGCCGTGACGAAGCAATCTCATAACAGCATTTGCAGCGAAATACATGGTGACGGTGCATTACGATGCCTGGTTGTTATGCTGTGCTGTACTGCTCTGTGTGCAATCTGCTGCTTTGGTGCCGGCTGCGCGGTGGAAAAGGGGAAGGTGTATGAGAAGGACGGAAGGCTTTACGGCAAGCCTGAAGGGCTTTTCAAGTCCCAGTGGAGCGATTACTACCAGCGCGGCGTGTCATACAGCGAGGGGGAGTTTTGGGAGGATGCGGCAGCCGACTTCGGCAAGGCCCTGCAAAAGAGAAAAGATGACCAGCGGCGGGCACGCACCTACGGCATGCATTTCATTGACTACTTTCCCAACCGCGAGCTGGGCATTGCCTATTTTCACCAGGGAAGGTTTCAGGATGCCATCCAGGCCCTCGAGACATCCCTCAAGACCGCTGATTCCGCACGGGCGAAATTTTATCTTAACAAGGCGCGCAGAGCCTGGCTCAATAAAACAAATCTCGATACGCTGCCTCCGGCCATCACCGTGACCTATCCTCCGGCCGGTTACCGGACAAACGGTCTTTCCGTTTCCGTCAGCGGTATCGCCCGCGATGATTTTTTCATCTCAAACATCTCCTTCAACGGGAAACCGTCCCGGCTGGAGCTGGCCCGGCAGGAGGCATCGTATACCGAAGAATTCCCTCTGCAGGAGGGAAAGAATGTCATAACCCTGCAGTCGGAGGACATCCTGGGGAAAACATCAGCGCCCATAACCCTCCAGATACATGTCGACAGGAATGGCCCGCTGATGTTCCTGGGAGTTCTGCCCGGTCCAGGCGCTGTTTGTAAGGTTACCGGTGCTGCCTACGATACCTCGGGCATCACCAAGATAATCCTCAATGGCCGCGAGATTGCCTGTGAGGGACAGCAGATGGTCATGCTGGATGAATCATTCGGCAGCCGGGGAAATCCTGCAGAGGCTTTCGTCTCCTTTGAAGCGGTGGACACCCTGGGCAACGCAACAGGAGGCCGCCTCTCCTCATTGCCCGGCTCATCCCGCCGATCGGATATGGATATCAAAGGCTTCCGGAACGGACTGGCAACATTCCTTGACACCTTTGGAGTGCAAGGAGCAGTTAAAGCACGCAAAGGCATACAAGACATTACGGTGGATCGACGGTCCCTTCTTCCCGCTGATAATGAGCCTGCGGGTAAGGCATTTCGCAAGCTCTTGAAAGAGGGTAAAGGCCGGCTGATCGCGTTCAGCTCGGCAGTGCCGCTCGACGAAGGTGATAACACCATTACGGTAGGTCTTGCCGACACCGGGGGCAAAGCTGCCGCCCGGACCGCCACGATCAGGAGAATCATCCCCACAGTCAGGCAGACCGGCTCCCGTTTAAGCGTGGCCATACTTCCCTTCACTGAATGCAAGAAATCAGAGGAGTCGCTGCAGAATTACGTCCACACCTTTCTCAATTATTCCTTTATCGACCAGAAAAGGTTCAACGTAATGAAACGGGACACGGTGCAAAGCGTCCTTGCCAGGCAGGAGAAAGGCCGGAATCAAAACTTTGATGCTACGAAAGCGGCACAACTGGCCGGCACCATAGGCACTGATTCGGTTCTATTGGGCGAGATCAATTCCTTGCCCGGTTCAATCGAAATCCTGGCCCGGCTTATTGACACGAGGACTTCTTCGATCCTGACCGAAAAGGATGTGTACTGGGAAGGGGAGGTGACGGCCGGCTTCAGGGGCATCCTTGATGATCTGGCGCTGAAATTCAAGGAGCAATTTCCCCTGCGCGAGGGTACCGTTACGCAAACAAGTTCAGAAACGGCGGTCATCGACCTCGGGCAGGAACAGTCCATCTGCAGGGAGATGAAATTCCTCTCTTTTCTTGAGAACCGGCACTTGAGCGATCCTGAAATAGGACTGGATCTTGGCAGCGACACGGAGATTGTCGGCCTACTATCTGCAAGCGAGGTGGAGCGGACGACTTCCCACGCTGCAATACTCCAAAGATTCACCGCGAGAGAAATCAAGGCAGGGGACAGGGTGATTTCAAAG
>CAZJLN010000114.1:0-7342 GCA_964546745.1 uncultured Anaerolineaceae bacterium
TTCTCACCTGAAAACCTGTTATCGCGCAGCCGCACGACCTATTTCCCAATGTGGCTGGTGGATTGCGAGGTAGAAGGTGAATGGCAAGCAGAGATGGGTTACGATTATCAGGTTAAAAGCTCCCGTGAGCATTATCGCGGCGCTTCCTGGCAGACGCAGGAAGTGATTGAAGGTCGTATCCGCTGGGAAAACCGCCTGGGTACCCTCAACCGTCCCTATAAAAACCATGCGGTGCCTGCCCTCAAGCGCCATGTTGAAAAGCTTCAAAAATTAGGCGAATACGACCTAGCTAAAGCCATCCCTGTTTCTGAAGAACATGTGAAGGACGCCTTGATCGAGAAATTTGACCTGACCACCGGCATGGTCTGGAACCAGGCGCAGGAGCAAGTCAACCTATCTGCGGAAGAGGAGTGCCAGCAGGCTTGTGAAGCCCAGCATGTGCGCAACTTCAAGCTCTCCGCGGATTACAATAACAAACACTGGACGCAGCTGCTCCTACCAATACTTGCCACCTGGTACCACGATGACAAAGGTGTTGCTCATCCCATAATGGTCAATGCACAAAGTGGACGCATCCATGGCAAACGCATGGCATCCCAACAGAAAGCCAAACGTCTTGCCGGCATTACTGCCCTGGTTGCATTAGGAATATTCTTGTTGGCATTTCTATCAGCTTTATTATCCAATTACAACGATGTTTTCGTTCTCATCTTTGGCTTCCTTGTTTTTGTTGGGATCATTATCGCCTTAGGCGCATTAATCCCTATCATCTGGGCATGGCAGTGGAATAAACGCCAAAAGGATTGACAAATCGATGCGGAAAACAACCCTGCCCTGGTATCTTTTAGCTTATCTCCTCTTTATGGTTGGCGCCGTGCTGGCGTATATTGAGAATGGCTCTGAATTAGCTTTCTGGATCATGTGCATGGGCATCGCCATCGATTTAACCATGCTCGTCCTGCCTATCCTTGGTGCATCTCAACACAAAATCAGGCTACGTACCGGTAAGCCGGCACTGCGTTGGGGTTTCGTCTGTCATATCCTTGGAATCCTGCTGGCAATCTTCTCCATCCCGGTGCGCTTTTTATCCTACATATTTGAATTTCACCTGCTGCTAGCAGCGGCAATGATTTTGATCTCATATTCCATCCTGGTGTTTTCCAAACATACCCATAAATAACCGGAGAAATTAACACATGAACAACGTCTTTCCATCCACCCACCCCCTCGTTGCCCACAAAGTGACACGCATGCGCGATGTCAAAACTGACCCAAAAAAGTTTCGTGAATTAATTCGTGAGGTAGCAGCCCTAATGGCATACGAAGCCACGCTTGACCTACAGGTGCATCCCGTTCAGGTACAAACGCCCCTGGCAATTGCCGATGGGGTTGAGCTTCAGGAGCGCATCGGACTGGTGCCAGTACTGCGTGCAGGGTTGGGTATGGTGGAGGGAATTTGGGAGCTGATGCCCACGGCTGAGGTGTGGCATATTGGGCTTTACCGGGATGAACGTACACTCAAACCAGTCGCTTATTACAACCGCCTGCCCGTAGAGCCAACCGTCTCTGTCTGTCTAATCCTAGATCCCATGTTGGCAACCGGTGGTTCTGCTATTGCCACGGTGGATATTCTCAAAAAGTGGGGCGTCGGACGTATCAAATACATCGGTCTGATCGCTGCGCCGGAAGGGATCAATGCCCTTCATACCGCACACCCAGACGTACCCATCCACATCGCAGCCATTGACCAGGGATTGAACGAACATGCCTATATCTTGCCAGGTCTGGGAGATGCAGGCGACCGTCAGTTTGGCACGGGCTAATCTTCCCAGCCTTCCTCACCAATTAACGGCACAAAAACCACACCCATGCAGTTGCTAGAGTGCAGTTGTCCGCCTTGCTTTTCCCACAATTGCAAAACTTGCGAATAGCGCTCCCCTACCGGGATCACCAACCTGCCGCCTTCTGCCAATTGTGATATCAAGCTGTGCGGCACGCTTGGAGATGCCGCCGTTACCAGGATCGCTTCATAAGGCGCGTATTCCTTCCACCCCAGCGTCCCATCCCCGCTTGAGACATGCACATTGCTATAACCCAAAGCTGCCAGCCTTTCCTGCGCGATATCTGCCAGGGATTTTATCCGTTCAATACTAAAGACCTCCCCTGCCAATTCGCACAAAATGGCGGTTTGATAGCCGGAGCCTGTGCCAATTTCAAGCACTCTCTCGTATCCCTTCAAAGCCAGCAGTTCGCTCATCGCCGCCACAATATAAGGTTGCGAGATGGTCTGCCCCTGCCCAATGGATAGCGGGAAGTCTGAATATGAATAAATTTTATTGTCCCGTGGAATGAATAAGTGTCTGGGGACCTTGCGCATGGCTTCCAACACATGCTGATCCCTCACCCCTCTGCGCTCGATCTGGGTGCGTACCATCTCAAGCCGTTCTACCTCAAAGCGATCAGTTTTCCCTTCCATCTTGTTCTGATATTAATCGATTAGCGATCTGGCGGTCAACCTTGCCCATCGGGTAATCCTCCAGTTCATCCAAACCTACCCATGCAATGGCATCATGCTCCTGTGGAATGAGCGTCTTCCCATCCTTAAGCGCGCATAAAAAGGCATGCAATGTGATCTTGAAGTGAGTATAGGCATGCCGATATGTTCCATAAGGCTCCAAAACGAGAATATCCGCTGCTAATTCCTCCCGGATCTCTCTCCTCAGGCAGTTTTCCAGGTTCTCATCTTCATCCGAGAGCTTTCCACCGGGGAATTCCCATAGCCCTCCCAGCAAGCCATTAGCGTGTCGCTTGGCAATCATCACCCGACCATCTGCTTGGATCACCGCCGCAGTTACGGTGTAATGCGGCACCTGAACTTTTTGCTTCTTCACTGGCAATTCCTGCTGCAATCCCAGCGCCTTTGCCCGGCAATTCTCCTTGAGTGGACATATCTCACAACGCGGGTTTTTGGGAAGGCAGACCATCGAGCCCAGGTCCATCAAAGCCTGGTTGTAATCTCCCGCTCTGCCTTGCGGCAGCTGCTCCTCTGCGATTTGCCATAAGCGTGCTTCTGCCTGAGAGCTCCCCAGCGGCTCATCCACATTGAACAAGCGCGCGTACACACGGCGAATATTGCCATCCAGTGCAGCCTCATCCCTGCCAAAGGCAATCGAGGAGATTGCTCCGGCAGTGTAACGCCCAATACCGGGTAGTTTTTGTAATTCTGCTGCGCTTGTTGGGAAGCTGCCACGGTATTCCTGCATAAAAACCTGAGCAGCTTTGTATAGATTACGTGCCCGGCTGTAGTACCCCAAGCCCTCCCAGCAATTTAAGACATCCTGCTCATCCGCCACCGCCAGGCTTGCCAGGTCGGGGAAGCGCTTTATCCAGCGTTCATAATACGGAATAACCGTATCCACCTGGGTCTGCTGCAGCATGATCTCCGAAATCCAGACCTTATAAGGCTGAGGTTCATCAAAAGAACGCCAGGGCAAGATCCTGGCGTTTTCTGCATACCAATCTAAAAGCTTTTTCGAAACACACATGCTAAAACTGAAATGCGCCTTTCAGCGGTACCAGTTTGAAAGTGTAATTATCGACAAATTCCTGCAACTGGTCATTTAACTGAAGCCAATCTTCCGAGCCGACTACCTTCTGGGCTTTGGCTAAAGACTCCATCTGGGCAGAGACCATTACCTGTGGGTATTCTCCGTAGACAGTCACCCAGGCATCGTTGAGTTCCAACCCCAGATTTTGAAGATGCGGCATAAACGTCTGCACCACAAACTCAAAATATTCCTGCTCTTTACCTGGGTGGATATCCCAGGTCATGATCAACTTGACGCTCATGCAGTCAACCTATCTACGAGTTGCGAATATCCAATACGACAACTTTCGTTTCTTCGGGCAGCGCTGATGCGTTTGCTGCTTTAAAACTTTCCATGGTTTCTAACTGCGTCAGCCCCATTTCTTTCAGAAACTTAGCCAATGGGTCTAGCTTCATTTTTGAGCCCTCCACCGCATAATGCATGGGGATGACAATATTTGGCTCCAGCAAGCTCACCACTTCAGCCGCTTTGGAGGCATTCAAGCTGGTGTAATCGCCAATCGGTACCAGGGCAATATTGACAGTACCGAGGGTCTCAATCTCAGCCTGACTGGGAACTCGCGTCACTTCGCCCATATGAACAACGGTCAGGTTGTCAAAATCGTAGACATAGAGGGTATTATGCTGTTCTTCAGATTTCTTTTTATTGCCATTAGTTTGTACCCCGGTGATAAATACTCCACCAATTTCATACTCACCAGGTCCATTAATCACCATAGCAGATTTTGGCACTGCTTTGATGTAATTGTGTCCAGGTTGATCGCAGCTAACGGTCACAATTTCAGATTTAAGCTTCAAAGGAGAAAATCCAATCTCCTCATGATCATAAGGGTCTGTCACCACGCTTGCCATTCCGCGTTCGCTGATGCGAAAGCAAGAGTGACCATACCAAGTAATTTCCATGCATCCTCCAAAACTTGACCAAACAATCTTTCTGTTTGGTCTTAACGTTATATACATTAGATTATATCAGGTAGACAAAACAAATTTATTGTAGAATTGTTTTAGAAAAACAATTTTTGCAAAGGAGTAGATATGGATAATTTTGGTTGGTTACTGTTGTTTCCCTTACTTTTCTTCTTGTTCATCCTCTTCATGATTTTAGTAAGAGGACTGCGTGTTCTAAATCAATACGAGCGCGGTGTTGTTTTCACCCTGGGAAAGTTCACA
The DNA here is from genome assembly GCA_964546745.1 of uncultured Anaerolineaceae bacterium. Classification (GTDB taxonomy): domain Bacteria; phylum Chloroflexota; class Anaerolineae; order Anaerolineales; family Anaerolineaceae; genus CAZJLN01. The sequence goes on from CAZJLN010000114.1 coordinate 4,778, forward strand.
GGAGTGCGCGGACCTGGCCTGACCTATATCTGGCCGATCATTCAAAAGATGCGCAAGGTCGACATGCGTCTTGCCACCGCGGAAGTGCCCCGCCAGGAAGTGATGACGCGCGACAACATCCCCATGCTGGTGAATGCCGTGGTCTACTTCAAAGTGATCGACCCCGAAGCGGTCATCATCAAAATTGAGGATTACATCTTCGCAATCCGCCAGTATACCCAGGCTGCTTTGCGGGATGTGATCGGGAACAATGAGATGGATTCCGTCCTTACGGAAAGGATTCAGATCGCAGAAGCCATCAAGGAGATCGTCGATAATGAGACCAGTGACTGGGGTGTGGATGTTGAATCGATCAAGATCCAGGAATTGGAACTACCGGCTGAGATGAAACGCGCTATGGCACGTCAGGCTGAGGCAGAACGTGAACGCCGCGCCGCTATTATTGCCTCTCAAGGTGAGTTAGCTTCTGCTGAGAACCTACGTGATGCTGCAGAGAAATTGGCAGCCACCCCCGGCGCTCTACACCTGCGAACTTTACAGACCCTGCGCGATATTGCTGCAGACCCCTCCGAGAAGTTGGTGCTCTTCCTGCCATCTGACCTTGGAAAATTAACCGAGATCATTCAGCCAAAGTAGCATCCCATGGCACTACTGGATAACAACGTCCGCTATTTACAGATCGCCTTCAACTACAGCGTGAACACTGTCAGGCTGCTGCTTCCCAGGATTGTGTCGGATAACCGCATCCTGATCGAGGCAGGAACACCGTACATCAAGCGCGAAGGGATTCGTGGGATTGCAGTCATTGCGCGGTCCTGGAGTGGGCATGTGGTTGCTGACCTGAAGACCACCGATGGTGCCATCGGAGAAGTGGATTTGGCAAGTATGTCTGGCGCTACCGCCGCGACCGTCTATGGCAATAGCCCGGTAGAGACGCTGGACCTTTTCATCGAACGCTGTGCTCAGCTCAACATGATCTCAATGATCGACATGTTGGGCGTAGAAGAGCCTCTGGATGTGATGCGTCCGCTTTCAAAACCACCGGATGTGGTTGTCATTCATCGTGGACGCGACGAGGAGAGTAATCGCTCCAAGATGATCCGCTACCGCCACATCAACCGGATCCGCAGTAAATATGATGTGCTCATTTCTGCAGCTGGTGGCGTAGACCTCAAGGAAGCGCGCAGCGCCATTTTTAATGGTGCCAACATCGTGGTGGCAAACCTCGTCAATCCTGAGGATGGCTGGAATGGCATCCTCACCACCGACGACATACACGCCGTCTCACAGAAATTCCTGGAGACGATCTCTTAGGTTTCATTCATAGTACTAGTCAATCGTCATATCAAGACGATTGACTAGCAATCATTTTTATTTAATCAGGGGGCTAATGAAGAGGACCAAAGTTACCAAACCGATTAACCCGGTGAGACTGGTAGCCAAGATGTTAGACATGCGTTTGTTCTTGTAAATTCCCATCACCACCGGGTCATTTGCCAGTTTTAAAACCAAAACCAAAAGAATCGGCAGCAATATTGCGTTTACAGACTGCGAAAGCAGCATGATCTGGAAGAGCGGCATACCGGGAATGAGCGCTATTACCAATGCAATGATGACAATCACAGTGAAGATAATGTAAAAGGCTGGCGCATCCTTGACCGAGCGGTTGAGTCCACGCTCAAAGCCAAACGCCTCGCATAGGGCGTAGGTCGTTGAAAGGGGTAAAACAGAAACAGCCAGCAAAGAAGCCCCTAACAACCCAACTGCGAATAGGATTTTTGATGCTGGTCCTGCCAGAGGCTCCAGTGCCATAGCTGCCTGCTCCGCACTTTCAACCTGAACTCCAACAGCAAAAAGCGTGGCTGCGGTACAGATGATAATAAAGGCAGAGACAATGTTGCCCCAGGCAGCGCCAAAAGAGACATCCAAACGTGTATTTTTGTATTCTTTAATATCCACACCTTTATCTGCTACAGATGCCTGCATGTAAAAAATACCCCAAGGTGTGATGGTCGTACCTACCACTGCCAAAACTGCTAGAATATAACTCGAATCCAGTTGTATCTCGGGTCGAATTGCAGCGCGTGCCACCTCTCCCCAATCTGGTTTGATTAAGAACACGGTAATCACATAGCTTAATGCGGACATGCAAAGCAACAGTAGTACCTTTTCAACCCTTTTATAGGATCCCCGCAGCACCATGAAGCTGATCACCAGGGCAGCAACCGGTACGGTGATGTAGCGACTGAACCCAAACATTTCCCCAGCCGCAGCTATCCCAGCAAATTGTGCCACGGTCGTGCCCAGGTTTGCCAACAGCAGGGTCAACATCGAAAAAGTTGCCATCTTGACACCAAAGCGCTCGCGGATCAGGTCGGCTGTGCCCTTGCCAGTCACAGCCCCCATACGTGAAGCCATCTCTTGGATCACCACTTCCCCAATGGTGATGACGATAATGAGCCACAGGAAACTGTATCCATAGGTGGAGCCTGCCATGGAGTAGGTAGCAATTCCTGGCGCATCATTATCCGCACTAGCAGTGATCATCCCAGGTCCAAGCAGCGC
>CAZJLN010000115.1:0-659 GCA_964546745.1 uncultured Anaerolineaceae bacterium
GGAAGATGCCAGCCAACTGGAGAAGGCGTTTGCGAAGTGGGGGCAAAGAAGAATCCTGGTTGCTAAGCGTATCTTTCATGATATTACATAAAGGTCCATGATCCTGACCTGGTATAGATTAACCAAGTATATCAAATACTGACACTACAAATAGACAAAAGCTCAGCAGTTCATAATGCCGGGCTTTTTCAAACGGTCCACTAAATTAGCGCTTACTCCAAAAATTTTTCGAGCGCGCCAAGGGTCACCAGGGAGTGAATCTTCTCTACAAACCTAGCGTTCTGCGGATCCTCGCTAATGATGGAATCTCGCAAAATAATGGGAAAAATATCCACATCCTTAGCCCCACGGCAGGTGGAAAGCACACAACCTTCCGCCTGGTAGCCCGTTACAATGACAGTATCAACATCAAGTTCCTGCAGTTTGGTCAATAATGGCGTTTTGTTAAAGGCATTGCCATAAGTCTTGTGAATGTGTAGATCCGATTCCAATATCTGCAGTTTCTCGGGCAGGTCAAATCCTTTCATTCCAGGTTTAAGATCCGGTCCTATATGTTGTATACATATGACTGGCAAATTTTTCCTGCGGAACAAGTCAATAGCTGCATTAATATATTCAATCGCTTGGTCCACCATTTTTAAAGTGGCATCATCGGTAAA
>CAZJLN010000115.1:703-7285 GCA_964546745.1 uncultured Anaerolineaceae bacterium
TTACCAGTAGGGCAGGTTTTATTATGATTTCCTTTTTCTTAATTACGCATATTTAGTTTAATAATCAAATTAAACAACAATATTGACCAACTTGCCTGGCACCACAATCACTTTACGCAACGGCCTATCAGCAATGAATGGCTGAATAATTGGACTGGCAAGTGCTAGCGCTTTGGCGTCTTTCTCACTAATGCTGGGCGGAACCACCAGTCTGTCACGCAGCTTCCCATTCACCTGCACCACCAGGGTAATTTCCTCATCCCTGGCGGCTTCTTCGTCCATTTCAGGCCAATTCTGTTGGTGAACAGAATAGGGCTTCCCTAAGCGCTGCCAGAGCTCTTCGCTGATGTGCGGGCAAACGGGCGCTAGCATGCGCAGGTAAATATCCACACATTCCTGCCATTCAGCTGAACCAAAAGCCCCAGCTGCCTTCGCTTTACCCATCTCATTCAGCAATTCCATCAGGCTGGAAATGATCGTATTGAATTCAAAGTTCTCATAGTCATAGGTTATAGCTTTTAAGGTTTGGTGTGTTTTACGGCGCAGGCTTCGTAATGTCTCATTATCTGGTAAGCCGCGCTCCTCTTCCAAGAACATTGACCAAACCCGCCGCAACCAGCGTGCACTGCCCTCAATGCCACTCGAATTCCAAGGCGCACCCATTTCCCAACGTGCAAAGAAGGTCAGGTAGGCACGGATGGTATCTGCACCATATTTTTCAACCAGGTCATCCGGCGCAATTACGTTGCCGCGGCTCTTGGACATTTTCTCACCATCCTCCCCCAATACCATGCCCTGGTTGCGCAGCTGAAGCATAGGTTCATGCCCTTCCGTAATACCACAATCCCGGCAGGCTTTGTGGAAGAAGCGCACATAAATCAGATGCATCGTGGCATGTTCACTGCCGCCGGTATAGGTATCCACAGGCATCCAGTAATTGTACTGATCTGGATCGAAGGGTCCCTGGTCATAATACGGGCTCAAATACCGTAAGAAATACCAACTGGAACACATGAAGGTGTCCATTGTGTCTGTCTCACGCTCAGCCGGTGCGCCGCAAACTGGGCAGGTAGTAAAGCGCCAGGTTGGATGCAGCTTGAGTGGACTCTCGCCAGTTGGCAGCCACTCAACATCATCCGGCAGCAAAACCGGCAGTTGATCCTCCGGCACTGGTACTGTTCCGCAATGGGGACAGTAGATCATTGGGATAGGTGCGCCCCAATAGCGCTGACGTGAAATCAGCCAGTCGTGGATGCGATGGTTGATTGCCGCCTTGCCAACGCCTTTTACCTCGATGTAAGCAATGGCGCTTTGCATGCTTTCTGCCTCAGGTGTACCCGTTAGCGGTCCAGAGTTGACCATGCTACCATGTGCTTCCACTGCAGCGCTCATCTCATCCGGACGGATTGGGTCGGTCCCTTCAGGCTGAATCACCACCCGAATGGGCAACTCATATTGGCGGGCAAACTCAAAGTCACGCTGGTCATGCGCAGGCACTGCCATAATTGCGCCTGTGCCGTAAGTCATCAGCACGTAATCTGCTGTCCAGATCGGAATATGCTCACCGTTAACCGGGTTGATGGCATAAGCGCCGGTAAAGACGCCAGTCTTTGCGCGGTCTGTTGCCTCCCGCTGAATATCTGATTGACGTTTGGCTAGCTCCTGATAAGTTTTCACAGCTTCAGCTTGCGCAGCAGTGGTAATCTTGTTCACCAGCGCATGTTCAGGTGCCAGCACCATAAAGGTCACACCCCACAGGGTGTCTGGGCGGGTAGTAAAGATCTCAATCGGCTCACCACTCTCCGTCCTGAAAGTCACAGAAGCGCCTACAGAACGTCCAATCCAGTTGGTCTGCAAGGTCTTGATGGTCTCCGGCCAATCCATCATTGAAAAATCTAGCAACTCCTCAGCATAATTGGTGATGCGGAAGAACCACTGTTTCAAATCCTTTTTGATAACCGGGGTTTCACAACGCTCACAGTGGCGATCCTCCCCTTGAACCTGCTCCCGCGCTAATGTGGTGTTGCAATTGGGGCAAAAGTCCACAGCGGCTTCCTTTTGATAAGCCAGTCCATGTTTGTAGAACTGCTCAAAAAACCACTGCGTCCAGCGGTAATACTTGGGATCCGCGCTGATTATCTCACTGTTCCAATCAAACATAGCACCCATCGACTTGAGCTGTCGGCGCATATTGGCAATATTGGCATAGGTCCACTTTTTCGGGTGAATGCCACGCTTGATGGCAGCGTTCTCCGCCGGCAAACCAAAGGCATCAAAGCCGATCGGGAAGAACACGTTATATCCCTGCATGCGTTTAAAGCGTGCACGTGCATCAGAGGGAGTCATGGCGTACCAATGCCCAATATGCAAGTCACCCGAGGGGTAAGGAAGCATCGTCAGCGCATAGAATTTAGGCTTTTGCGTATCTCTAACGGCGTGATAGAGACCATCCGCTTCCCAGCGTGCCTGCCACTTGGGCTCGATCTCAGCGGGTTTATATAAAGGTATACTGGTTGGATCGTACATTTCTCTTCTCCAAAAATGTCATTTAAATAAATCATCCCTGCTTGATTCAGGGACGAAGGGGAACTCCGCGGTACCACCCTGCTTCCCGGTAGGTTACCGGGCTGCTCGGAAATGCTCTAACGGGCAAAACCGTCAGCGGTTACTCATCTTCACCGCCGCCATCTCTCTGTTGGGAGAAAACAGGCGAGTTAGGCCTTTTGCGCTCCGCTGCGCATGCCGGGATCACACACTTGTTCCCGACTCTCTGGCGGATGGCTTAATACTCCTGCCATGATGTTTAATGCAGATATTCTATCACACTTGAGAAAAAATCAACAGCAGAGGGAAACATGGAAATGTCGCTATTTTGGCTCGATCATCAACAGGTCATGAATGGATTTATTGCGGTAGGTAAGGTCTGGGCGGATGATGAAGCCAATTTTCTCCCAAAAGGCATTTCCCGATGTATTACCAGCGTACACGACCAGCGCCACCTTATGAATGCCCTCTGTCTCAAGCCCTCGCATTGCAGCCTCCACCAGCGCAGTTCCAATCCCTCGGCGCTGGTAAGACGGATCGACTGCCAGGTGATAGATAAAACCACGCCTTCCATCGTGTCCGCTCAGAATCACCCCAACCACCTTTTGATCCTCCTCCGCCACAAAGCAAGTATGTGGGTTGCGCTCTAGATATTGACCGATCCCTTCAGAGGAATCATCCAGGTTATTCAATCCCATTCCTGGCGTATTCAGCCACAGTTGGTAAACAGCATCATAATCGGACAAGGTCATCGGACGGAGTTGCATCACTTACCTCACATAATTGAAATCAATCCAAGTATAACTAGAAAGTGCTCCGCTATGAAGAGTTGAAAGTCTACTCACATCAAGAGTTGATATGCCTCATGCTTGACAGTTTTTCCTGTGTCAGGTAGAATCTTGAAACTCTGAAAGAGCCTGCATTGATGCAGGAGCGGGCCTGTAGCGCAGTTGGGAGCGCGCTTCAATCGCACTGAAGAGGCCGAGGGTTCGAATCCCTCCAGGTCCACTGGCAGGTTAACATAAGAATACTTAAAGAATGGGCCCATAGCGCACGCAGTCCCTACCGTAGGTAGGGAGTTCATGAAGTGTGTTGTGGGAGCAAGTTAACATCATTTATGAAATCTGGGCCCATAGCGCAGTTGGGAGCGCGTCTCAATGGCATTGAGAAGGCCGGGGGTTCGAATCCCCCTGGGTCCACAATTTAGCACCCGCAAGGGTGCTTTTGATTTAAGCCCATAGCGCACGCAGTCCCCTTCAGGGGAGTTGGGAGCGCGTCTCATGTGTCTTGAGAAGCCGGGGGTCCCATTATTTACAATCATTTTATAAACTTATGCGTAATTATTGGAATATCCCAAAATTATCGGTATAATAAAACTATCCACTCGATCTACTGGAGGTGTCTGGTGAACGAAACAACCATCAAAATCCTGGTCCCCATCGCTGTCATTCTAGTTTTTGCGCTTATCCTCTGGCTCATTTTTCATCAGAAGCGAAAGCAAGCCCAAAAAAGTCCCCTCAAGATGGCTGTTCGCGTAAAAGCCCCTGAAGCAGTGGAGCCCACTGAAGATCAACCGGCAGTGACAGTCCCACAGACGGAGCCTGTTCGGTTTGAAGAGCCAGTGGCAACCATACCAGCCACTGAACTCACCCCCTCAGAGCCTGTCGAAGAACCTACCATCACACCCCCTGTAGTTGAAAAACAAACAATCACACCAATGCCACCCAAGGGAAAAGAAATTGCGCCTCAAGTGCATAGAACCAGGTCTCCAAAAGTAAACAGCGGCGCAGTACCATTACCTGAAATTTTTGAATCTGCATCCGCCCCACATCTGCATGATGATCTGACCCTGATCGAGGGCGTTGGACCCAAGATCAACACCATCTTGCAAGGGTATGGCATCACCACCTTTAGCCAGCTGGCAGACTTGGAGGCGGTAAAGATCAAGGACATCATCACCAAGGGTGGTGTGCGACTGGGCGATACTACCACCTGGCCAGCCCAAGCCAAACTGGCAGCGGAAGGCAAGTTAGAAGAGTTGAAAACACTGCAGGATTCGCTCAAAGGCGGCAAAAGTACCAGCTGAGTCTGGTCCTTCCCTTTTTCTAACAATCAAATATCAACACCCTGTCGTCTTCTCAGGGTGTTTTTTGTTGCGCAATTTAACTTTAACTGAGTATGCATTCTGCACGATGTCATAAAAATTACAGATTTAACTTGCATTTTTCCAGCCCTTGTGTTAATATAGTAGAACATATTTTCTATTATAAGGAAGGGTTATGAGTTATATTTCAGCTGCAGAATTAACACAAAAGACACCAACAGGTGTCAGATGGCTGGTACCAGATCTGTTGCCGCTCAATGGACTTAACTTGCTGGCTGGGGAAGCAGGAGCCGGTAAGACATTCCTGGCGCTGGATCTTGCGCTAGGCGTAGCTCTCAGGGGAGAAGCCTGGGGAGGTCTGCGTGTGCCAAGGGGAAAGGTGCTTTACTATTGTCAGGATTCAGCCCCTCTGCTGATCGGGCAGCGCTTGGGGGCGATGACGCGTGGATACGACATCCGTCCGCCTGATGATTTGCACTTTGATTTCGATATGCACACCCTGGCAAACAACCTTGAGATGGGTAATTTAAGATATCGTATTGAAAATGAAGGTTATAAATTGGTCATTTTTGATGTTCTAGTACGATATCTTCCGCATATGACTGACACATCCACAGCGGTGGTAGGACCTCTTTTCGCACAGTTACGCAAGCTCAGCAGACATACCACATTTTTGCTGGTGCATCATTTCAGCAAGCGGCAGGCATCCCACAGAATGCATAACACGGTAGATCGCATTCGCGGGTCGTCGGATATTATTGGCAGCATGGATGGGGCGGTAACGGTTTCAGTCAGCAACGAACGGCGCATTTTGGAGGCGGTGAAGAACCGCTCCGGGGAAGTCTACTCACGCATGGCGTTTACTATCCGAGAAGATAGTGCAAGAGATGAGATTAAATTGGAATGGGATCCATCTTTTTTACAAGAAGAGGAGACGCGAGAGTACAAAAACCTGGTGGAGCCGATTCTGACGCGCGTTTATGAGTTCCTGAAAGATAACCCTGATAAAGCCTTCAACCGCTCAGAGCTGGAGATGCTTTTGAGTAAAGAACGCTTGCTCCCTTCTGAGAGGACAATGGGAACTGTGTTTGCCAGGTTAGGTAAAATGGACGATGTCCTAGTGATTTTTGACGGTAGGGTTAAGACTTACCGAAAAAGAGTTGCGTAGATATGCAAGATATGCAAGAAATGCAAGGTTTTTTCACACACCCCCATGTTTGCATATCTGGAATTAGATAGGTGAACTACTAAAAGTGAGCAAAGATATCCTGAGGATATTCTTTTAAAGGATGTAAAAGTAAATCGATTTTTGAAGAGCCCATAAATACATAAAACATTAGAGTGAAATGCTTCAACAAATAATTAATAATACTGCTAAAGGAAAATTCAGAGGCGACACCAGTAAAATTTTAGTAAAAATTGACTTACATTGACTATCAAACTATAATGTAAAAATCTGACATCAATAATTGTGTTTGAGGCAGCGACATATCTTTTTAAGTTGGCTGTAAGGACAAGCAGTATAGTCATAAGCTTATTGACAATCAGGAAAAAATAAATCAGGAAAATTTGGTTATTTGAAAAAAGTTTAATAAAGTGGAGGATAGGATGGAAAACGAAAAAAATACAGATAGGTTAGCGAAAAACTTAATGAGTGTCATTACCAATGCTCTCAAAGAGGATTTATATGGAAAAGAAGCAGTCCAAGATAAACCGGAAATGGATGAAAATTCGTTGCTTGATTCAATCAAACAATTCCTGACACAAGCGCTGCCGGGTAAAAAAGACAAAGAGGAAGAGCCTCCAACGCAAACAACGATCCATCAAGTCTTGACGGGTGCTCCAGCTTATTCGCAGGCAGAAACATTGCAGGAAAAACCAGAGATCGAAAAACCTGAAGCTATTGTTTCCCCTGCAGAAGAATGGGATGAGAT
>CAZJLN010000116.1:0-7264 GCA_964546745.1 uncultured Anaerolineaceae bacterium
GCGGGTCGCCGACAATGATCATGCCGCTGATGAGCATGGCCTGGATGATTGACAGCAGGGTGGTTTCCTTGCCGCCCGAAACATCACCGGATGTGGCAAACGCCGCCCCGATCTTGTTTTCCATTTCACTGCGCACGGCCACCGAATCGTCAAACACCGCTTTCAGCTGGGCGGCCATGGCGCCGTAATAGACGGGAGAGCCCGCAATAATGCCGTCGGATGCCACCAGATCATCGTTGGTGACGTCACCCGCCGCTTTCACAATGCATTGTACCCCGCCTGATGCCTTTACCCCCTTTGCAATTGCCTCCGCCAGTTTTTCGGTATTGCCTGAAGCCGAATAGTACATGACCAGCACCTGCATCTGAACGCCTCCTTGATATGACCTGTTTATTCATTATCAGCGACGATACCCGCGCTTATTCCGCTTCATGTGTGACCGAATGAACCGCTTCGCCATGATGGACGTGTGCGCCCGTCATTGCCGCTTGATACATCCCCTCAACATAATGCATGAATGCCACATAGGCCGCCACGTATTCCCGCCCTGCCTCAGTATCGCTTTTATTAAAATTCTTTGTAACCATAACCGTTCTGAATTTTTCCTCAAGACCTTTTTGCATGGCGCCGGTTAAAAGTTTCGAGAGCGCATCAGCATTCCCCTCGGCAATGGCCCGGTCCACCGCAGGGATGGCGGGGCTCAGCGCATGGCCAGCGGGTTTCAGTCCGGTATACGGCTCTCCTTCTCCGGCACGATGAATGCGTACCAGCGTCTCGAAGAAATACATGTCTGCAAGTTGCTTCTCCGACGGCCCCTTTACTCTGACCGATACCGTTTTGTCAAATGCAGTGCGGATCTCTACTTCATGCTCCTTTTTGACCCACTTCAGAACCGGGGTGACATCGCCCGCATCGAGCGCTTCCCGTGCGGACATCACCACCGGACCATCAAGGGTGTCGCAATGGCCCCAGACGGGTGGTGTAGCTGCAAGGCACAGCAGAAAGCAAAAAACCGCAACCGCCGCGATCTCCGCACATGATGATCGTCGCTTCATGGGGAAACCTCCCGTTTACCGATTACAAGCTCATGTGCCCGTTCCGCTTCCTCAACCATCGTTCTGTATTTCTCGTGAATCATGCCCCGGTCAAAAACCCAGAACTCTTCCAGCATGGCATCCTGCTCCCGTTTTGAAAAATAGTTCATCACCGGGAGAAAAAAATTCTTGTCCTCCTTCTCGATGTGGACGGGGTAGAAGACAACAATCTTCTCGAGCTCATGGATCATCTCTGGTAACGCATCGCGTTCTCCCCCCGCATACCGGGCATGTGCGGCAGCAAGCTTTGCAACCGCCTGCCGGGCCCAGATATGCTCCTGTATCAGGCGCTCCATCATGTTCCTGTCTTCCGCCGACAGCTCTTTCATCGAAAGCTCTTTGAAGAAGATTTCCTCCTCCTTGCCGTGGTGGGTCCGATCCGCGTAAGTGCGGAAAAACTCCACCCCCGCGTCAAGAAGACCCGCATTGACCTCATTTTTTTGCTTCATGCCCTCCAGCGCGCCGGAAAGCAAAGCAACCATGCGCTCAATAAGCCGGTGCTCAATCATTAACGGACCGATGGGCTTCATATTATATCCTTTGTCGCTTTGTTTTAAGACGGAACACCGCTGCTCATATCGGTGGGCCAGGAGGCACGAATGATGGTCCCCTTTCGCTGTTTTGTCCTAATGAAAAAGCGCCCTCCCGAGAGCTCGGTTCTCTCCCTCATGCTCTCGAGTCCCAACCCCCGGCTATAACCGGCCCGGGATTGCACTTCTGACAGGTCAAATCCCTCCCCCCGGTCGCGGATGAGCAGCCTGAGGGTTTCGTTCGATTTCCACAGGTAGAATGACACCCGCGGTGACTTGCTGTGCCGGGCGGCATTGTTCAACCCCTCCTGGAAAATCCTGAAGATCACTGTCTTTAAGGAATCGGGCACGTCGTCCTCATTGATTTTTACGTACTGCTCCAGCTGTACCTCCGGGTAGGTTTCCCTGAACTGGTTACAGAACCACCGGGTGGTGGCCACGATGCCGATATCGTCCAGGATGGACGGCCGCAGATTCATCTGGATCCTTTTGGCTTCCATCACCGCCGTTTGAACCACCGGAACCAGCTTTTTCAGGCTGTCCAATGCATGAGTACCGTTTGATACACTTTCCCTGAGCACGTTTTCTATCCTGAATTTTATCGCCGTCAGCGATGAGCCGATGCTGTCATGCAGTTCCCAGGCAACCCTTTTTCTTTCCTTCTCCTGGGCATCGAGCAAATCCCGGGACAGTTGCTTCAACCGGGCCTGCGATTGCTGCAGTTCGAGGTTGAGCGCGATCAGGCTTTCCGTCCGCTCCTGAACCCGCTCCTCCAGTGTTGCGCTCAGCTGCTCAAGCTCGGCAGTGCGCCTGTGCAAATCATCCTCCATCTGCTTGCGATCGGTGATGTCACGGGCCGTGCCGATGAGACCGATGATGTTCCCGCTGCTGTCCCGATACGGTGCCTTGGTCGAGAGGTAAACGCGCGTTTCTTGTGCGTTTCTCACGTTTTCCTCAACCACCTCTATCTTGCCTGACCCCATAATGCGCCGATCGTTTTCCATGATGGCTTGTGCGGTTGCCGCATCTTCGTAAAGCTCTGCGTCGGTTTTGTCGATGACGGCTTCGGCCGGCTTGCCGATGATTTCAAGCGTTGCCGGGTTGCAAAGCAGGAGACGACTGTCCCGATCTTTCAGGAAAATGGCATCGGGAGTGTTATCCAAGACTGCTTGCAGAAGAGTTGTGCTCTGGATCAGCTGCTCCTCGACCCGCTTGCGTTCGGTGATGTCTTCAACCAGTGCAATGCGCCACAGGACAGTACCCGCCGCATCGCGCACCAGGGATAAACTCTTGCGGACCCATACTGCTGTTTTATCTTTGCGGATATAGCGATTTTCAAGAACGAAATGGTCTCTCTTTCCTCTTATCATCTCATCTGTAAGCTTCATGTTCAATGCATAATCTTCAGGGTGTACCAGTTGCCTAAATTCCATTGTGAGGAGCTCCTCGAGGCTGTATCCGGTTATCCGGCAAAAGGCGGGGTTTGCATCCGCAAAACGCCCTTCAGGGGTAGCCATGGCAAAGCCGATGGCGGCATTGGCAAAGGCGCTCCTGAACTTTTCCTCACTTTCCCTCAGCATCTGCTCCATCCGTTTTCGCTCGGTTATTTCTTCGACGACTATATTAAGTCCTGTAACACGGCCTCTCCCATCTACGACAGGCAGCCATTGCTCCTGGAAGCTGCGTTTGACGCCCGGCTGTGCAGGGGTCGAGCTGATTAGTTCAATATTGAATTGTGGTTCACCCGTTTCAAGTATGCGCCGCATCGGGTGCTCTATTGCATCTGCTAATTCAGGCAGCATCTCCCGGACTGTTTTGCCGATGTGTTCTGCTGCCGGAATACCGTTTATCTCGGCCAGCCGATGATTGATGCGTATAAACCGAAGATCCTTATCGAGCAAGCACAGGCCCACAGGCGCTTCGCGATAGAGCTGTTCTATTTCAAGACGCTGTCTTCGCATCTCCTCTTCCGCCTGCTTGAGCGGGGTGATATCGGTCAGCGTCACCACACATCCTACAATCACTCTGTCTTTGCCGCGAAGCGGCTGTGCGCTTAGAAGAAAATTGAATGTTTTTTCACCCGCCGAAAATATCGCCTCCTGCTTATGGAATATTCTGCCCTTTAACACATCGGCAACTGTAAATACCTTTTTATGCAGCGGTAATCCCGAAGGAAATGTAATTTTGAATGCATCATCAAGATACAGCCCCAGTAATACGGTGTCGCCAAAACGCTTTGTCTCACGGCTTGCCTGGGTTATGATTCCCCGTTCATCGCAGATAATGATGGCGTCTGCTGCCTGATTGAGGATGGCGCGTGACCGGTTCAGGGACTCAAGTGTTCGCTTGAGCTTCTTCTGCCGGGTCAGATCGGTGATCACCGCACAAACGATCGGTGATTCACCATAGAGAGGCAAGAGTCGCAAGGAAATCTGGACCGGAATGTTGTGTAGCAACAACAGCTCCCCTTCCCCTTCCCCTTCCCCTTCCCCTTCCCCTTCCCCTTCCCCTTCCCTTGTCCCTCGCACGGCTTTTTTAAAGATCGAGGCAAAGATTTCCCGGTCAGAGGGTTGAATGAACTGATTCATATACTTATGAATGATCTTTTCCTGCGGAAGCCGGAGCATTCCGGCAAAAGCGGTGTTCGCATAGAGGATGGCGCCTTCGTGAGTCAGGGTGGCAGCTCCATCATGCATTGACTCAACAAAAATGCGGTATGGCAGCTCCGCCCCTTCCAGCGTAAAGACACGATCACCTTCGGGAGTGGCAACCAGCAGACCGTCGACCTCACCTCTCCGGATAGCCTGAATGACCTCTTCAGCCTCCTGAAGGCGTGCGGTAAGCCCTTGAACCTCGCGCAACAAGTCTTGTTTGGTTTGATTGGCTTTCACAGGTGTTGCCTCGTTTAAGAAGTAGTCCCCTAAATAAGTTCCAATAAGCTATTTCCCCCTCACCTCAATCCTCTCCCCGCCGGAGACTGTGTCAAAATAGAGGGAGTTGTCATTCCGAACGAATGTGAGGAATCTTATATAATTAATTTCATTATTGTATAAGATTTCTCGGATGCCCTCGAAATGACAAAACAGAGATTATGACACAGTCTCCAAGGGGTGAGGGGGCATCATGTATCTATTTTGTGCTAAATGGCAGTAAACTGTTTGGAACACTCATGAGAGGAAGCCTTACTGCATGCCCTTTAAGTCCAGTCCCAAAAGCACCTTCTCCGTGTCTGAAAGATTGCCGATTAACCTGCGCAGCGGGAGGGGAAGCTTTTTAATCAGCGTCGGAGCGGCAATAATCTGGTCATCCCTGGCCAGCGCCGGCTGCTGATAAATGTCTATCACTTCAAGATTATAGCGGTCCTGGAGACTGCCTTCGCAGATTTGCCTGATGTTTTGAATCGCCTGTTTGGATTTTTCAGTCATGCCGGTCACATACAGGCGCAGGGTATATTTACTTTTGTCAGCCTTCCCATTCGTATGCTTATTTTTTTTCACCGGACGCTTTGGCCTTGCCGTTTTCATTTTATCACCATGAAAAAAGTTAGGGGGTGCCGCGTGCAGCTGCGGGTAATTTCACAATCTCCTGTTATCAGCTTGCCGCGGTCTATCCCGGCCGGATATTCAGCCCCACCAGCACCCGTTCTTTATCGGATAAGTTGCCGATGATCTTTTTCAGTGGCGGAGGCAGCTTCCTCACCAGTGTCGGTATGGCGAGTATCTGGTCGCCTTTGGCAAGCTTGGGATGCTTAAGCAGGTCGATTATTTCAATCTGGTATTTTCCATCAAGGTGCTCTTTGCAGATACTCTTAAGATTGTCAAATGCCTTGAGTGAGTGTGGCGTTTGCCCCGCGACATACAGCCGCAAAAACCACATCTCGGATTTCTTTTGCTTCCCTTTCTTTTGCTGCATCGCATCCTCCCGGTAGACAGAGTACATGGGGCCTGGTGCAGACCGCTTCAGTCCGCCCTTCGCATCCTGGCCAGTGACTTTTGTAATGAAGCATCTTCTTTCCGCCTGACAGAATCCTGGTCTTCGAGGCTCTTTACTTCAACTGCTTCACGCTCATACTCAGCGCGCATCGCGGTGACCCGCGCCTCCAGCGCGTTTTTCCTGTTTTTTAGGCTCATTTTCCTTCTCTCAATATCCTGCAGGAGCACCCGGTCGGCCTCACGCTCTTTGGCCTCCTGAGCCAGACGGGCTGTTCCGGTCAGCACACCCGCAGGCCCGACATAGACGTCCAGCAGATCCACCCCGTGGTCGGTCAGCAAAAATTCGCGGATCTGGTTGGAGTGGGCCATGCCCCGGGACTTGAGAACATACAGGCCCCGGTTTCGCTCTCCTCCTACCTCAATATCGCGGAGCAGGAGCCAGGTGTCGGCTATGGAGGAGATGCCTACTTCGCTCTGTTCAAGGGCGACACTGGGTGATGTCAGGCTGGTAAACAGGGTAGTGATACCCGTCATTTTAAGAAAATCAATCAGCCGGGTGAGCATCATTTTCACATCGGTACCGCTTCCGGCCATGGTAAGATTGGACACCGGATCGATAACAACGATACGCGGTTTAAACTCTTCAATCAATTTATGCATGCCGGAAAGATGCGCTTCAAGTCCGAAGATGGTCGGCCGCTCTGAATGGAATTTCAACAGACCCTTTTTCAGCGGGGCCTGCAGGTCAATGCCGATGGAAAGCATATTACGTATAATCTGGGATGGCGATTCCTCGAAGGAGAAAAAGAAGCATTTCTCCCCCCGGCGGCATCCCGCCCGTACAAATTCAGAGGCGATGCTTGTCTTTCCGGTTCCTGCCGTACCCGAGACCAGAATGCTGCTGCCGCGATAAAATCCTTTGCCGCTGAGCATGGTATCGAGCCTCGGGATGCCGGATGAGACCCGCTCCCGGCCTGCTGTATGGTGCAACCCGATAGAGGTGATCGGAAGCACCGCAATACCCTGATCATCGATCAGGAAGGGATATTCATTGGTACCGTGCGTGGACCCGCGATATTTGACGATGCGCATACGACGGGTTGACAATTGAGTTGACACCCGGTGATCGAGCATTATGACGCAGTCAGAAATATATTCCTCCAAGCCCTGACGCGTCAGTGTGCCCGTGCCCTGCTCTCCGGTAATGATCACGGTCATCCCCCGTGCCTTCAGCCAACGAAACAGGCGCCGCAGTTCCGCCCGCAGAATCAAGGGGTTGGGCAGCCCGGAAAAAAGCGACTCGATCGTATCGAGCACCACCCGCTTCGCGCCGACTGCGGTGATGGCATCATTAAGGCGGATAAAAAGTCCTTCCAGGTCATATTCACCGGTTTCCTCAATCTCACTTCGCTCCACGTGCACGTAGTCGAGAAATATTTTTTTTGCCGCAGCCAGGCGTTTCAGGTCAAATCCCAGGGAGGCGACGTTCTTGGTCATTTCGTCTATGCTTTCTTCAAATGACATGAAAACGCCCGGCTCACCATATTGAGTGGCGCCACGCACCAAAAACTCCATGCCAAAGAGCGTCTTTCCTGATCCGGGACCTCCGCAGATCAGCGTGGGGCGTCCTCGCGGAACCCCTCCGAAGGTAACTTCATCAAATCCCGTTATCCCGGTCGGTGCTTTTTCAAGAACCGGCAGGCGTTTC
>CAZJLN010000117.1:0-7187 GCA_964546745.1 uncultured Anaerolineaceae bacterium
AACACTTCAAAGTCTGGGGGGAGTCATTTCTTTTGATTTTGCCGATAAGTTGGATCATGAAATTGTAGGAATTGCACTTCCACATGTTGATTACGCCTTTTTCTCTTATACACAAGATGATCAATTCATCAGAATTTATATACAAGAAGCGCAAGAAAAAGGCCCTAAGCTTGTAATTGCCACCTTAGGTGAAAATGGTAGCCTTGCCTATGATGGGAATACATTCATAAAAGGTGGTATTGTCCCAGTTGATGTAGTTGACAGCATGGGCGCAGGAGATTCTTTCATTGCAGGTTGCTTGAGGGGCTTACTCTTAGGAAAATCACTCAATGAATGTCTTTTGTTAGGCGCAGAAAATGCTTCAGAAACCCTGAAGTATACAGGAGCCTGGTAAATGATATTGAGTATTTATTCGAATCTATGCGTTGCTGCTATCGGTGATAATTGTATCGACCATTATCCAAGGATCAATCGCCAATATTGCACTGGGAATGCCGTTGATTTTGCCGTCAACATGCAACAACTTGGCATTCCGACCAGCATGATCAGCTGCACAGGTAATGATGAAAACGGTAAAGCCATGGTAAGTGCATTGAACAAACAAGCGCTTGATTTGAGCCATTTCCATATCATTAATGGAAAAACAGCTGTCACCACCATGGATATCAGCCCCAGCAATGATCGTATTCATGGGGATTACGATGAAGGTGTATTGGCTGAGATGCAATTCAGCGAGGATGACATTTACTTTGCTGCTAACCACACTCTCGTGCATTCTGCCTTTTGGGGAAAAGCAGAACGATATCTGGAGGTGTTAGGCTCTCAAGGGGCATTAATTAGTTTTGACTATGCCACCAAATTTGAAGATCCAATGGTTCGAGAAACACTAAAATTTGTAAACTATGCATTCTTCTCTTTGCCGTCCAAAAACGATCTAGCAAAGTTGTATCTTCAAGAGTCATTTTGTGAATCTTCTAAAGTACTAGTTGCCACCTTTGGTGCAAAAGGCAGCTTGGCTTATGATGGAAAAAAATTCTATGAATTTGGGATTTTCCCCGCAAAAGTAAACAACACCATCGGAGCTGGAGACTCATTCATTGCTGGTTTTATCTATGGCATTCTTCATCAATTAGACATCCAAGATTGTCTCAAATCTGGTGCAAGACAAGCCGCAAAGGTAGTTGAGGTTTTTGAACCATGGTTGAATTATTAGAAGGCAGTCGACAGAATCCCTTTCACATTCAACTGCGGGAGATCATTCGCTCACGCATTGAAGATGGTGAATATTCTCCAGGGTCTGCTATTCCATCAGAAAATGAATTTGCTCAAGAATTTAACCTGAATCGGATGACAGTTCGGAACGCCATTTCCGCTCTTGAACATGAAGGCTTACTAAAACCAGTGCAGGGAAAAGGTGTTTTTGTGGTTGGAAACAAGATCAGCCGAGACTTGGAAAAGCTATCTGGGTTTCACCAGACGATGAAAGAACGCAACGTGTCTCCAATGATCCGGATATTGAATAAGTCAATTCGTGAAGCTGGTATAAAATACGCATGCATTTTCGGGGTCCAAGCCAAAGATCCAATCTATTATATTCGTCGATTGAATTTGGCAGAAAACGAACCTGTTTCAATAGAAGAAATTTATATTCCTAAAAATATTCTGCCTAACCTAGAAAATTATGACCTGAATGTTTTTTCCCTCTATGAGATTTATGATTTCAACAACATCAAACTGCATTCAGGCTGGCAAACACTATCCATTATCACTGCAGACCCACACGATGCAAGAATACTAAATATCAATGCAGACACCAGTGTGTTATTGTTTGAATGTACGAGCCATGATTTGCAAGGCAATGTAATTGAATTTAGCCGCTCATACACCAGAGGAGATACTGCCAATTATTCTGTTACTTTTTCAAAAACCGACTTGCTCCTCGATCAGAAAATTAAGAATGCGTCAGATATGAAAGGAGAACTGTTATCGAATAAAGCATAAATTTTTTTGTGTAGTACAGCAAGTATTGTTTTTGCTTGCTGGTTGCAGCTTGAAAACCAAGAACAAGTGGGCAACAAATTAATTATCAAATCAATTATATAAAGGAGATAAAATGTCTGGTAATAAAGATCTTGGAAGAAAATTAGGTGTTTGGGCAGCCTTAGCCATTGCCGTTGGAACAACTGTTGGCTCAGGTATCTTTGCCTCCGTTGGTGAAGTTGCAGCTGCAGCTGGTTCACCTCTTATGACCATCCTTGCCTTCGTATTTGGCGGTTTGATCATCATCCCGCAGATGATGGTGTATGCAGAATTATCAACCGCATACCCAGTCAATGGTGCTGACTATATCTATCTCAAAAAAGCCGGCTCCCGACCATTGGCTTTTTTGAGTGGATGGGCGACCTTCTGGGCGAATGATCCTGTCTCAATTTCTATTATGGCTTTAGCTATTGTACGTTTCATGCGCTTCCTTGCGCCTGGAATATCTGATTTGGCAGGAAAATTAATCGCTGTTGTTGCAGTGTTGATCTTCATGTACCTTCATATTCGTTCTGTTGAGATTGGCGGTGGGTTCCAGACCCTCATCACTGCAGCAAAAATCATTCCCTTTGTCATTGTTATTGGCATTGGTATTTTCTTCATTAAAGGTGGAAACCTGGCTGTTGCTCCAGAAGTCGGAGCACCTGCAGGCATAATGGCACTATTGGCTGGTATTTCAGCTACCAGCTGGTCCTATACCGGCATGGGCGCTGTAACCTACATGACAGGTGAATTTAAAGATCCTGGCAAAACTATGCCCCGTGCCTTAATTGGTGCATCATTAATTGTTTTAGCTCTTTATTCTTTACTCGCCCTCGTGGTGAGCGGTATTTTGCCCTTCAATGAACTCGCAGGTTCCGCTACCCCCATTGCAGATGCAGTCTCCAAGTTGCCCGTCATTGGACCCGTGGCAGGAGTTTTTGTGGCGATTACCGGTATTATTGTCATCGTTGGTTCTCTCTCAAGCTGCATTATGTACCAACCCCGCCTTGAGTGGGCTATGGCTCGTGATGGCTTATTCTTCAAAATTTTCGGCCATACCAACGATAAATACGAAACCCCAGATTACTCGATCATCATTCAATGCGCCTTGGGTATTATTTTGATCTTTGTGACAAGCTTTGTTGATCTCTTAGGTTATTTCACGCTTGTTCTATTGCTCAAGAATATCCTGACTTTTGGTTCTGTCATTTGGAACCGTAAGAATGCAGATTACCATCCTGTGTATCGCATGCCAGTGTGGTGGTTAACAACCTTCATCGCCATCGCATCCTCGATGATTCTGGTTGTATCAACCTTCCAGTGGGCTCCTATCCCTGGTTTGATTGCTGCTCTTATTGTTGTAGCAACCGGACTGCCCGCTTACTATTACTGGGAACATCAGAATAAAAAACGTGCTGAGAAAGAAACAAAGCAGTAAATGAAGTAAATCTTCCTGCGGGTGTTCCATCCCGCAGGAAATTTTGGAATTATTTATATTTTTTATAAGGAAAAGAAAAATGTTACAGATTGATAAAAGCACCGTTGATTTTCTAGTTACCGACAGTATGGTTCAGGAAGCAAAAGATATCCTAGCTCGAGATTTGCAAAGGGTGAATAAAATAATTAGTGAGATCGCTTCTAAAGGTATTGATCGAGTATATTTCGTCGCTTGTGGTTCTCCATTGAGCGCGGCACAAACAGCTGTAGGGCTTTTTGACCTTTATAGCCAGGTTGTCTGCAGAGCTTACAGTGGCTTTGATTTTCTTGACTCCACCCCGGCAAAGTTGGATGAAAAGTGTCTTGTTATCGGAATTTCACAATATGGTAAAACCGAAGAAGTTATCCAATCGATGGAATTGGCAAAATCCCGTGGCGCGATTACTGTCAGCGTCACAAAATCTGCAGATAATCCCCTGGCACAGGTGACGGATTATGTAGTGGATTATCATGCCGAAGCGATTTGGATCGCTCACCTTTTGATCACCTATGCCTTTGCATACGAGATAATTTCCAGATTTGAAACCAACCACGCAGAAATTCAAGCCATATACGATCAGTTACACTTATTACCACCTATCCTTGAAAAACTAGTCAATGGATATGAAGAAATAGGAATGAAATTAGGCGAGCAAGCGTCTACGTATCCGTTGATTTATTCAGTGGCAGCTGGACCTTTACTCCCATTGGCTTACAAAGAAGGCATTATTTCTTTACTTGAATTCACCTGGACACACGGATCAGTTGTGAATGCCTCGGAGTTTCGGCATGGTCCACTTGAGATTGTAGAAGAAGGTGTACCTTTCTTATTCTTATTGGGAACAGATAAGAGTAGAGGAACAGCTTTAAGAGCATTGAAATTTGTTAAACGCTTTACCCGTGATGTGATTGTTTTTGATTATGCAGAGCTTGGCGAAGGTCTTCATCCTATGCTGGCTCCATTCATCATGTTTGTCCCCATGGAATGGTTCTGTTATTACCTGTCGATTTACAAAGATCATAACCCCGACGAGAGACGCTATTACGGCGGCATCGTTGAATACTAAACCAGGAGCAAAAATGAAATTAGGATTATTTACCAGCGGTTACATGCGCAGTCCACTTGAGCAAGCATTTGAGGACGCCGCCAGGTTTGGATATGATGGTATTGAAATTTGGGGCGGCAGACCGCATGCCTACCCACCAGATTTACTGAGGAATGGGGTGGACCATCTTTTGGAATTATCCAAAAAATACCATATGCCAATTATTGGTTATACCCCTGAAATGAACGCATATCCTTTCAATATTATGGTTGCAGACGAGGAAATGCGAAAGGATTCAATAAACTACACTAAATTAGCTATGGACATGGCTAAAGCGATGGGGGCTGGATTCACACTCATTTCTGCAGGTCACGCGGGCTATAACACCACACGAGAGGAATATTGGCCTCTGCTGATTAAGAACCTGAAGGAATTGACTGAACATGCCGAAAAGATCGATCATCTGGTTGTGTTGGAACCTCTAACTCAATATGAATCTAACGTAATTGTCACGGCAAATGATTTACGCTTTGCCTTAAATGAAATTAATTCAGACAAGCTTGTTGGGATGTGCGACATTTGTCCCCCATTCTGCAACCGCGAACCAATAATGACCTACTTCAAGAAAATTGGTCCAAAGCTCCATCATTTCCACATCATCGATAGTGATGGACAAAGTGATTCTCATATGCTGCCAGGTGATGGAAATATTCCATTGAAGCAATTACTCAAAGAGATGAAAGCAGTTGGATATGAGGGTTATTGTACAATCGAGTTAGTTATTGGATACATCAACGAACCTAGCCTTTATGCAGCATTGGCAATCGAAAGAGTCAGAGAGCTGTTGGTTGAATAATCAAGAGTCAATCTGCTTTGTAAGGATACACACCTACCAGAAGGAGTCCAGATGCATCGAATCATAGATATTCATTGTCATCCAGCATTTTTTGAACCGATTTGCTCGGATCAGAACGTGTTGGAAAGGCGGCAAAAGGTTTATGGACTTTATAAAGCTGGGATTGCTCCGATGCAACATATTTACAACCAAATGAATGCGGCTGGCATCGAAAAAATCGCCCTTTTACCCCTGGACTTGACAACAAAACGAGGGTTTGAGGTTATTAGAAACGAAGAAATAGACCACCTTGTTAATTTGGATCCTTCGCGATTTATTGGTTTTGGAAGTGTGGATCCCTTTCGTACTGATGCTCTAGAAATTCTAGATAAGGCATTCAGTGAATATAACTTTTTTGGATTGAAACTTAATCCTTCAAGTCAACAATTTGATCCGCGTGACGCGAGATTAGCAGCAATCTATCAACTGTGCATTCAACATGATCGACCCATCATTTTTCATTGCGGAATGAGCTTAGAGCCTAATGCCTTAATGCATTTTTCTCATCCAATGAATTTTGAACCGGTGGCTGCTGCTTACCCAAATTTACGCATATGCCTAGCGCATTTCGGATTTCCCTGGGTGCGAGAGACTGCATGTCTCATGCTGAAATACCCGAACCTATATGCTGATACCGGTCTCTTATATTTTGACAGCGCTCTGGAGTTTTACACCGAGATCTTCCAAAAGCACTTAGGGAGTCATTGGATTGATCGAAGCTTGCGTCACCAGGTGATGTTCGGCTCAAATAATCCTCGGTTTGAGCAAATCCGAATGGTGGATGCCCTGCAGAAATTGGGGTGGCGAAAGAGTACGCTGGATTTAGTCTTTTCAGAAAATGCGCAAGTCTTCTTAGGAAAGCAGGTGTGATTTATGGTCAAGCATGAAGAATTGGTTTTCTTGACAAAAAAATATCAGGAGATGATGATCATTACCGATCCCTTTAAAAAGTTTGTGAACGAATCAGGCGTAGCTAATGGGATTGCATCAGTTGTTACTTTGCATACGACCACAGGAATTTCAGTGAATGAAGGATTGGAATGTCTAGAAAATGATATCGAGGATCTTTTTAGACACCTAGTCCCTGAAGATGCTCCTTATGCCCATGCGCGCATCTTGCCATCGTATGGAAGCACTGCTGGCAACGCCCCAGGTCATCTACGCGCACTCTTGAGTGGAAACCACTGTGTTTTTCCGGTCATCAATGGGCAGCTATGCATGGGTGAGGCACAAGATATTTACTTTTATGAATTTGATGGTCCAGCAAAAAGAACCATCGTATTCTCTGCGATCGGTGAGTAGATTTTCAGGAGAAACAATGACTTATTGGCTTCAAGAATTATTTGGCACGGAAAAACCTATTCTGGCAATGTTGCATTTGGCAGCATTGCCTGGAGATCCATTGTATCAACGTCAAGGGAGCATGCAAGATGTTTTAAATAAGGCAAAAAAAGACTTGTATGCCTTGCAAGATGGAAGAGTGGACGGGATCATTTTTTCCAACGAATTCAGCTTACCCTACCAAAGGAAGGTTTCTCAAGTGGTAGTTGGCGCAATGGGACGGATTATTGGAGAATTGATGAGTGAAATCCAGGTTCCTTTTGGGGTTGATGTCATCTCAGACGCAATGGCATCAATTGAGATGGCTGCAGCTGTGGATGCGAAATTTGTGCGGGGAACCTTTACAGGAGCTTATGTGGGAGATGGCGGGATCCAAAACACGGATGTTGCATCAATCTTAAGACGAA
>CAZJLN010000118.1:0-7081 GCA_964546745.1 uncultured Anaerolineaceae bacterium
CCAATCCGGAATCTCGGTCTCGGTGATGGTATTGGCAATGATTCCCAGCAGGTAGCCGCGCTTGTCCAGCTCAATAATGGTATCTTTGACGTCATGACGGGGAACACGACGACCGTCTCGGTCGCGCCACAGACGGGTCAGCTTGCCAGCCAGCGGCTCGATCATTTCAGCAGGGTAATCTGGCAGTAGCCATTTGGACCACAATTCACGCTCAGGGGCTTCTACTAGGAGGGCTTTAGCGCGTTTGCGGTAGGCTTTCCAGCGCTCTTCAAGACCAGCATAAAACGCATCTATCGGCTCAGTCGCCCCGACCAAGGCATAAAGTTGCTCAAGGGCTTGCTGTTGAAATTCAGGATCCTTGATCACAATACGCAATGTATTGCCGACATCTAAAAAAATGGCTTCAATGTTGGGATTCATGGCACCTCCAGTAGTAATTTTAACTTGCAAAAGTTTATAATAATGAAATTTATCTTTCAAATGGTGATTTTACAACATATTGCCAACAAATGCAAGATTTCTTGCGATTAAGTATTGACGAATTACATAATTTTGAGTATACTACAAATTGTTGCACACGTGTGCATAAGGATCTCAATGAACGCAACCATTAAGACTATTGCAAAATTAGCCGGGGTTTCGCACTCCACCGTCTCCCGCGCGTTGACGGGTAGCCCGCTGGTGGCAGAACAAACCGCTGAGCGCATCCGGCAGACGGCAGATCAGTTGGGATACTTGCCCAGCGCTGCTGCACGCAGCCTCAAGACCAACCGAACCAATGTGTTGGGCGTGATCCTGAGCGGCATTGCCGATCCGTTCTTTAGCGAGGTATTGTTCGGGATTGAAGCCTGCGCCCAAGAGAGGGGCTATAGCCTCTTCATTGGCTCTTCCAATCACGACCCAGAAAAAGAGCAAAAGATCATCCAGACCATGCTTGAGCAGCGCATTGATGGCGTGATCATCTGTTCCACACCCGTCAGCGTTGAACGCGGACGCCAATTCCCCTCGGATGGCTTTCCGATCGTGGTGGTCAATAATCAAGCTGCGGACAATTACAACTATTCAATCTACCATGACGATGTGGACGGCAGCCGAAAGGTAGCACACCACCTGATCGAACTAGGACATCGCCGCATTGCTTACTTGGGAAATGCTCAATCTGGTAAGACCACACTAGACCGCCTAAGCGGCTTCCAGCAGGAAATGCAAGCGCACGGGCTTTCAATTCCCCCTGAATATATTCACCACGTCGAAAGCGGCACCGCAGAGATGGGCATGCAAGGCGCATCGTACTTCTTAAACTTGCCCGAACAACCCAGCGCCATCATGTGCTTTAACGACATACTTGCCATTGGCGTCTTGAAAGGCTGTCGACAGGCAGGCTTGCGTATCCCACAGGATATCTCCGTCACCGGATTTGATAACATCACCTTTTCGGAGTTCACCAGCCCAACCCTGACCACACTTGACCAACCCAAACGTGAAATCGGGCGTGAAGCCGCTCAGCTGCTTCTAGATCTGTTGGCAGCCCAAACTGGGCAGGCAGAGCACATTCAGCAAGTCAGAGTATTACAAGGGCGCCTGCTGGTGCGAGAATCCACCACAGTCCCTGCCTATTAAAGGAAGGAATGACTATGACAGAAGCGTTTAACCATCTCAACATCTTGCCAGGCTCACAAGTGCAGCATGAAGGTGCGTCTTATGCTACAATAGAAATCGGCGGCGAGCTCAAGCTGGCAGTATTTGAGCCGACATTTGGCGGATGGGATGGCGAGCGCATTGACCGTAGCGATGGCGTATTGACAATTTGCCCGCGCAACGCACACAATGCCAGCCTGCTACGCCAGCGCCTGCCATGGTTGAATCCCAGCCTGATCGGACTGCGCACTTCAGCCGGCATGGGGGATCGCCTCGGTTGGGCGACGCCTGGTCATGTACGCGCATTGCGAGCGGTTGGCGGCGATTTAGCGCCCATCTTCCCTCAACAATCCATCCGCGAGAACTTCCGTACGGGTCGCACACCACAGCAGGTGATGGACGACGCCATGTGGGGGGTCTTCCAGGAAGATTGGCGAGGAGGGTTTGGCGCAGATGCCGACCACCTCAAGACCACTGCCGATATCGATAGCTGCCTGCAAGCGGGTTACACCTTCTTCACCATTGACCCCGGTGACCACGTCGATAACCGCGCAGAAAGTACCTATCTTTCAACCCTACGTGAGATGGCAACGCTACTGCCCCCAGAGAACAACCTGGCGGTTTGCGGTCTGCTGGGTAAGACGCTCGAGATTGAAACCTATAAGGTGCATTTCGACGAATACAGCCTGCTCAAAGCCGTTGTCAAGTATGGCAGAGCCGTTGCCCATGTGGCGTGCTTGTATCATCACCTGATTGCTGCTGCAGCCGGGCGTCCGGTGGAGCTGGAAGTCTCGGTGGACGAGACTGAGCAACCCACTAGCATGCTTGAACATGTCTACATCGCCAGCGAATTGAAGCGCCTCGGCGTTCGATGGGTGAGCCTGGCGCCACGTTATGGTGGCAGCTTCCCCAAGGGCGTGGATTACATTGGCGATCCAGCTGTTTTTGAGCAGGATATCGCGCGTCATGCAGCGGTTGCCAGGGTTTTCGGCCCTTACAAGCTTAGCCTGCACTCCGGCTCGGACAAGTTCAGCGTCTATCCTGCTGCCGTGCGCCAAACACGCGGCTTGGTACACCTCAAAACTGCTGGCACCAGCTACCTAGAAGCGCTGCGAACCATCGCTGCCGAGGAACCCGCCTTTTTTGAAGCCATCTATCGCTTTGCCCTACAGCGCTACGAGGCTGACCGTGCCACTTATCATGTGTTCGGTGAACTCTCGCGCGCACCCAAGCCAGAAGAGGTGACAGACTGGCAAAGCTTGCTGGATCAATTTGACGCGCGCCAGATCTTGCATGTCACGTTTGGCTCTGTCCTGAACGAGAAGGATGCGCAAGGTCAACCCCGTTTTTACAACGAGTTCGCCAGGATCATTAAAACAAATCGCGAAACCTATGCAGAAAACCTCGAAAAACACTTTATTCGGCATTTATCCCTGTTTTTAGGATCAAAATAAACAAAACTAACCATTGATAAGGAGAAATGAAATGGAAAAAATGAAAGCACTCGTTATGAAAGGTGTTGGACAACTGGTCATGGAAGACCGGGCTGTACCGCATGTGAAGGACCCCGATGATGTGGTCCTCAAGATCAAAGCCGTGGGCATCTGCGGCAGTGATGTCAAGATAGTTGAGGGCAAGCACCACTTCAAACCTGATACCGTCCTCGGACATGAATTCTGCGGTGAGGTGGTTGAGATCGGGACGCATGTGCATCATGTCAAAATTGGTGACCGCGTGGCGGTAGACAACAATATCCGCTGCGGTTTCTGCGAATTTTGCCGGATGGGCTTGACCAGCCAGTGCGTCGACATCAAAACCAGTGCCTTGGGCGTGATGCGCGACGGTGGCTATGCAGAATATACCATCGTTCCAGAAAAGCAGTGCTTTGTTCTACCCGATGACATCGATGACATTCTCGGCACCCAGGTGGAGACCCTCGCCACCGTCGTCAACGGGATGAACACCCTGCTGATGCTGCCCTATGATTACGTGCATGTGATCGGCTTTGGTCCCATCGGCTACCTGTTCTCACAATTTGCCAAGAACATTGCTGTCAAAGTCTCCGTCACTGAGATTGATCCTTTCCGCCGTGAACTTGCCAAAAAGTGTGGTTTGACGGTATGGGATCCTAATGAAGTGGACCTTCCCAAGATGGTGGAAGAATTCACTTATGGTAAAAAGGCAGACATTGTGATCGAAGCCACTGGTAACGATCTAAAAAGCGCTCTCAAATGCGTCACCCCCGGCGGTAAGGTGCTGCCCTTCGGTATGGACTCCAGTATCACCACCACCGTCGTCCCCAATGACATCACACGCTGGGCAACCAAGATCCTCGGGCTTTACCTGGGTCAGAACACCATGGTGCCTTCCATTCGCATTTTCCGCGAAAAACGCCTGGACATGAGCCAATTCTTCACCAAGGTCATATCGCTGGAAGATGGCGTAGAAGCCTTCACCGACCTCGGCTTGAATATCAAGACGCTCGAACATGGTCCCAAACATGCTATGAAGATCGTCATGATCCCCTAGAGGGAAAGCAGAGCAGCGATGACCCGAAAAGTAAACGTTGCCCTGATTGGCACCGGACGGATGGGCAGTGTGCATGTTGCTAATGTTGCCCATAAAGTCCCTGAAGCCAATCTAACAGCGATCTGTGATATCCGCCTGGAAGTGGCGCGGCAGATCGCAGAACAGCATGGCATTCAGCGTGTGGTCAGGGATTACCACGAGCTACTTGACGATCCCGCCATCGAAGCGGTGATGATCATCACTAGCACCCCCACGCATGCTATGATCATCAAGGACGCTGCCCTGGCAGGCAAACACATCTTCTGCGAGAAGCCCATTGCGCTAGACATCCCCAGCATTCACGAAGCCCTAGAAGCTGTGGACAAAGCTGGCGTCAAGCTGCAGGTCGGCTTCAACCGCCGCTTTGACAAGAGTTTCCGCCATGTACGCGAGGTTGTGCATTCAGGTGAGATGGGCAGACCCTGCCTCTTCAAGATCACCAACTACGATCCTTTCCTGCCGGCAATGGAATTTTTGCGCGCATCAGGCGGCATGTTCCTTGATATGAGCATTCACGACTTTGACATGGCGCGTTTCCAAATCGGCGACATTGAAGAGGTCTTTGCCATGGGCGATGTCTTCCTGGACGCCGAGCTGAAGAGCTTTGGCGATGTGGATACCGCTGCAGTGATGCTGCGCTTTACCGACGGCACATTGGGCTTGGTTGCCAACAGCCGCCAATCCACCTACGGCTACGATCAGCGCATTGAGGTGCACTGCATCAACGGCGGCGTGATGGCAGAGAACGAACGTGATGACACCCTGGTGAAGGGTGACGTGACAGGCATGCACAGCGCACGCATCCCGGCGTTCTTCATGCAGCGCTTCCCGCAATGCTATGTGGATGAAGTTAGCCAGTTCCTCACCGCGGTCAGGGACGACCTGCCCGTGCCTGTAACTGGCAGAGATGGCTTGATGGCAGTTTTGGCTGGGCATGCTGCCTGGCGTTCGGTACATGAACACCGACCGGTCAAAATTAGTGAGTTTGAATAATACAAAAAATCAAAGTGTTCAAGCGCTGATCCTTCAGACATTTGAACCTTTAGAAAAATTAGGAGAAAATAATGAGTGAAAATAAAGTACCATATGGCATGTTACCCACCAACGAGCCTGACCTCTTTTTTGAGGATAACGCTGTTGGCAGACTAAAAAAATCAGTTTGGGATGCCAGCGATGAAGAAATCGATGCTATCCTGGCAGATTACGGCATTCCTTCCCCCGTGGAATGGGGAAAACCTGGTTCCTACATCCAAACGACCACCCGCTGGAAGGTGGAAGAGAATCGCAAAAAGAACGATATTGTCTTTATCCCCGTCGGCTGCACCGAATTGCACGGACAACACCTGCCCAGCGCTGCTGATACGCTCTATGTAAGCGCCATCTGCGAAGGCGTGCGCCGCTTCACCGCCAAGCGCGGTGCGCCGGTCAACCTTGCGCTGCCCCCCCTCAACTATGGCGGTCATCCCTATCATCACATGGGCATGCCCGGTACCGTGATCGTGCGTGAGCACGTGGTGCGTGAGATGATGATCGACGTGATGCTGGGGCTGTGGAACGACGGCTTCCGCAAACAGCTGATCGTCAACAACCATGGTCAACTTTGGATGCTGGAATCAGCGGTGCAGGAATTCCAGAAGCGCTATCAATTGCCTGGCATTTTCCGCGTGATCGACTGGCACCGCGGCGTGCGCGAATTTTTCCGTGAGGACCGCCGTGGTGGCACCATGGGCACCAATTTTGTGCATGCAGACGAATCCGAGACCTCCCTCAGCCTGCTGCTGCATCCTGAGATGGTGGATATGAACTACGCTGTCGACACCGAAGGTAAAGCCTACCTTCCTGAGGGACACTTTGACAAATCGGTAGATCCCTATGGGCGTCCCAGCCGCTGGTCTGAGGGCGAAGGTCACTTTGCTATCGAAATCGCCGCCACCCCTGAAGGTGTAGTCGGCAAAGCCAAATCCGGCAAAGCGCAAAAAGCCAAACGCCCGATGGCTGCCATCCTGAAATACCTGACCCTCTTCCATGATGATGTTTTGGAAGCTTTCCCAGCTGGTTCCGTACCGCCCGTGGAAGAAGTTACCCTGCGCACTGAGAAAGACATGGAACCCTACCTGCGCACCCCGCTCAGCAAGGGTTGGAAAACCGTTTACAGCATCCCCCGCATTGGTCAGGGCACTGAAGTCTAGTTAACATTATTAATGGAAGGAGATCGAATATGAAAGGCAAAATGCAAGGCGTGACCCTGGTCGCAGATTGGCAACCCAAGCCTGGTTTCAAACTCGGCGCAAAGGATATTGAAGGACGTCAAACCTATCTTGGCAGCCTGGTGTGGCGTAATCCAAAGCTTGAAATCCGTGAATATGACATCCCAACCCCTGGGGATGACGAAGTATTAATCGAAGTTAAAGCTTGCGGCATCTGCGGTTCAGACGTGCACATGGCGCAAGCCAGCAAAGACGGCTATATTTTTTACCCAGGCCTGACGGGTTTTCCCAGCATCCTCGGGCATGAGCTCTCAGGCGTAGTGGTGGATGCCGGCAAGAAAGCCTATGATAAGAACACCAATAAGCGCTTTACTGGCGGCGAGCCCGTCACCACAGAAGAAATGTTGTGGTGTGCAAACTGCAAGCCCTGCGCCGATGGTTGGCCTAATCACTGCGAACGGCTGGACGAAATTGGCTTCAATGTGAACGGTGCGTTTACCAAGTACCTGGTGGTGCCTGCGCGTACGATCTGGAGCCTGGACCCGCTCAAGAAGAATTATCAAGGCGATGATCTGTTTGTCGCTGGCAGCCTCGTGGAGCCCACCTGCGTCGCCTACAACGCCGTGATTGAACGCGGCGGCGGCATTCGCCCTGGCGACCGTGTGGTG
>CAZJLN010000119.1:0-7074 GCA_964546745.1 uncultured Anaerolineaceae bacterium
TCCCAAAATGATGAGGATCAGCTTCACAACTTTCCATGCCACTTTAAACACCCCTCGCAGCACAATAATAATTGCCAGGGCGCCCAGCCCAATAATGCCGATATTCGTAAGTGAATGTAATGCGTCTAAGTTGATTGAATTGAACATGCCTCAGCCTGCCGATAAATTTTGCCTTTCTTGATCGTTAAGGATACAAGATTCGTGCCGTACCGGTAGCCAAGTTGTCTGTAATCAGAAATATCTAAAACTAACAAGTCCGCTTGTTTACCCACTTCGATTGACCCCACCCGGTCCTGTGCATAGATCGCCGCCGCTGCGTTGATCGTTGCTGCTGCAATCGCCTGGGTAGGAGTCAGCTTCAGATAGCGGCATGCCAGCGCAAGTATAAATTGCATTGATTCATTCCAGGTCGTGCCTGGGTTTAAGTCGGATGCCAATGCCAGTAGCCCATTTGCTTCAACAATCTCCTTGGCAGGGGTGTACTCTTGCTGTGCCAATCCAAAAGGTGTGCCGGGCAATGAGACTGCCACCGTGTCAGAAGCTGCCAACGCGTGGATATCCTCCAGCGAGGTCTTCACCAAGTGGTCGGCAGAAACTGCCCCTAATTCTGCTGCCAGGCTGGCGCCGCCCAGGTTCGCAAACTCATCCACGTGCACTTTGAGCGGAAAACCCATTTCGCGGGCATGTTCTAAGATTGTTCGCGTTTGGATCAGGTCAAAAGCGCCCTCCTCGCAAAATACATCCACAAATGGGAGTGGTTTCCCAGGTGCATGCTCATACCACCAGGCATGTACCGCCGGTAGTGCTTCTGTACATAAAAACCTAGTATAACCATCTGCATCCCCCTTAAATTCGGGGGGAACAGCATGCGCACCCATAAAAGTAGGCACCAATTCCAGCGGTCCCATCTCGTTTAGGATCAAGATAGCCTCTAGTTGTTTGAGCTCATGCTCAATATCCAACCCGTAACCTGTCTTGGCTTCCATGGTGGTGGTACCGTGACAGAATGCGGTCATCGCCCGCTTGTAAGATAGTGCCACCAGTTCGTCCAGGCTGGCAGCGCGGGTTGCCTTTAGCGTAGAGAGAATTCCCCCACCTGCAGCCATGATCTCCATATAGCTCTTCCCTTGAAGGCGCATTTCAAACTCTGCTGCCCGATCACCTGCCCAAATGAGATGGGTGTGTGGATCCACAAACCCGGGCATAACCACTTGCCCGCCCGTGTCAAATCGTTCTGCATGGGGGTAAGTCGATAGCATCTCTTCGCTAACACCAACAGCCCGGATGCGTTCTTGGTCAATTAACACGGCTCCATCATGAATGATATTGAGCGCGCCAAGGGAGTGCCCGCGCTGGGCTCCGCCAGAGAGGGTCAATAGCTGGGAGGTGTTATGGATGAGTATCATGACATCATTGTAATGGAAAATGACCCATTTGGGAAAGGTTGACCCAAATTGTTATCTTGCGGAAAATTTCAAAAGTCGTCAGGAGAATGTGAAGATAAACACAATATCATGCGACTGATGTTGAGTTTAGAAAGAAACTTATCAGGTCAGGATGAGTGTTTCACCCATCCTGACCCATTGACTTACTTCACAATCAAAGGCAGAAAAATGCAAGCTCCGCCTAGATCAAGGTCGATCCCGCTGATATTCGTACCAGCAGGGACAACTAATAGATCTGGACTACCATCACCATCATTATCATAAAATGTACTTGGCTCGCCCGGATCTGGCGGTCCGCCAGAGTCGTTCACATCCAAGAACGCGGTTATGTAGTAGCTGCCAGCCGGAAGACCTGCAATGCTGTACATTTCGCCGCTTGAAATTGGCTCTGCGTGTGCAATTGGTTCTTCATACAAAGACAGGTGTGCGGTTACATAAATCGGACCGGAAATAAACGAACACCCGGAATAGGTCACTGTGCCGCTGACCGAACCAGGGTCTGTGAGAATGATATTCTTTCCAGTGATCGTCTCACCCTCGCCCACTTCCACCAGGTCTGGGTACCCATCAGCATTGTAATCATACCAACCAATTGGCTCGTCAGGGTCCGGCGGACCACCGCTATTATCGCTATCCAATACTGCTACCAGGTAGTAACTACCGTCTAAACCTCCGATGGTGTAAGTTTCACCACTCTCAATATTTGCTGACATGGATACAGGCGGATCGTACAGACTGAGATGTGCACCAACAGAAATTGGTCCTGTGACTGGTTGTCCATCCGAGTAAGTAGCCGTACCGCTGACTTTACCGGCGTTTGTATAAAATGCCCAAATTTTTCCCTCATGATAACCAGGATTGCCTGGTCCAATGTAATTTTGGTAATCACGTGCTACCACAACAATATCATCAACCCCATCCCCATTGGCATCGCCAGGGCTGCCTGACAACCAGCCAAATATTGATTCTCGAAATTCATCATTGTAAGGAACCGTAACCTGCCAGTCTGCATTGGTCAGGTTTCCATAATCCCCGTGGTTTGGGCCATCTTCCGAGCCTAGATAGACATATACACCAGCATTTCCTAATTGGCATCCAATGACTACATCGGCAAAACCATCAAAGTTGATATCTGCTGGAGTGCCAGTTAATGAGCCATACGCAAACCCATAGTTATAGCTGCTCGCCAACCAATCCGCATTATAAGGATTACCATCATCACCCTCATTGATACCATCTTCAGAGCCATACCAGAGGAATACTATCCCATCGTCAGTGGTAGTGTAATCATACCCCCCCATCCCAACAACCACATCATCAAACCCATCCCCGTTCACGTCCCCGGGTGTGCCAAGTGACGCTCCAAAACCTATTGAAGCCTGGTCGCATTCAGCCATCCAATCCGCATTGTTTGGAGTCCCCAAATCGCCTAAGCCATCCTCTGATCCATACCAGGCGAAAACAGCGCCTCCATTAGTGATACTTGAATCATACAATGGGGCGGCCACAAACAGGTCGTCAAAACCATCATCGTTGATATCACCAATGCCGTTGAGATATAATGCGAATTGCGCGTTTGCCTGGTCTGCTTCAGCCGTCCAGTCTGCTGTAGCACTTAAGCCACCACTGCTGCCATAGTAGATAAATAACCTACCTTCATCCGTTTGTCCTCCATCGTA
The DNA here is from genome assembly GCA_964546745.1 of uncultured Anaerolineaceae bacterium. Taxonomy (GTDB): domain Bacteria; phylum Chloroflexota; class Anaerolineae; order Anaerolineales; family Anaerolineaceae; genus CAZJLN01. Next base: position 3,125 of record CAZJLN010000119.1, read on the forward strand.
GCCATAAGCTCCAACTGCGACATCAGCATAACCATCTCCATTCACATCCCCTATCCCGGACAGGTTACGCCCGAAGTACTCATAATCCTGTGTTCCTGTTGCTGTCCATGCAGGTGTCGCAGCTAGCCCTGTATTTGAACCGTAGTACAGGTAGGCTTTACCAATGTTTGTCAGACTGCCATTGTACCCAGCTGCGCCAATGAGAACATCGTCATAGCCATCTCCGTTCACATCACCCACGCCGCTGACGCTGATCCCATAATAATCTTCCGTATTTTCTCCGTTAACGCTCCAGTCTGGTGTATCTGAATCATAACCATCAGGGGAGCCATAAAAAACGATTACATGTCCAGCGTCTATTGTGGGTGTATCATATTTATAGATGCCAATGATAATGTCATCAAACCCGTCACTATTGACATCACCTGCGGGTCGCCATGAATAGCCTAAGAAGGCAGATTCCTGATTGCCTTCCAAGCTCCACCCCGCGGTGGTTGAGGGTAAAAGATTGATCTCGCCAGCATTAATGTCTTGTGCAAAACTATCGGCAAAAGGAAATGTTAACATACCTAAAACAACTAGGATTGCGAACAACTTATTAATTTTCATCTTTTCCTCCAGATAACTGATTGAGATTTTTTAGAGATGTTACTGATTACTGTGCATTCGGTTTTCACCATAAAGCCTCCTAGGAGCACCAAAAGGAAGAGAAATTCAGGATGTTTTTAAGCCATCCAGATACAATAAGTTTGTTTATTTTTTTTGGTTACTGGAGATCGATGAAGGATGTTGCTATTTCCACTGAAATGATTAAAAAGTGCTAAAAATCTAACTGGAATGTATATCAATACTATACCGCAAAAACATTCATTTTTCAATCATGAAACTTTAGGTAAGGTTAATAAATCCCGAACATAAAAAAGCCCCCACTAGCAATATGGAGGCTCATAACGATAGAATTTAGTAGACTTCTTTAATTAACCAATGCCTCAAACCTATCCACAAGACTTGCCAGGTAGGCGAATGCCTCTTCCACCGGTTCAGACTGGGTCATGTCCACGCCGGCATGCTTTAGCAGATCAATTGGGTAATCCGATCCGCCTGCAGCCAAAAAGCCCATGTAGTCAGAAACTGCATTCGGAACACCTGCTAATATCCGTTTGGATAGGGCGTGTGCCGCTGATATGCCCGTGGCATACTGGAATACATAAAAATTCATATACATATGCTGAAATTGTGCCCATGTGATCCCGGTGCGCTCTTCGTCAAATGCAACCTCATCCCCATAACCTTCCTTGAACAAAGCAGCACATTTTTGACTCATGATGCGTGCATTAAGCGGTGCGCTCTTTTCCACCGCCTCATGCATTGCCAGTTCCCAGCGTGCCAGGGTGGGCATAATGAAGAAGTAGCGGTGGAAGTTGGACATCGCTTCTTCGATCAATGCCATTTGGAAAGCCGGATTAGGCTGGGTTTTCAGCAGATAATCCCGCACCATGGCTTGATGAAAATTCGAGGCTGTTTCCGCCGAGAACATAGCATAACGGCTGTAGATAAATGGTTGGTGCTGGTTGGTGGTATAGGAGTGCATTGAATGCCCCAGCTCATGTGCCAGGGTGCTGAGCGAAAAAACATTGTCTTGATAGCTGATCAGGATAAAGGGGTGGGTATCATAAACCCCGCTGCTAAATGCACCTTGACGTTTGCCTTTGTTCACAGCGCGGTCCACCCAGCGTTCTTCCAGGCAGCCGCGTCGTATTGTCCTGACATAATCATCGCCCATGGGTTTCAAACCCTCACAGATCCATTCCACGGCTTGCTCAAATGAAATCACCGGCGGCTCTGCGTTCAGCGGGGCTTTGATATCATAAACGTGAAATGTATCCAGTTTCAAGGCTTTGCGGCGTAATGCCCAATAGCGGTGCCAGGTGGGTAAATTCTTGCGGAACACCTCGACCAAGTTATAAAATACCTCGGTTGGCAAGGCATGCTCATACAAAGCCGCTTCCAGGCAGGAGTTATAACGCCGCACCCGCATATTAAACAGATCCTTATGCAATCCGCCCAATTGGGTATATGCCAGGGTGTTTTTCATTGCCAGGTAACCATCAGCATAATTTTCCCAAGCAGTTCGCCTCACTTCTCGATCTGGATGAGTGATTAGCCCGTCAATTGTGGACTGTCCCACTTCATGAGTCTTCCCCTGGCTGTCAATCGCTGGCTCAAACTTGATCTCAGAGCTTGTCAACCCGGTAAACGTTTGAAACGAAGCGCTCAGTGGCTGCCCCGCCAAGGCAATAGTTTCTTCCACATCTTTAGAGCGTACATGTGCCTGTTGCCTTTCCAGGTTATCGACAAAATGTTGGAATATCACCAGTCTTGGCTCTTCTTTTAACCATTGGCGCAACACCGGGACGCCAATTTCCATCAGTTCCGGCTCAACAAAAGCAGTGGCAGCACGCATCTTATGCATCAGTCCCATGCTTTGTCCCGCCCTCGCCAGTGCATCCTGGTTATTGGCGTCTGTGGCAGCCCCAAGTGAACCATAAGACATCACCTTTGCCGCCTGGCGCATCACTTCTTGCATCAACTCAAAGCATGCCAGCAGTGTTTGGGGTCCTTCAGATAATCTACCCTGGTATTGGCTCATTTCCGGTAATCTCTCAGCTGCTGCTTTAAGCGCTAACTGCCAAGCTTCAATACTTGGAAAGATGCTCTCTAAATCCCAGGTTTCCTCGATAGGTACATCCTCACGGTTGGGAATCTGATTGGTCTCCATAGTAAATCTCCTTATCGCTTTGAAATTTATATTCTCAAAGAATACCATACATTACCCTCAGTCCTATGAAATTACCGCATTACTTCCAGTTCTTCAGCAATAGAAATCGTTTCACATGTGGCTTAAGGTATACTAAATCAAGAATTCTCATCACATTTTTATTCCTTAAAAAGGAGACACTTCATGCCGCGCAACAAAACCCTTCGCAACCTGCTATTTGGCTCGCTCTACTTCACCCAGGGAACCATCTTGGGTTATTTTGCTTCGCTCAATGCTCTTTATCTATTGGATCGCGGTCTCACCATGACCAACATCGGCATCTTTGGAACCATTGCCCTCATTCCTTTCATTATCAAGATCTTCTTGGGCATGCTGAGCGACCGTGTCAACCTCTTCAAAATGGGACACCGCAAACCATACATCTTTATTGGGCTGGCCATTCAACTGATATGTTTGCTTATCGTACCCTTTATCGACCCAAAGTCTTATTATTGGGGATTTGTTGCCCTTGCCTTTATGCTGCAACTAGGCATGGCACTATATGATACCTGTACAGATGGTCTGGCATTGGACACCACTCCCTTGCCAGAGCAAGGCAAAATCCAGGGTTTTATGGTGGGTGGACGCGCCATCGGCACCATCGTGGCAGCCTCAGCCGTCGGTATACTGGCAGAGCATGTCTCCTGGCAAGCTGTTTTTTGGGTTCTAGCAGCCCTAACGCTAATTCCTCTCCCCTTCATCATCCCAATAAAGGAACCAGATCGCCCTGCTGAAAAGCGTTTTAATTGGGCAGCTTTCAGTGCCTTCAAGCAATGGCAAGTCATTGCAGTCGGTTTGGCAGGTTTGGTGATATTTCTCATTATTGTCGGTGCCAATCAGCTGGTTAATCCTTATCTAGAGAAAGAACTGGGCATCAGCCTCTCTCAGGCAGGCTTTATCACCTCGCTTTGGGGAGTTGGGGTTGTACTCGGCAGTCTGGTGGGCAGTCGCTTGATGACTAAATTGCAAGCAAAAATGGCAACCATTACTATCCTTATAATGGTTAGTCTAGGCCTCTTATTGTTGACTTTTCTCGTCTCAACTACGCTTGGGCTACCCCTTGCGGTTGTCATGGTGATTTTGTATGGCGTGGCATACGGAGCAGCCCAGACAGTCACCTTTGCCCTCTGCA
>CAZJLN010000120.1:0-7059 GCA_964546745.1 uncultured Anaerolineaceae bacterium
GCAGGTGCCTGGCAGCAGGCAGGCACCGCCCGTGAGGACAACGCCAGCCGGTAACAGGCCGTCGTAGCCGGAGCTCTTGATTTCTGCCAGAACGAGTTCGAAAATTTCTTCAACGCGTGCTTCAATGATGTTGACCAACTCTTTGCGACTGACCTTGATGGATTGATCAGCGCCAAAGGTGACTACATTAAAGCTCTCATCTTCCGATATATCTGCAAGAACTGCATGTCCATGATGTAGTTTCACTTCTTCCGCTTTATCGATTGGTAGGCGCAGTCCATGGGCTATATCTGCAGTGATGTGGTTGCCGCCGACCGTCAGGACATTGGTGTGCCAGACATCGCCATTGATGTAGATAGCCATGTCAGTTGTTCCGCCGCCAAGGTCGACTACTGCCACGCCCATATCTCGTTCTGTCTCGGTCAGGATCACCTCACCTGAGGCTAACGGATTAAGGACAAATTGCAGCACCTCGATACTTGATGCTGAGACACATTGGCGCAGGTTTTCCACTGTAGATGCAGACGCAGTGATAATATGGGCTTCCACCTCCAAGCGATACCCATGCATGCCGACAGGTTGGCGAATGCCGTCCTGCCCGTCGATGATGAAGCCGCGCTGAATAACGTGGATAATCTCACGATTATGTGGGATTGCTACTGCTTGGGCAGAATCCAGGGCGCGGTAGATATCATTCTCATCGATGACTCTGCCGGAAATCCCGACGACACCGCGGCTATTGACGGATGTGACTTGTGATCCTGCTAGACTTACCAGGGCGCTATTGATTTCAAAGCCGGAAGTACGTTCGGCTTTTTCAATAGACCTGGAAATTGCCTGGGAAGCGGCGTTGATGTCAATCACTGTCCCTTTGCGGATGCCGTGCGAGGGCTCAATGCCCACACCCAGAATCCTAATATTCGTACCATTCTCTACTCTGGCAACCAGGGTACAGATTTTGGTCGTTCCGATATCTATTCCTACTACAATTGGTTCATCCATATTATTGCTCCACTCGATAAAAAGGTGCATGCAGGAATTCAAGGCTGATTAAAGTCGGTTGTATGCTCTTCTCCTGAAGTTTTGTAACAATGACTTCATATTCTGCAAGCTTTTGGATAATTTCTGAGGTTTGTGTCCCAAAATATACATTCCAACCCCGCGGATCATACCATCCTAAGCCATAAGAAGGTTCATAAAGCATGGTGGTTTCGGCGGGAAGTACATTTCTTAAGGTCAAGATTGCATTTACAAAAGATGGATCCACATCCGGTGTTTGAGTGAGTGGTTGATCATCGTTTAATAATGCCTGCAAAGGGTCATTAACCATACTCAGTGAACCTGGATTGCGAGGCGCATCGCCAATTGCCTGAACTGACACAGGCAAGGTAGCTTCTCCGCGAACAGGGAAGAGGTAGCCTTCTTCATCGATCCACTGGCTGGTGCCATCCTCTTTCGTCCATACCACTGCAGGTAGGCGTTCCTCAACGGTGATGGATACAACTGAAGGCAAACCCAACTTGACCTTGGCGGATTTGAAATCATGGAATTGGTTTAATAGCTCTTGCTCAATCTCAGAAGGAATCAATTCCACGATGGGCATGTCTACTAGCTCAAGCCTGGTAAATATCTCTTCTGCGCCAACACGTTCAGCGCCAGAAAGGTTGATCTTTGTCACTTGGAATATAGGCATTTCGCGCATGCCGATTACCAAAACGAGCATCAGCGCTGCTAAAATGAAGGACGCTAAGCGCCACCCAATCTTGAAGTTGGGTAGGGGAGGCAGCTTCATTTCAGCGCCTGTTTGCAGGGGCATATAGACATTGCGGCGGGCAGAACTATTGCCATAATAGATTTTTGATTGCCCAGATGAAGTTTTTCGGGTGGTTACGCGTGGTTGCGGTTTGCGAGTGTAATCCGATGTATTAACAACCTGGCGTGGCTGCGGCTTCTTAGGCGTTTGTTCAATCTGCCGGCGGGCACGAACAATGTCAGCTCTAGATTTCTTTTGGGTCAAGTTTGGGCTCATATTAACTCTTGAATTCCCTTTCAGTTCGGTCTCTGTCAGCTTTTCTTTCAAAAGCTAGCGAGATTAATTTATCAACTAATTGTGCATTGGAAAGTCCACTGGCTTCCCACAAACGCGGATACATGCTAATTTGAGTAAATCCTGGGATGGTGTTCAACTCACCCAGGTAATAGGCATCGGTATCTTTATCAATCAAGAAATCTACACGTGCCATGCCTGCGCAATCAATGGCTTTGTATGCTTTTACAGCCAATGTCCTCAATGTGTCACTTAATTCTGGATCCATCTCAGGGATGCGGGTTTCCGCCACACCATTGAGGTATTTATCTTCATAGGTATAAAAGACATCTTTGGGAACGACCTCACCGGGGATTGATGCTTGTGGATGCTCATTACCCAAGACGCTGATTTCAATTTCACGTGGATTGATACCACGCTCTACCAGAATTCGGCGGTCATAACGGCAGGCTTTTTCCAAGCCAGCAACCAGTTCTTGTCGATTATTACACTTGCTAATGCCAACGGATGATCCCAAGTTCGCTGGTTTAACAAAAAGTGGGTAAGGAGAGGTTGATTCGGCTTTAATGACAGCTGCGCTTAAATTAGCCTGGATTTCAGACCGGTCAAAGATTTGGAATTCAAGTACTGGGATGTTGTTTGCCTGCATGACATACTTGAATAAGCCTTTGTCCATGCCAGCCGAGGAACCCAACACACCAGCCCCCACATAAGCCACATCTGCCATCTCGAAGAACCCCTGGATTGTTCCGTCCTCTCCAAATGTGCCGTGTAGAACAGGGAAGATCACATCCAAGTTTACAAGTGGCACGAGACCACTTTTACGAATTTTATAAAGGGTGCTTGCCCCTGGTTGAGGCAGGAACACGACGGGAACCAATTTATCAAATTGACCCTGATTGAATGCGTCAAGGACGTTTTTTCCACTCAGCCATTTTCCCTGTTTGCTAATGCCAATTTCAGTGATGTCGTACTTATCTTGGTCCAAAACTGACAGGATAGATCGGGCGGACATAAGCGAAACCTCATGCTCGCCGGAGCGACCTCCAAAAATGACTGCTAAATTCACCTTGTTATTTGTCATTAAACTCACCAATCAATTCAATTTCAAGCTCAAGCTTGATGTTGAATTGCTCCAATACCCTGGCCTGAGCCAGTTTTATCAGATCCATATAGTCTTCAGCCGAGGCATTACCTTTGTTCACAAAGAAGTTGGCATGCATCGGAGATATCTGTGCGTCGCCTTTGCGTTCTCCTTTTAATCCGGCGGCTTCGATTAGTCTACCGGCATAATCGCCTGGTGGATTCTTGAAGGTTGAACCACAAGAAGCACCAGGTGGTTGTGTGTTCTGCCTGTGCTCTGTATACCGCTTAACCTTTTCCCAAGCTTCCTCTCGCGTGCTTTTCTGCAAGTCGAAGACCGCTGAGAGGATGACAGCCCCGGTTTTTTCCCGTTTGAGCAGGCTGTTGCGGTATTGGAAGTCCAGACGTTCCACCGTCCACTGCTCTATACCAAAAAGAGGGTGCAAGATTGTTGCCACTTTCAAGTTACTTTTAGTATCGGAGCCATGAGCTCCGGCATTGCCATAAATTGCGCCGCCTACTGTTCCTGGGACACTGGCTGCCCATTCCATGCCACTCAATCCACGCAACGCGCTTTGGCGTGCCAGCATACTCAGGTTCGCGCCGGACTCAGCAAAAGCGTATGGACCTTCCTCAGGTGAGTAAATTTTGATGTTGTGGGCGCGGTTAAGCAGGATCACGCCGTCATAACCACGGTCGCTGACCAGAATGTTTGAGCCGCTACCAATTATTTTGAAGGGCATTTGTTCCTGCCAGAGAAGTTGAACCGCTTCTGACAGTTCTTTTTCTGTATTGACCGGTAAGAGAGCAGTGACAGGTCCGCCAACACGAGCTGTGGTATAGTGTGCCATGCGACAGTTCTGTTGAAGGCGCTCGCCAAATACGGTTTGCAGTTTCTCAAGGGACACGCTGTTTTGCTTACTCATCTTGGCGCCTCCCTTGCTCTTTTCTTGCGATTAATGAATCTAGAATCCTGCTGCTGATCAAAGGTCCGTATCCAGCTGAAAGCACCAAAACGACATCGCTTTCCACAAGGTTTTCAGCCAGGAAATTAATCAACGCATCATAATCAGGTATGTAACGCGCTTTGTCTGCTGGCAGGGCTGCTGCGATTGGTTCAGGGGTGTATCCATTGTCGACCTCTCGCGCGGCATAGACGCGGGTAATTACGACCTGGTCTGCCAGGTTGAGGGCTTGCACGTAAGCCTCATGCAGAGCGGCTGGCCTGGAGTAGGTGTGTGGTTCCCACACTACCCATACACGCCCATTGGGAAAGCGTTGATGGGCAGCCTGTAGGGTAATGCGGATCTGGGTAGGATGATGCGCATAGTCATCAACTACGATAATCCCATCCACACAACCTCTGATCTCAAAGCGGCGCTCAGTACCTTGATAGGCTGACAGCGCTTGCGCTGCGAGTGTATCGTCCAATCCCAACAAGTGGCTGACCGCCAAGGCAGATAGAGCATTGCGGATATTGTGCTCACCTGGGATTGAAAGGCGTATATGTGCCAATGCAATAGGCGCTTGCCCACTCACTTGATGGACTGCGTCAAACTCTGGAAGTCCTGTGGGTCCGACCTGGCAATTGACTGCGCGCAGGTCTGCGTCTTCGTTTAACCCAAAAGTGATCACCTTGCAGAGGCGCTGTGGATATTCACGCAGAAGCTCTTGTACGCCTGGGTCGTCTGTGCAGAGCAAGGCAGTACCCGTGGGATGGACGCGCATGAGAAAATCCGAGAAGGCATCCAGGTATTTTTGAAGCGTTGGAAAGCAATCTGGGTGATCGTGCTCAATGTTGGTCACCACAGCAATTTGGGGATTCAAGCCCAAGAACATGCGGTCATATTCATCGGCTTCAATCACAAAATATTGTCCACTGCCAGCGCTGGCGTTGGTGTCGAACGGTTTTAATAGAGCACCAAGGATGAAAGAGGGATCCTGGTGCAGTTCCTTGAGAATGGTGATGAGCATGCCAGTGGTTGTGGTTTTGCCATGAGTCCCAGCCACAGCAAGGGTTGTCTGACCATCAGTGAGTTGTTGGAGGAATTCTGAGCGTTTCAGAACAGGGATGTCACAATTACGGGCGGCAATCACTTCGGGGTTGTTGTCTGGTATGGCAGATGAGCGCACGACAACATCGGCGCCCATGACATTGCCAGGTTCGTGACCAAGGTAGGTGGTCGCACCAAGTTCGGTGATGGCATTGAAATAGATTGAGGCATGCGAATCAGAGCCGCTGACTTTATAGCCGCGTTCAATCAGCACCTTAGCAATTGCTGAAAGACCTGTTCCGCCAATTCCGATTAAATGAACATGCATCATCATATTAATACAACAATCAAAAACGCCAGGGCTATTGCGATGGCATAATAAATTCTTGGAACAGTCAAAATTGCGGGTAAAGACATCGCCAGGATCTTGACTGCTTGCTGACCTAGTTCTGTGGAGAGGTCTGGTGCAGAAATTTCTGGGAAGGGGTAGCCTGCTTGTGCCATAAAATACCAGATTGATCCCATTAGCATATAGCCGTTAAAGCCGCCAAAGATTGCACCGAGGATTACGTCTCTTCCGGCATTTCGGATCATTTTTCCGGATTCGGAGATGCGGCGGAAGTTTGGCGTTTGGTAACCAAAAAACGCACAGCCAGTTATGATGGCTACTCTTGCCCAAAAAAGCTGTGTGGTTTCCAGATTATTGGCAATCAGGGGTAAAAGGATTGAGATAACAAAAATCGCCAATATCCCTGAAAAAGTGACGAGCACTTCTTTTGCCCATCCACGGATTGCACCGATGAAGATGAACAAAACCACAAAAATCCAGAAAAGAACGGTCAGGCTAATCACCTAATATCTCCTCATTCAATACACCTCAGCTAAATTGCTGACTAAAGAAGCAATATTTTCTGCAGCTTCTGGAAAGGCTAGGGCAGCCATGGCTTTTTGCATATCAGCCAGGAGGTGCTGGCTGCCCATGATATTCTGAATAGTTGGCAGAAGCTTCTCGGACATCATTTCGTCCTCAACCAGAATAGCCGCCTTGTTTTCAACCAGATAATCGGCGTTTTTCTTTTGATAGCGCCAGGCATAGGGGTAAGGCACCAAAATTGCCGGGAGTCCAAAGGCAGGATATTCGCCAAGAATGGATGCCCCAGCACGGGAAATAACTAAATCTGCAGCTGAGAGGGCTGCGCCCATTTCATGCAGGTATGGGAAGGCATGATAGCGATCACCAATATCGGCTGTCTGTTGCTGTACCATATCCCAATCCAGGTAACCTGTGATATGCACCACTTGGTAGCATTTGACCAACTCTGGCAGGATTGAGAGCAGAGCCATATTAATTGAACGAGCACCGCTGCTACCGCCCATGAATAGCAAAACAGGAAGATCAGGCTGGAGTTGGAAGTAATCTAATCCCGCTGTTTTGGTCCATTGGGTCAATTCCTGGCGGACAGGGTATCCGGTCACAACCACTTTCTCCTGGTTCTTGAAAAATTGTCTTGATTCAATCGTTGTCACAGCAATCTTCTTTGCAAAATAAGCCAAAACTTTTAAAGCAAGTCCTGGTTCAATGTCCGGCACATACAAAAGGATAGGTTTTGTATGTGCTGCCAACGCCATCGGAATGGCGATGTATCCACCGGTAAAGAGTAAGGCGTCGGGTTTGAATTGCGACAGGATCTTCCTAGACGCCAGGAACCCTTTACAGAGTTTGACAAGGTTTCCTGGCAGTTTTTTAATTCCAACGCCATGCACACCTGCTGCGGGTATGGTTTTAAATGGAACTTGCAGCCGCTCAACCAGCGCCGCTTCCATACCGCCTTCACCGCCAACCCACAAAACATCATCAGACTCAATCTTGAGGGTTGACAAAACGGTTGCCGCCGGATACACTCCGCCGCCCGTCCCGCCCGCGCAAATCAACAA
>CAZJLN010000121.1:0-7039 GCA_964546745.1 uncultured Anaerolineaceae bacterium
CGGATGTGCATAAATTGATTGAAGTATTGCAATCGCTGGTGGAAAACGGCAACACGGTACTGATCATTGAGCACAACCTGGACATCATCAAGGTGGCGGACTGGATCATTGACCTAGGTCCGGAGGGCGGAGACCGCGGTGGTTTGTTGGTGGGTGAAGGCACACCGGAAACGATTTGCCAAGTGGCTGGTTCTTACACTGGTGAGTTTATGAAGCAGTTTTTGGACTGTCACAAAGGACAAGCCTAATCGTTTCTTCTGCCAAAAAGACGTTAATTGCTCATGCTTAGGCTCAGGAAGTGGCTGAGAAGTCTAACTCCAAAATAATGGTAAAATCGATATAGTTGACAAGATTCGCCAAATGTTCAATAATAGGTTAAAATGCAGATTAATTCAGTTATTGGGGATGCGGTAATTTTCCGCAACCGACTATAAAGGAAACAATTATGGCAAAAAAGAATGCACAAAGTGTAATTTCATCTTATCGAAAGCGACAAAAATCAGGGTCTACTATCCTGAAGGTGCTTGCCCTGCTCCTGATCCTGGCAGGCATTGCGCTGGTGGTGATTTGGGCAGTTGGCAAGGGAGAAGGCGGTGGCATTGGCAAACTGTTTGCGACTGAAACGCCAACACCCACTGTCACACCCACCAACACGCCAGTACCACCCACATTTACCCCGACCTTTACAAATACGGTCACTAACACACCCACCATCACGATGACTCCGACAGCATCTGCCCCGTTTGAGTATGAGGTTCAGGAAGATGACAACTGCACCACCATTGCTGAAAAGTTCGAAGTCGATATTGAGGTTTTGTTGTTCTTGAACGGTCTGGATAGTGGATGCTTCATTACCGTGGGACAGACAATTATGATCCCCGCACCCGGACAAGAGCTCCCGACTGCCACGCCATTCCCAACAGATTTGCGACCTGGCACCGTTTTGGATCATATTGTCCGACCTGGAGAAAGCTTCACCAGCATTTCGATCAAGTATCGCTCGACGATTGCACGAATTTTGCAAGAGACTAACAAATATCGCCGCGCAAATAAGCTGGATGAATGGGATGAGGATTATGACTTACTGGTAGGCGATTTGCTCAAGGTGCCGTATGGTTTGAATACGGTTACGCCGTTGCCAACCGCAACGCGCACGATGACGCCATCCCCTACACCTTAGTTAATTAATGATCAATAAAAAAACTGCCCGGAAGGGCAGTTTTTTGTATTTTGTTTTCTTATTGAAGCAATGAGCGTGCTTCTGCGTCTGCGATCATGCGCATCACTTCCTGCCAGAGCGTGGTGGAGCCGTCGGCAATAATCTGGTTGAGCTCCAGCATACGCTCACGCCGTATGCCATGTTCCAGCCAGGAGATTCCCCCGCTTTCATAGTTGGCGAGCATGGGCATGAAGCGGTCAATCGCTTTGGCGTATTTGGCATCTGGGGTTTGACGCGCTTCAAATTCGAGCCAGAGCTGTAAATATTCTTGAGCCTGGTCGGATGGCAGCATCCCAAAAAGCTTGTGGGCGGCTTCGGATTCACGTTCATCCTGTCCTTCCAACGCGGCTGTGTCGTAGATGTAAGTATCGCCGGCTTCAATCTCGACCACGTCGTGAATAAGGAGCATCTTACCCACCCGGCAAATATCCACAGGATAGTTAGCATGCTCTTGCAAAATGTAGGCTGTAAGAGCGGCATGCCAGGAGTGCTCGGCGGTGTTCTCCGTGCGCGAAGCATCGTGCAGGTAGTTGCGGCGGATGACTTGCTTAAGTTTATCCAGCTCTTTGACGAACTGCAGCTGGCTTATGATATTAACATTCATCATTGTTAATTTGGGATCGGATGTCTAACTCGGGCACAAGGTTGTAATCCCGGATCATTTGAATGTCATGCTCAAGGAAATAGTTTAGCAGGATGCGCAGCAGGACAATGGCAAACAGGATGATGATGTCACGACCGCTGGGAGAGACCGTCAGACGCAGAATGTCGCTGGCAACGGCAAACTCGAGCCCAAGGCTGAGTTGATGCCCCATGCGCAGGCGGATGCTTTCTGCGGTTTTGATCTGGTTGGTAAGAGAGCGATCAAACAGACGTCTGATGTAACTGATAATGGCGTGTAGAGCGGCTGAGGCGATCACCATCACCGCGGCTACTTCAATCGCCATCACCACATAGCCAACCACGGTTTCAAGAATGTGCTGTTCTTTAATCAGTGCAGGCATTTCCTCTGCTGGGCTGTCTTTTAGCAAACTCAAGACGATAACCAGCCCAGAAATTAAGATGACTGGTAGGATGTATTGTGAAATGCGGTTGATCCATTGGTCTCTTTTAGAATTTTGGTCCATAGTTCTTTTCTCCATGATATTTATGGTTAATTTATGAGGATTTCGTCTGGTTTTGTTCCAGTAGTATCAATTATTACCAGTTTACCATTTGCATGGGCAGATTCGAAGAGCGCGTCGATCAAACGCATATCTGCCACAGAATGGCTGAGGGGGAAGCGTGGGGCTTCTTCACCTGCCACAACGCATTGGAAATGGTCTACCATCAGCTGGTATTCGTTTGTGCCGCGATAACGCAAGGTTCGGGTGCCTGCCTTGGTGGTTAAAATGGAACTGACCATTTTCCCATGGGTGTAGTAGGGCTCGTCAATGTCCAGGCTACCATTTGTACCGGCAACGCGGATCACGCGTCGTGGGTAAGTGTTGAATCCGATTTCGAACTGGGCATAAAGGTTGGTACCAAAGTCGAGATTGGCAGACATTTGCATGTCTACGCCTGAGCTGCTCGGTTGGTAAAAGGCTTGAACGGCTAATGGCTCCCGTTGGGCAATATGGCGGCTCCATTCGATGCAATAGCAGCCAAGATCATACAATGCCCCACCACCCAGCTCTGCAGAAAGGCGGATGTCGTTTGGGCTGGCGATGTTGAAGGTAAAAACGGCATGAATGAAGCGCAAGTCTCCCAGCACCCGATCCTGGATCAGCTTGAGGGTCTGGGAAAAGCGCGGATGGTAGCGGTACATAAAGCCTTCCATCAGGGTGACGTGCTGCTCATCGGCAACTGCGATCATCTCTTGAGCTTCGTGCGCATTTAAGCCGATGGGCTTTTCACACAGAACATGCTTGCCGGCTTGCATGGCAGCAATTGCCCAGTCATGGTGCTGACTATTGGGCAGAGGAATGTAGATCGCATCAAGCTCGGCATCCTGGAGCAATTCATCATAAGTGCCATAGACTTTGGGGATGGCGTTGGTTTGAGCGAAGGATTTGGCTTTGGAAAGGGAGCGGCTGGCAACAGCCAGGACTTCATTGGTTTTTGAGGATGTAAAAGCAGGGATGAGTGCTCTTTGAGCGATGTTTGCGGTTCCGAGAATGCCCCATTTAAGCCTTTTGTTATGCATGCTGTTCCTCTTTTCTTTATTAATGTTATGATTAAATTGTCAATTATCTGACATATAAAAGTAGGTCAATATGAAAAAAATCACCTTGCTTATTATAACTGCGATTTTTACCCTGACAATTGCTGCCTGTGTTACGCAGGTGGAGACCGAGACGATGGTCCCAATGCCACCAGAAATAGAGACAGTCTCGCCAACACAAACTAAAGTACCGCCTACCCCTATGCCCACTAACACACCAACGCCTACACTGAGTGTTCTGGAAACGGCGGACGTGATCATCAAAGCGCTAAAAGCGAAGGATTTGGGCACTGTGGCTACTTACGTGCATCCGCAATTGGGTCTGCGTTTTACACCTTACTCATTTATCCGCAGTGAGGACCGATTATTCAGCCAGCAGGCAGTCTCGGGTCTGTTTGAAGATGAGACGCTCTACAACTGGGGTGCATTTGACGGTAGCGGGGAGCCAATTGAGATGACCTTTAGCGACTATTTTGAGCGCTTTGTCTACAGTCACGATTTTGCGACGCCCGAGATCATTGGCTTAAATAAGGAGATTGGCAAAGGGAATTCGATCAACAACCTGAGCGAGTTTTACCCGGGTTCCGATTTTGTCGAATATCATTTTACAGGCTTTGAGTCGCAATATGAGGGCATGGACTGGGAGAGCCTGCGCCTGGTCTTCAAGCAGGAGAATGGCATTTACTATTTGATCGGCATTGTGCATGCCGAGTGGACTATATAAAAGAGGAGAAACATGGAAGCAGAGTTTGCAAAGCAAGTTCATACCTTAGTGGAGGGTTATCGCCCCCAAATCATTCAGTTTATGCGCGATATTTGTGCTATCCCAAGCATGGACTCGCAGATTGGCGAGGTGGGTGAACGCATTGCGGAGGAGATGCGCAAGCTACACTTTGACGAGGTGCGCTTTGATAAGATGGGGAACATCCTGGGGCGCGTTGGGTCGGGAGAGCGCGTGATCGTGTTCGACTCACATATTGACACAGTCGGCATTGGCGATCCGGCTGAGTGGGAGTGGGACCCCTTCATTGGCAAGGTGGAAGATGGCGTATTGTTCGCCCGTGGGGCTTGTGATGAAAAAAACTCGACCCCGGGTATGGTGTATGGGATGGCGATTGCCCGGGATTTGGGCTTTCTGGACGGCTGGTCGGCATATTATTTTGGCAATATGGAAGAGTGGTGCGATGGGATTGCGCCGAATACCTTTGTGAAGGTCGACCCAGGCGTGCGACCGGATTTTGTGGTGATTGGGGAGCCGACCAAGATGAACGTCTATCGAGGGCATAAGGGGCGCATAGAGCTCAAGGTGACAGCCAAGGGCAAATCGGCGCATGCTGCCAGCAACCAGGTAGGCATCAATGCCATTTATCTGCTACTGCCGGTGATCGCGGGGATCCGCGACCTGGAGCCGCAGCTTGGGGACCATCCCTTCCTGGGGCATGGCAAGATTACGGTTTCGGACATGAAGGTGCAGACGCCTTCAATTAATGCCGTGCCGGATGAGGCGGTGATTTATATCGATCGGCGTATGACTTTTGGCGAGACGAAAGAGGATGCGATCGCTCAGGTGGAGGCTTTGATCCCTGCGGAAAGCAAGGCGCGGGTAAAGGTGGAAGCGCTTTTCTATGAGGAGCCTTCGTATACTGGTTTCGTGTTCCCGGTGGATAAATACTTCCCGGCCTGGGCGCTGGACGAGGAACACCCCTTAGTGCAGGCGGGTTTGAAGACGCGCAAGCTTATCGGGCTGAGCGATGCGCCGGCTGGCAAATGGAACTTCTCAACGAATGGCATTTACTGGGCTGGCAAAGCTGGCATTCCCAGCATAGGCTTTGGACCGGGCGATGAGGAAACTGCGCATACCGTACGAGATAGTGTAAACTTGGATGATGTGGTTAAGGCGACGGAATTCTATTCAGTCGTTACAAAAATGATTGAAAAAACTTCATAGGAGAATAAAATGCAGACTTATATTCACGGTCGGGACTTGATTGGTGACCTTGATTTTAGCAAGGAGGAGGTGGAGACTGTTCTGGACGTTGCCTGGGACCTCAAGCGCAAACGTGCTTTGAACGAACCCCATCCTTACCTGCGCGACAAGGTTTTGGCGATGCTGTTCTTTTTTAGCAGCACGCGCACACGCGGCTCATTCGAAGCTGGCATGGCACAGCTGGGCGGTCATGGCGCTTTCATCGAGAGCAAGACGACCCAAATTGCGCACGGCGACACTGCCAAAGAGATCGGCGAGATCTATGGACGCTATTTCGACGGCATTGCTATCCGCCACTGCGATTGGCAGTTGGGAAACGCTTACCTGAACGAGGTAGCAAGGAACTGCCGCGTGCCTGTGCTCAATATGCAGTGCGATGTCTACCATCCCTTCCAGTGCCTGGCGGACCTGATGACCATCATGGAGAAGAAGGGACGGGATCTGAAGCGCAAAAAGATTGTGGTTTCCTGGGCATACGCGGCGTCGTACCTTAAACCGATTTCAGTGCCACAGTCGCTGATCTTGCAGATGCCACGCTTTGGCATGGATGTGGTGTTATCTTACCCCAAGGAATTCATGCTGATGCCAGAAATCGAGGAGCAAGCCAAGGAGCAGGCGCGTAAATTTGGCACAGGCTTTGAGATCGTGCATGATATGGATGAGGGGATTAAGGGAGCAGATGTGGTGTATGCCAAGAGCTGGGGACCCTTAATGACCACATCAGATGGGGCGGCTGGCAAGGTGCTGCAGGATTCGTACAAGGATTGGATCATGGATGGGCGCAGAATGCGGCTGGCCGCGGAAGATGCTATCTATATGCATCCGCTGCCTGCTGATCGCAACATTGAGGTGACGGATGAGGTCATCGATGGTGCGCAGTCTGTGGTGTATGATGAAGCGGAAAACCGCCTGCATGCGCAGAAAGCCGTCATGGCGCTGACCATGGGGTAGTGATATTTTAATAACGGATCATTGAAAGGGCATGGCAACCCGCTGTAATTTGGGCTGCCATGTCTTTTTTAAATCCTTGACAAATTTTCCTAGCATAGTTAAAATACATCCATATACCATCCATTTAGATGGTAAGGAGATGAATAATGACAGAAACTGAGAAAATTACGATTAATATGGGGGCAGTAGATTTGGGGCGGATTGATTTGCTGGTGGATGAAGGCTTCTATGGCAATCGCACGGACTTTATCCGCACTGCCATCCGCAACCAGCTTGATCGACATGCTGAAACAGTGACAAGCGCTGCTACACGGCGGGATATGGTGATTGGATCGCTGGTCTATAATCGAAAGGATCTGGAACAGCTGAGGGCTAAAAAACAAAAACTGAACGTTAAGGTGATCGGTTTCTTTATCATTGCGCAGGATGTGACGGCAGAGCTGGCGCTGGCTACTATTGAGTCGGTAGTAGTGCACGGCGCCTTTAAAGCGCCGGATGATGTCAAGGCTGCGTTGAAGGAACGGGTAAGGTAGGAAGAACCAGCTTTAAGTCCCAAGTCCGAAGCGAAAAGGAAAAAAAGTAAATTTGAATATCTGATAAATCCGACTACCTTATTATCCGACTTTGTAGGCTTACAATACATATTGGACACGAGGATAGAAAGGAATAGCAGGAAAAG
>CAZJLN010000122.1:0-7019 GCA_964546745.1 uncultured Anaerolineaceae bacterium
TTGTACCTGCCATGCGATGATGTTTCCAGAAATTTCGGGATCACTTCGCCATCGACTAAGCAGAGAATTGAGACTCATGTTAATTATTAAAACTAAAAAGAAGAAATTTTTTAGGCTTGGAAGAAATTTTACTTTCCTTCTTTAATTTTTTTCTTATGAGCAAAGCGCACCATCATGTCCATAACCAAGTATGTTCCATGCTTCAAAAATGAGGTAAGTCTATAAAATATTTTGCCTTCAAGTCCTGGAATGATCATGTATTGATTTTTCTGCACAGCTCGTAAAATACTGGAAGCGACTTTTTCTGCGGACATTTTCTTTGAGCTTCCAGCAATTAACCTGGTCTCAAAGGGTTTGATTGGTTCCTCATAAGCCATTTGAGGTGTATCGGTATCCGGAGGGAATGCGATTGTCATGTTAATCCCCATCGGTTTTAATTCCGAACGTAAGGCATCAGAAAAACCTCGCACTGCATATTTTGAAGCACTGTAGGCAGTGTAACCAAATATTCCAGCAAACCCAGCTTGGGATGATATGTTGACAATATGGCCAGATCCGCGATTGACCATTCCTGGAACCAATACTTTAGTCATATAGACTGTTCCAAAATAGTTAACATTCATTGTCCACTCAAATATTTCTATATCTAGTTCTGTAAAGTATCCTGGATGGGCTATACCTGCTGAATTGATGAGTAAATCAGGTGTGTCATGAATGATCATCCAATTTGTAATAATTCTTTCGATGCTTACCTGATCGGTAATGTCTCCTTCAATAAATCCTAATTCCTGATCAGAAGAAGTTGACACAGCTTTAAGGGAATCTAGTGCTGATTGAAGACGATTTTTATCTCTGGAGAGTATCCAAACGCGAGCGCCTTTTTCGACCAGTTGTTTGGCAAGTGCAAGACCGATGCCGCTAGATCCCCCAGTAATTAAGACAAGTTTATTTTTAAATGATTTCATATATTTATCTTTTACACGAAGCGCAAGAATGAGATGAACATTCTGAGCAGCTATTTCCCTGTGAATTTGCCAAGTTTCTTGTACTGTTAGAAGAAACTAAGGATGGAATCCGTCTAACCTCGTTACTCAGGCAATGCTCGCAGATAACTAACTTATCTGCATCCTTAATTGGTAATAGCTTTTCGAACACAATCCCACACTTATGACATCGAAATTCATAAATTGGCATAGGGATTAATCCTGAACGCAAGGAGCAGTAGCTTGTAAATCATCATCAGGCTGATAAATCCTTTTAATAGCCGGGATGAGATATTCATTGAAAGCTAGTTTCTGGTCATAATCTGGGTGCCAATGCCAATCCCTTCGAGCTGCTGAATCATCCACATCTTCAGGCCAAGTATCAACGATTTTTTGCCGTTTTTCATCAACGACAAAGGAAATTTCAGCTTCAGGGAAAGCACATTTGACAATATTAAAGATCTCCTGTGCTGTGGGACTAAAACTGGTAACGTTATATACAAATTGAGTCAGCTGGCTCCTATCGGCTGCTTCAAGGGCAAGCAACGCTTTAATTGCATCAGGCATAACCATGAACGGAATGCGAGTGTCAGGTCTCACAAAGCATGCATAAGGTGTTCCTTTTGCGGCGGCATGTAACATCTCAGGACCATAATCGCTTGTTCCACCAGTGGGAATTGTTTCTGCACTGATTAAACCTGGAAAACGCAATGAACGAAAATCAACAGTTCGTGCACTGTTTGAATCAATTGCTAATTGCCTGTAGTAAGTGCTGTAGTACCGACCTAAATGTTCGCAATACAGCTTGTTACAACCATACATAGTGGTTGGATTCGTGCATTGATTCTCGCGGATCTTGCCAGCTTTTTGTTTTTCAGCGAGAGTAGAAACGCCATACGCAGCAATAGAACTTGGGTAAATAAATTTGACTGCCTTGCCTTGCCATTGAGATTGTTCAACTGCTAAGCGGAGTAGGTTTAGAGTTCCTTCAACATTGATTCGGTGAGCGGTTTCAGGATTATATTCCGCTTTGGTTGAGAGTATGGACGCCAGATGATAAATGGATCGAATTTGATGTTCCACAACCAACCTGCCCAGTAACATTTGATCTAGAATATCTCCAACAATATAGGTGATTACTTTTGGGCGTAAGGTTTTGTCTAGGGGAGCGACATCTAAAGCGACAATATTTACATTTTGTTTTTCCAATGCATTGATTAAACCATGTCCAATTTCGCCATTGGCTCCTGTGATAAGAACTACCTCTTCACGCATAGTCAACCTCCGATAAATCAAAAATTCCGATAATCATGATTATTTTATCGCATGTATGCAATCTTTCAATGCAATAAAATTTTGAATTTTACTTGATGGGAAATTGAACAGATAAACGGCGTATTCGACCCGTTGTTTGAGCATTGATTTGCATAACAACAACACTCATATCATCTAAAGGTTGGTTTTGATCAAGGCTGATGGCTTGCGATAAAATGAAATCAGCTACATCTTGTGCAGTCGGTTCTTGCTCTTGAAAAAGAGCATTTATAATGACACAAATATCAATAGGGGATCCAAAAGACTTGCCTGCGTTAGCTATCCCATCTGTAAACATGATAACCGACTTACTACCTTCTAATGGGAGCTGGTAAACAGTTGAGTGCACTTCATCTGATTTTCCAATAAAGTCACTGTCTGCTTTCAAACAATTTAAAATACCATTTTCAACAACGCAAACGGGCAATGGATTAGCTCTTGTGATCACAATTGTATCGGACAAAAAATCACAAGAAAGGATATTTAATGCTGCTGTTGCATGGCCTGCATTTTCGGTGAATAAATTTCTACCCACAGCCTTTGCCGCGGAGCCATCATGAATACCTTCGCTTATTAATCCAATAACACGATGTACGACCTTTAATGATATGGCTTTTGAGTTTGCTGAATCAAATTTTCCCTCAACAAGAACTATTGAACCCCCGCCATTGGGTCTTTCAACAACCTCGACTGTATCACCACCATCGTTGCTAAATAATCGGTTAATTTTTGCGACTGCTATTTGTACTTCCATAAACTTGATTTTACCCCAGCTTCTATCTTTTCCGAAATAATTCACCAAATCGATGAAAATGTCATATACTAATAAATAGGTCTTTGAATCTCTGATTGGGAATGGAAATTTTACCCTATGAAAAAAATGCTTTATCTCTTCACCCTAATTGGCTTGTTATCTGGATGTATTATTCAACCCACTACAACAGAAGTACCATCGGTGACTTTAGCACCCACATTAATAGAGGAAGAGCAGGTAACCACCACGCCAATGCTAGTAGGTATCAAAATTCATGAAATTCAAGGGAGATTTCATCGGTCAATCCTAGAAGGCAAGACAGTGGAGAATGTCTATGGCATAGTGACAGCAAAAAAGGGAGATGGATTCTATATCCAGGATCCAGAGCCTGATGATGACTTAGCAACCTCTGAGGGCATTTTTGTTAAAGCCAGAGGTTTTATCCAAGTTAAAGTTGGAGATGGAGTCCTCATAAAAACATCCAGCGTAAAGGAATTTAATCCTGCGGGAATAGGTGAAAACTCTTTAACCATCACTCAGTTAGAAAACGCTGATTTTGAAGTAATTTCGCAAGGGAATTCATTACCGGAACCAATAATTATCGGGAAGGAAGGAAGATTGCCGCCAGACAAGATTATTGATGATGACATTAATGGATTCGCAGGAAGGAATGGTACATTTGACCCTGAGACAGATGGAATCGACTTTTTTGAGAGCATGGAATCTATGCTGATCCAAATCAACAATGCTGTTGCAGTGAGTCCTACTTCCAGTTACAAAGAAATAGCGATTGTGCCAGATGGTGGCAGTATTGGGGGTATTTTTTCTCCCCGAGGCACTTTAATCTTGCAGAAAGATGACCCGAATCCTGAAAGAATTATATTGGATGATGCTTTTGTGATGATTCCAGCTGTAAAAGTGGGGGATAAATTCATTGGGCCTCAGGTAGGGATCATGGATTATTCCTTTGGCAGCTACAAATTGGAATTGATCAAAAAACCTGTTCTTAGTGCAGAGAACCTTGCTCATGAATTTTTGACAGAAAACATTTTAAAAGACCAAATTTCAGTAGCAACATATAATGTTGAAAACTTGGATGCCTTAGAAAACCCCCAACATCTAAGAACATTAGCTAATCATATCGTCCATAATTTAAAATCACCGGATATCCTTGGTTTACAAGAGGTACAAGACAATGATGGAGAAGTGGACTCATTGTTGGTGGCTGCTGATCAGAGCTTTGAAAAAATTATCCAGGCAATCAAAAGCGAGGGTGGTCCTGACTATAAATATTTAAACATTGATCCTATTCGCAATGCTGATGGGGGTGTTCCCGGTGGGAATATTAGAGTTGGGATACTCTTTAGGACTGACCGAGGCTTAGAATTTCCAGGTGGTACTCCTGGTGACTCAGAAAAAGCCATCGAAATATTAAATGTAAATGGTTTTGCAGATTTTTCAATCAATCCTGGTAGGATCTCACCGTTATCGCATGCATTCCAGGATAGTAGAAAACCTTTGGCAGCAATTTTCGAATTCAAAGGACAGAAACTTTATGTCATTGTGAACCACCTTAACTCAAAAGGCGGAGATGGTGCCTTGTATGGTGATGTACAACCTCCAACCTTGATAAGCGAAAACCAGAGAATTGAGCAAGCAAGAATCCTTAACAATTTTGTAAAATCAATCTTGATGACAAACATGGAATCTATGGTGATTGTCTTGGGTGATTTGAATGATTTCACTTGGTCTGAACCAATCCAAATCCTGGCTGGCAAAGAATTAACGAACTTAATTGAGACTCTTCCTATTAATGAACAGTACTCATATATCTATGAAGGTAATGCCCAAGTCCTGGATCATATTCTTGTAAGCAACGCGTTAGTCGAAAGAACCACATTTGTGGATATAGTTCATGTGAATAGCGAGTACTTTTATCAGGATCGGCTCAGTGATCACGACCCGGTCATTGCAATCTTTGATTTTATTGATTAAAAATAAATATGAAAAAGCATTATCCAAAATTATTTATATTTTCCCTAATCCTTGCAATAATGATTGTCAGTTGTAGTCAACCGTTGATATCTGAAACAAACAATGTTTCTCCTGCATTTACAACTGAAGAACCTAATTCTAATTCACTTGTGATCCAGGAAATTGAAGTTATAGATATTCCGATGCCCATGCCACTTGATAAGCCAAATGCGGAGATTTCAGGAATGGCTTGGTATGGAGATAATCTAATATTACTTCCACAATACCCAAACCGCTTCAAGGGAGAAGAAGCCGGCAGTCTTTTCTATATTCAAAAACAAGAATTACTTTCTTATGTACATGGACCTGATAATCAAGTTATTTCAATAAATGAAATTCCATTTGACGATGGTGGAGTAAGCTCACTGTTAACGGGATTTGAAGGATTTGAAGCAATTGCGTTTTCTGGTGATCGATTTTATCTGACAATAGAAACTAAACCTGACGAAGAAATGATGGGTTATCTCATCGCGGGAACTGTCGATACTGATTTATCTCACATGTCGCTTAATCCTGACAAAATGATTGAACTAGCACCCCAGGATGATTTTACAAATGCATCTGATGAAGCGATTTTCATTTTTGAAGAAAAGCTTTACTCGATTTTTGAGGATAATGGAAAAATCGTAAATCCAGATCCTATCGTTCATGTTTTTGACCTTGACCTAAATCCGCTTGAAACATTGAAAATTGATAATATTGAGTATCGCATCACTGATGCGTCTGAAGTTGAAGACGATGGATATTTTTGGGTCATGAATTATTTTTTCCCGGGCGATGTACAATTGGACCAACCTGAAGATCCTTTGGTTGTAAGATTCGGCGAGGGCGAAACACATGCGTCAAATGAACCTGTTGAGCGAATATTAAAAATGCAGATTACACAAGCAGACATTCGTCTACTTGAAGAAGAACCAATCTATCTAAAACTGCTAAATGACAATGAGGCACGTAATTGGGAAGCATTGGCAACACTTGACGACATAGGTTTCATCATTGCTACAGACAAATTCCCAAAAACTCTATTGGGATTCGTAAGATTCTTAAGGTAGAATTTGGAGGTTGACGTTATAAAAATATTTATCCAAAAG
This sequence comes from uncultured Anaerolineaceae bacterium, assembly GCA_964546745.1. GTDB lineage: Bacteria > Chloroflexota > Anaerolineae > Anaerolineales > Anaerolineaceae > CAZJLN01. Next base: position 6,177 of record CAZJLN010000122.1, read on the forward strand.
TTCCTTGCAACATGGGAATGATTCGGTATAATCAATTGACGAAGTGTTATGAAAAAGTAGGATATTAATCAAAGGAGGATCACTTGACCGATAACACCGTTAAGGTAACAGATATCAGTGAATTTCCACATGTATCAAAATCTGGTAGGGGGGATCTACAGAAATTAAAATTTAGAGAGCAATTAACCGGTTATTTATTTATCCTCCCCGCATTTATCATAATTTTCTTATTTGGTCTATTCCCAATTGGATATGCTGTTTATATGAGTCTGTTTAATTGGCAGGTGACTAAGGGAAAATTTGTTGGTGTAGCAAATTATCTAAAAATTTTTGGAGAATGGAATAACCTCGCTATTCTACTTGCAGGTCTGGCCGTTATTGTTTTTAGCTTTTGGCTGTGGAGACACTTATTCAAGAACAAATCAGACCGCAGTTACTTAGGGAAAATAATTGCTCTACTGGTTTTAGGAGTTGGTCTATTTGTTTTTTCAAGAGGGTGGGATCTGACCTCAAATGGTGGTCAAATTATTAAAGGAATTGGACCGGAATTTACTAGGGGTAACAGGGATTTTATGCAATCTTTGATTATCACCCTGTTTTATGCATTGGGAACTGTTCCTGCAGAGATCCTTATTGGAATGGTCCTAGCCTTCATTCTTTACCAAAATATCAAAGGTAAAGAGATTTTTAGAATGATATTTTTTCTTCCGTATGTAACCCCTTCAGTTACGACAGCTATTGTATTTCAGATCATTTTTAGCAATCGTGAAACAAGTATTGCTAATACGTTATTAAACCTGTTTGGAGTTGATCCATTGAAGTGGCGTTTTGAGCCAACCGCTT
>CAZJLN010000123.1:0-6992 GCA_964546745.1 uncultured Anaerolineaceae bacterium
GCTGATGTGTCAGATCAACCCTGGCGTTGCTCAGCTCGAGCCTTACGAATTCCGCTACTGCCTTGCCAACATCACCCCAACAGAAGGGTGGCAGGCTGTCCCTCTTCAATCACCCGAAACCATCGAAGCTCAAATCACTGACCTAGCATTCTACAAAAGCATCCAATTCAAACCACTCAAAGACGGCAAAATTGTGCTGGACGAGCAAATTGTCAGCCTTACGCAGATGCTCCTGGCAGGATTGGTGCAGAGTGCCTACACGCCAGCCTGGATCTGCCAAAATTTTTTCTTTGACATCCGCGCCTTTGTCTTTTTGACGCAAACCCCCTATTACAACCCAACCATCCGTGCTCATTTTGGCGGGGAACCATTCATGCAATTTGAGCCATTTCAAAAGCAACTCGCAATGCGGCAGGAGTTGGGTTACCGCGAGTTCAGCCAGGCGAATCAAGCCGTAGACAACGCTCTCCTACAAGTTGTGGAAAACCTTATTCGGTATGAAGGCACACCCCAGGTGATCACACTGGTCGGACCCACTGGCGCTGGCAAAACTGAAAATATCCATAAAATGCGCACGAGCCTGGCAAATGAGGGCTACAGCATAACCTCGATTGAAATGGATAATTTCTACAAGGACGGCTCCTTCAGGGAAGGTAAGCCGTTGGACAAAAACCTGATTTATTATGATCAGTTCATCCAATGCATGCAGGACGTGCGCGCCGGCAGGCAAGCGCTCATCCCGCGCTATGATTTTCTGACCACCACTTCCTCCCATGACCTGGAAGGCAACTTGCGACCTGGACGTGAGATGCTGACCATTCAACCAGCGGATGTGATCTTCCTCGAAGGCAATTACCCCTTCCATCAACCGGATGTTTCGCCATTGGTGGGCTTTAAAATCGTCTATCTCACCGCGGATGACGTGCGCCTTAAGCGTAAATGGCGAAGGGACATTGACCTGCGCAAGAAATACGACCTGGTTTATTTTGTCAATCGCTACTTTCGCACCCAAGCCATCCGCGCGGCTGAGGTCTATCGCCCGCTCATGGCAGTCTGTGATATGGTCGTGGATACCACTGCTGCGTCGGTCTGGATGACCCCACAGGCTGCCCAATTTAGCCCTGTCAAGAAAGATGATCGCATGAGAGGCAGGCGTGACTGAAATGTTGCTCCAAAAACTGGTGCAGACCAACCAAAGCAAGATTGTCATGGTAATCTTGGATGGATTGGGCGGACTACCACGCGATCCTGGCGGAAAAACTGAGCTGGAAAGCGCCAACACACCCAACCTGGATAACCTGGCAGCAATTTCATCGCTCGGGCAGACCATCCCTCTGGCGCATGGCGTCACGGTTGGCAGCGGCCCCGGTCATCTGGCGATGTTTGGTTATGATCCACTGGAGTATGAGATCGGGCGCGGTGCCCTGGAAGCGTTGGGAGTCGACTTTGACCTGGGCGCAGAAGACCTGGCAGCACGCGGGAATTTCTGCACATTGGACGCAGATGGCATTATCCTCGACCGTCGCGCTGGCAGGCTCCCTACAGATGAAGCCCGCCCACTGATCGACCTGTTAGCTGGCATCCAATTACCAAATGCCGAGGTATTCCTCCAGCCGATCAAGGAGCATCGCTTTGCCTTTGTTTTGCGCAAAGCCGGCTTGAGCGCCAACCTGGATGGCACCGACCCACTCAAGGTGGGTGTAGCCCCACTCCAGGTGAGACCACTGGACGAAGCTGCTAAAGCGACGGCAGATCTGCTGAATGCATACATTACCAAAGCGCGCTCAGTTCTGAAGGATCAGCAGCTTGCCAATGGCATCATGCTACGAGGGTTTGCCAAGCTACCGACGGTTCCTTCCTTTAAAGAACGCTATGGCTTACATGCAGCGGCAGTTGCTATCAACGGTATGTACCGCGGCGTCTCACGCTTGGTAGGCATGCAGGTTTTGGACGTGCATGGCAGCACCCTGGCAGATGAATTTGACACCCTTGAACGCGCCTGGCAGGAATACAATTTCTTTTATATGCACTTTAAACGCACCGACACCTGCGGTGAGAGTGGCGACTTTGAAGGCAAGATGCGCGCTATTGAGGAGTTTGACAACCTCTTGCCGCACCTGCTTGCACTTCAACCAGCCGTGCTCATCGTGGGTGGAGATCACTCCTCACCTTCGATGATGCAGTCCCATAGCTGGCACCCCGTACCCCTATTGCTGCATGCCAAAACCTGCCGTCCGCAAGGCAATGCAGGCTTTGGCGAGAGCGCCTGTGCACATGGACAACTGGGCACGATCTACGCCAAAGAGGTGATGCCCTTGGCGCTGGCACATGCCGGACGATTGGAAAAATTTGGTGCTTAATGGAAAACACAATGGATGATTTAACCTTTATTAATCAGCTTTATCGGCGCATGCAAGCGGTCAACCCTGGCATTGCAGAAATGGAAGATTTTGAATTCGGCTACGGACTGGAAAGCCTAACGCCCTCTTCTGGCTGGGCATCGATCCAGCCCCTTAGCCAGGCTGAGATTGAGCGTAAGGTGCATGACCTAGCTTTTTACACCAGCATCCAGCTGCGTCCCAAGCGCAATGGCAAGCCGGTGATGGACGCCCAGGTACGCGAGTTGACCCAGGTGCTCTTTGCCGGTCTGGTTGCGGGCACCTATGATCCAGATTGGATCCATCAGCACTTCACCTTTGACATCCGCGGCTTTTACTTTATCACCAAAACGCAATACTATACGAATGAGATCATCGAGCGTATGGGGGGCAGTCCCTACCGGCAATTTGAACCTTTGCAGCGCCGTTTTGAAGGCGCACATGCCATTGGCTACAAGGAGTTCAAGCAGTCAAACGCAGAAGTAGACCAATGTTTCCTTGACCTGGTGTTGCGCCTGGTAGAGATCAAAGGCGCACCGATCGTAATTGCCATCGCCGGGCAAACCGCTGCCGGCAAGACCGAGATCACCGAGCGCCTGACCGAGCGCTTCCAAGCTTCAGGTAATCAGGTAACCACACTTGAAATTGACAACTTCCTGCTCGACCGTGATTACCGTGAGGCGCGTGGGATCGACTCACTCGGCAAGGAAGCGCTGCACTTTGAGCGCTTCAAAATCTGCCTTAGAGATCTCTGCCAGGGCAAACGCGTGGAGATTCCGCGTTACGATTTCATCTCTGCCCTCTCCAGCCACGACCTGGAAGGCAGTCTCAAGCCTGGCTGGCAGTCTCTGATAGTGGAGCCGGCAGATATTGTCTTCATGGAGGGCAACTTCCCCTTCCTCTACCCCGAAATAGCTACCCTGATAGGAGTCAAAGTGGTTTACCTGACGGCAGATGATGTGCGTCTCAAGCGCAAGTGGAAGCGCGACATGGACTACCGCAAGAAATATGAGCTGACCTACTTCCTCAACCGTTATTTTCGCGAGCAATTCATCATGGCAGAGCAAGTCTACCGTCCGCAAATGGCGCTATGCGATCTGATTGTGGATACCACTGAAGCTACCATATGGGCATTGCCCGAAATTCAAGAAATGCTTACAAGCGTTAAAAAATGAACACTAAATATCATTATTCTTAAATAATGTCAGTAATCTTGCAGAATATTTAAAATTGTAATAAAATATGAATTATCTGAGGAGTAATTTTCGCAATCATCTGTCATCTAGTACCTTAATAACACATAAGCAAGTTGCCCTAATTCATCCTTTTTGAAAAAGGGCATGAGTAAGCGACCGTTCCAAAAATCATTCTCACCTGTCTATATTTTTAGTACGCTTACACTACATCATAAACCAGAAGATCAACCACAGACAAAGCTTTTTCTGTGAGTCAAATCCTGAGAACGACCTATTAATTGCTAGGCAAGGCACATTAAATTCGTTCATGGCAAAGAATAAATATTTCAAACCATACCATACAAATCAAACAAAGGGTTTGTTCATTCTATTTAATCAAATCCATTCTCATTTCAAGGATTCAGCCCCAATAACCAGAAGAAAATCGAATATGGTAAGGAGCTGTCTTTATTTGTGAATCAAGGCTTGATTAACAATCACGAAAAGGAAAGCGAAAAAAGATGACCAGATACACTGCAGATGATAGGGAAAAAACAAGTTCATTATCAAGAATCATAAAGCAATTTGGTAGGAAATTATCACAGCCTTATTTTTTACTTTCGATCATCATGCTCTTGGTGATGGCTTACCTGATCATTATCCCCCTTTATCGCATGGTCTATACATCCTTCACCATATCGCAGAAGGACCTCGTCGGTAATCCAACCGCACAGGTGGGCGACTTAACCCTGCTGCACTGGTCCAGAATGTTGGCAAGCAATATGAGCAAGATCATGCTTTTAACACCACTGAAGCACTCCATCGAAGTAGCGTTGGGGGCAACGTTTATTGCTCTTTTGCTTGGCTCATTAATGGCTTGGTTTGTCATCCGGACAGATATGCCCGGACGGAAGTTAATTAACAGTTTGGCAGTAATTCCATACATGATGCCTTCTTGGACAATTGCGATGGCCTGGCTGGTTCTCTTTAAAAACCGCACCACTGGAGGCTCCCAAGGATTTTTGGAGTATGTGTTAGGCACTGGTCTGCCTTGTTGGCTGGCATATGGGGTGGTTCCAATTATTATCAGCAGTGCGCTGCACTACTACCCATTTTTCTATTTGTTTGTCTCCTCGGCATTAATGTCAATCGATTCTAACCTGGAAGAAGCAGGTGAGCTGAGTGGCGCAAGCCGGCGTAAAATCTTAATGAAAATTACCTTTCCGCTCATCATTCCCGCAATCCTCTCTGGGTTTATCATGACCTTCTCTAGGGTAATGGGAACTTTCGGTGGACCGAATATTCTGGGGGTGCCCGTACGCTACTATACACTCTCCACTATGATTCGAGCCAATATGAATCTCGGCAGCACAGCGGATGGATTTGTGTTGGCGTTGATCATGATTGGCATCTCTATGATCACAATTTTTCTCAATCAGCGTGTGATTGGTACTAAGAAAAGCTTTGAGACGATTGGTGGCAGAGGACTGGTTATCAAAAAAGTAAAGTTGAGAAATTGGAAACCGTTGATTGCTGCTATTGTTGTAACTACACAAGTTCTGATCGTCATTGTCCCGATAGGTTTCCTGACCTTGAATACGTTCATGCTTAAATCTGGCGATTATAGTTTTAACAATTTTACTGTGGCACATTGGATTGGTAAGAGTGATCCGATGGTTGATGATGGACTTGAGGGAATTTTACGCAACCCCGCCATTAGAAGCGGCGCTTGGAATTCCATAAAATTAGCAATCTCAGCGGCTGCATTCTCTGCGCTTATCGGTGTGATCCTGGGATATGCCATTGTTAAGGGTCGCGGCACTGCTTTATCGAAGGTGGTTGAGAGTCTTGCTTTTATTCCTTATATCATCCCTGCCATTGCATTTGGTGCGGTCTATATTTCCATGTTTTCCAAACCTGTAGGTCCCATCCCACCTTTATATGGCACATTTGCGCTTTTGGTGGTAGTTTCCGTTGCTAAAAATCTGCCTTTTTCAAGCCGTACTGGCGTCTCCTCAATGCTACAGGTAGGGAGAGAGCTTGAAGAAGCAGCAGAAGTCTCTGGCGCTAGTGCCTGGCTGCGATTTAAGCGCATCATCTTTCCGCTAACGCGCAGTGGGTTTATCTCCGGTTTCTTGTTGACGTTTATCACCACCATGCGCGAATTATCGTTAATCATCCTACTGGTCTCCCCTACCAACCAGGTCTTAGCCAGTATGACCATGCGATACACAGAAAATGGTAACGAACAGAAGGCTAATGCAGTGATTATCCTTTTGATTGCAATTATCTTATTTGTTAATTTCATCATTAATCATGTCAAAGGAGGCGGTTTAGAAAAAGGCCTCGGTGTATCGCAATAAACAACCAATAGGCATTTTAACTGGAGGTGAATGGGAACAAATTACTTGATTTGGTGTCGGATTGAATTTAAAAAATTTTTCGGAGGATGAAATGAAAAAGTTAATAAAATTTTTACTCGTAGTTATGATCATCAGCATGATGGCTGCTTGTGCAGCCCCAGTTGCTGAGCCAGCTACCCAGGCACCTGAGACAAAACCTGAGGAAGAAGCTGAGCCTATTGAGGAAGCCACAGAACCTGAGGTCGTTGAAGAGCTTTCTCCTTTTGAGCAATGGGCAAAGGATAATGGATTTGGTGATTACCAGGCACCAGAAGAAGATTGGGCAGCCATTGAAGAAGCAGCCAAGAAGGAAGGTAAGATTGTGGTGTATTCCAACTCTTCCCGAATTGCCAACCTGAAGGAAGTATGGGAAGCCAAATATCCTGAGATCGTCTTTGAAGCCTATGACCTTGGCACCGACGGTCTTGTGACCAAGCTGCGCGAAGAGCAGCAAGCAGGCATCTTCAATGCAGATGTTGCCATGGCTTCAGGTCCTTACATGGGCTTTGAATTTCCACAGCTCCAATATGTATGGAAATATATTCCCCCAGAATATGCACCTAACATTCCCGATGACAGCAAAAGCCCAATTGTGACCCACAGCCTTGAGGTCTATGGATGGACTTACAACTCAGAGTTGAATGAGTCCTGCCCAATTTCAAACTGGTGGGAACCCACGACTGAACAGTGGAAGGGAAAGATTGCCATTAATAAAGATCCCGTCACCAGTGGATCGGATATGGCGATGCTAGCATTTATGGCATCTCATAAAGATGAACTGGCTGCATCGTATCAAGCGCTTTTTGGTGCAGATTGGACAACCGATCCAGCCTATGACGAATCCTGTCTAGATGCTGGTTACCTATGGCTGAAGAAGATGGCACAGAATGAAATGATTGCCGGTGGGGATGAAGCCTGGTTAGTCATGGGTGCCCCTGGCATTCAAGAGAACATTCTTGGCTTATTCTGGTACTCCAAGTATCGCGAAGTCAAGAAAGGCAATGCATTCTTTGAACCTTGCACAACACTTGAACCAG
>CAZJLN010000124.1:0-6944 GCA_964546745.1 uncultured Anaerolineaceae bacterium
TGTTTGATAAAAAGCTAAAATCGAAACCTCAAATTGTCGCATTTAACAAAATGGACCTACCTGAGGTGGAAGAAAAATTTGCGGAAGTCCGTAAAGTGCTCAAGAAGAAGCATGTGGACGTGATGCCTATTTCAGCTATCAGCCATTTGAACGTCAAAGAATTGATGTGGAAAGCTTTTGAGCTGCTCAAGACGGTGCCTGAGGAAGTGCAGGAAAAGATCATACCTGTCTATACCGTGGAAGAGGATCCGAAATCTTTCCGAATTGAACGGGATGGCGAAGGCTGGCGCGTGAGCGGTAAGGCAATCGAAAGAGCTGCATCTATGACCTTCTGGGAACATCCCGGTTCGCTTCGGAGGTTCCAACGCATGATGTCCATGATTGGGTTGGAAGATGCCTTGCGCAAAGCTGGCGTTGAAGAAGGTGAAGAAGTCTACATTGGGGATTTCGTGTTAGAGTGGCAGGATTAGCCTCTCAGTGACTTATTTTGTTTGATGTAAAAAAAGTGCCCGTTGACTGGGTGAGGGGGGCACCCAGCCAACAGGCTACTTTATTTAATCATATTAACTGTCTACTGTCAAGCAATATCTATTAATAAAATGTTAACTGTTTGTTGAATTTGTATACAATTAAAACGAAAGTGTTTCTTTTCCTTTCAATTTCTCATTGATCTTCTCAACAACAATTTCTAGATGTTCTTCTTTATTAACAAAATCAAGGTCATCGCTGCGAAGTGTGAGAACAGGACACTCCTCATAGCTCGAGATCCAATCATCATAAAAGCTGTCTAGTAGGTTCAGGTAGGAGGCGTCCACGCTATTTTCTATATCCCTGCCGCGTCTGCGAATGCGCTGCATCAGGACTGACACAGGTGCTTTTAGGTAAATAAGTAGGTCAGGCTTGGGCAGCACCTTGAGGATTAAGTGATATACCTTGAGGTAGGATTGGTAATCCAGATCAGTCAAGTTGCCCATGTGATTGAGTGCACGGGCAAAAATCTGGGCATCTTCATAAATGCTGCGGTCGATGATGGCTGAACGCGGATCGTCTGCCATTTGGATGTGCTGTTCTGCGCGATGCCCAAGGAAGTACACCTGCAGATGAAAAGACCAGGAGCGCATGTCAGCGTAAAAATTGGGCAGGTAGGGATTATTGACAACAGACTCGAATGCAGTCAGCCAATCCAGGCGTTTGCCAATGCGCTCTGTCAGAGAAGTTTTTCCACTTCCGATATTGCCTGCCATCAAGATGAGGTGTTTTGCCATAAGGGCTCTCCAATCTACTTGGTTGCTTTAGGTGGGTAAAAGAACTTCAAAAAGTTCTTGATGACGCTCATGGTAATGTTGAACTGTTCATAGCGGATGCAGTGGGGTGCATTAGGGATGTGTGCCCATTGTGCTTTTGGCATAATCTTCAAGGCTTCAACCGCCACTTGTGGGGTCACGAGAGCTCCTTTATCCACATCTCCTGTTAGTAGCAGGGTAGGGTAGGTTATCAGCTTTGCGATCTCCTGCCACCGTGGCATCTCAGACCATTTTCTCTTTTGAAAAGTCAAGTCCCAGCGCATTTTGGATTCTGCCCAAACTTTATGAACAGTCTCGGCAAAACGAGGATTGTATCCGCGGCTAAAAGTAATGGCTTGCTCTAGGGTTCCTTTCTGGAGCTCACCGATCATGTCCTTGGGTTTTTCTTTTTTTGTTTCCTTTTTAGGTGCGGGCAGTTCATTAAACCATGGCACATCCTCCAGGATGATGGCTGAGACGTTTTTCGGATGGAGAGCGGCGTAGCCTGCAGCGGTGGCTGCACCCATAGAATGACCCATGATGAGTGGTTTATCAAGATTGAGGCTAATGATGACATTATGCATATCTGCCACCATATCAAGCGGCATGTCCGCTGTGATACGGGCAGATCGTCCGTGACCGATGGCGTCAACCATGATCACATCATAGTCAGTCTCAAACAACCTGGCTACATCTGTCCAGCACAATCCGTCGTCTGTGTATCCATGCGCCAGGACAATCGGCGGTTTATCCCCGCCAGTGCGAGTGTAAAATAGGTCAAATCCGTTTGAATTAACAAATCCATTGGTCCATTCACTATCCATTATCCACCTCCAAGTTTCTGTGTCTCATTTTCCTTTATTATAAATCTCGTTTGAAACAAAAACCGGGTTCTTTTACAAGACTCCCGGTTAAATTTCTTTTATTATTTAGTAATCATCCAGCTTAACATTCGCTGTATCCGCAGGTATAGCACTTCTTACAACCTTCCTCGTTAATCAATGTGGCATTACCGCATTCAGGACATAACTCTCCGACTTTCATCGCACCTGTGGTAATGCCAGGCAGAGGGAGGGCGTTTTCCGTGACTATCAAGTCGCTGGGGACTTTTTCCCACTGCTGCTGTGTCAGGTATTCGTCCAGCGCCTTAGAGATGCCATCTGGGAGTGACCGTACACGGTGGGGACCAAAACCAAGGGACCTGCCTCCGCCAATGCCACCCAGCTGTTCAGTTACGACCTTCAGGCGCTCTTTGGGCTCGATCGGTGAGGAGATCCGAAGGACATAAGAGATCAACCTGCCCATGGCTTCTGAATGAGCGGCGGTCTCGGAGCCGGCTTTGGCAGTATTGATGAATACCTCAAAGGGTTGATCACCGCCGTTCTCATTGATGGTTACAAATGCCTTGCCCAGCGGGGTCTCAATTGAGAAAGTGTAGCCTTTAAGGATGCGGGGTCTAGGCTTTTTGGTATCTTTCCAGAAAGCAAGCTGGAATTGATCATCGTGAACTTCAATAGTAACTTGACCTGGTTTTTCATCTCCGGTTTTGGATTGTATGGTAGCTTTGGTTTCGAGCACAACTTTGTCTCTGGAGCCAGTAATATAAACGGTGGTTCCCTTGCAGCCGAGTTCCCATGCCAGCTTATACGCATTTGCCACCTCTTCAACCGTGGTGCCCTTGGGGAAGTTGATGGTCTTGCTCAGGCTGTTATCCACGAAGGTCTGCAGGGCAGCCTGAAGGCGAATATGTTCTTCGGCTGTGATATCTGACGATACCACATAAATGTCTTTCAGGTCGTCTGATAATGCGGTGACGTTCTGACAGGATCCTTCTTCCAATATCTGATTAATGATATTTTCTTTGACCAACGGATCCAGATTCATAGCTTCTAATTCAGTCTGGAATTGTGGACTGACATAGTTGAGTGTCAGATCTTTGCCATTGTCATTCACATGGCGGACATATGCCAGAGCAAAGACTGGCTCACAGCCGTACCCCTCGCATCCAGCAACCGTGCCAATCGTGCCGGTGGGAGCGATGGTGGTTTGGGCAGCATTGCGGATGCCGTATTGTTGGATACCTTCCACAATTTCCATCCACTTGACCTCTGGTCGCTGATAGTTGTGTGTATAAGGCACCATGGGGCGAGGCGCTTGCCAAATGAGATTGTCAGGGTCATATATACTACCCTTGATGGCAGGGAAGGCACCTTTTTCTTTTGCGAGAGCAATACTGGTGCGCATTGCGTGATAGCGTACGAATTCCATCACCTGGGATGCAAACTCCAGTGATTCTTCCGAGCCGTAGCGCACCCCTACATGATACATCAGGTCTGCCAGTCCCATGATACCCAATCCAATGCGGCGGGCGTTCAATGCAGACTCACGCAGCTGCGGTACGGCTGGGACATAGGCATTAACATCGACCACATGGTCGAGGAACAGAGTTGCCATCGCAGTACTTTGGCGTAAGAGATCCCAATCAACACTATGGTCTGCTCCGAGATGCTCTGCGAGATTGATTGAACCTAAACAACAGTTTTCGTAAGGTCCAAGCCACTGCTCACCACAGGGGTTGGTCGCTTCCAGCTGATAAAGATGCGGTACTGGGTTGCTGCGGTTGGCAGCATCGAGGAAGAGCACACCAGGTTCGCCATTGTGATGGGCTTGGGTGACAATTTTGTCAAATAAGTCGCGCGCCTTCACAGTTCTGTAGGTGATAATGGGGCACCCGCCTTTTTCAAACACCTCCAAAGGTCCAGATAGATTTCGATATTCTGGGGAATTAACGTCTGGGAAGCGCAGTTCCCAATCTTTGTTATCAATCACAGCTTGCATAAACGCATCCGTAATGCCGACGGAGATGTTGAAATTCGTGATGGCATTTTCGTTGGTTTTACAGCTGATAAATTCTTCTATATCGGGATGATCCACCCGCAGGATACCCATATTGGCACCGCGGCGGGTACCTCCCTGGGCAATTTCACCAAAAGCGTGGTCGTAAACGCGTAAAAATCCGACTGGACCAGTTGCCTTCCCAGCAGAAGCTTTAACCAATGAACCTGAAGGGCGAATTCTGGAAAAATTGAAGCCGTTGCCGCCACCAGTTTGTTGGATCAGGGCAGCATTGCGCAAAGTGGAAAAGATACCATCCGGTGCACGTCCCATGTCATCAGAGATAGGCAATACAAAACAGGCAGCTAACTGTCCTAAGGGAGTTCCAGCACCTGTGAATGTAGGAGAATTGGGGAAAAAGCGTTTACTTGCAAGGAGTGCATAAAAAGAGGATGCAGTAGGCAGGACTGCCTCTTCTGTTTGATCACCATCATTGGCGACATGCCAAGCAATGCGCCAGAACATTTCTTCGATGGTTTCTGCTGGTTTGCCTTCTCCATCGCGACGTAAATAGCGGCGGGTGAGCACTTGCTTTGAATTATGACTTAGATCCACCGGTTGTAACCCCTCTGGCATTGGTGGTGTGGGCAGTAATCCTGCTGCGGTTAGCTTTTCCGTTCCCATATCGTTTCCTTTGGCAGTGATTTATTCTTCAGACAATAAACGATCAATCTCAGTCCGGATGGACTGAAGGTCTCCCATGCGGAGGTAGACGATGGCATAGCGAATGTAGGCAATCTGGTCTAGTTCTTTCAGACCCTTGATTGCCATATCACCCACAGTTCTCGAATTGACTTCTGGACGTCCTAGACGCTGAAGGGTCGCTTCTATTTCACCAGCAAGTCTTTCAACCTCAACTGCAGAAACTGGTCGTTTTGCACAAGCAATTTGAAGACCTTTTAAGAGTTTGTCCCGGTCAAATGCTTCACGTGTGCCATCCTGCTTAATGATCATTGGCGTGGCAAGGATAGGGCGTTCGTAGGTACTGAAGCGTTTGTGACAGGCAATGCATTCCCTTCTTCGGCGTATTCCACCACGAGAGTCTTTAGTGGAATCGATCACTCTTGAATCACTATGATGGCAAAAAGGACAATGCATACACTACTCCTTACAAGATAAACTACCCCAATATATGGGGGGTGAAAAGGCGAGTCTCCCCCATCCATAAGGTAGGCATGATTTTAGCACATGCAGAAAAATAGTGCAAGCCCTATTGCGCATATAATTCTTAAAACATTATCCTTTTTAAGAATTGGTGTAAAGTATGTAGGAGAATAAAAAAACGGCGTTGCCGTTTTTGATATTTTCAATGGAGCCGTGCTCCAAGACAAAACCGTCCTGGAGCACGGAGCAATCACTGGGTAAAAAGGTTATTAAGAAACCTGAACAACCAGTACCAATATTGTTCTAACCATTGCGCTGCATTTTCCGAATAAATGCAGGTACATCCAGGTCATCAGTGTTGACATACCCTGAGTAATTATCTGCAGAAGCTGAAACATCAACAGTCTCTTCAACCATTCCTGACTGCTCAACGGGTTTCAAATCCTGGTGACCTTTTTTGGAAAAATTTTGGCCGCGATCTACCTCCTGAAAAATATTGCGGGTGTCGCGTTCAAATCCAGTGGCAATCACTGTAATACGGACTTTATCGCCCATTTCAGGATCCACCACAGCACCAAAGATGAGGTTGACATCCGGGTGAGCGGTCTCCTTGATGATGGCTGCAGCCTGATTGACTTCAAAGAGTGAGAGGTCGCTTCCACCGGTGACGTTGAAGAGGATGCCGTGAGCGCCGTTGATGGTTACATCGAGCAGTTGGCTGGAAATTGCCTGTTCTGCAGCAATGCGAGCACGGTCCTCACCAGCAGCCTGACCAACAGCCATAAGAGCAGCACCGCCTTCAGACATAATGGTGCGGACATCGGCAAAGTCTAGGTTAATTAGCCCTGGGACGGTGATCAACTCAGAGATGCCCTGAATACCCTGACGCAGCACGTCATCTGCCACGCGAAAAGCATCAGACAGCGCAAGGCGTTTGTCTACGATCTGCAGTAGGCGGTCGTTGGGAATAACGATAAGCGTATCGGCATGCTCTTTGAGTCGGCTTGCGCCTTCCTCAGCAGAGCGGGCGCGCTTTGCACCTTCGAAAGCAAATGGGCGTGTGACGACGCCGATCGTTAAAGCGCCAATTTCTTTGGCAATTTGAGCGACGACAGGCGCAGCTCCGGTGCCAGTTCCGCCACCAAGACCAGCTGTGACGAAGACCATGTCACTGCCTTTGAGCACTTCGTATAATTCTTCGGCTGATTCTTCAGCAGCAGCCTGTCCGATTTTGGGATCCCCGCCTGCGCCAAGACCACGGGTGACTTTTTCACCGATGCGGACGCGGGTGGGTGCACTTGATTTGACAAGCGCCTGTGCATCAGTGTTGATCGAGATGAATTCTATCCCAGATAATCCTTCATCGATCATGCGGTTAACAGCATTACAGCCGCCACCACCGACGCCAACAACTTTAATTCGTGCAAATGATTCTGATTGTTTGGTTTCCATGATTTATCTCCTCTTAATAATTCCTTTAATTTTGATTACGGTAATAAGCTTTTGAACCACGATTTCAGCCAATCCATGGTGTTATTGTTAGTTTTACTGGGGTGCCTGCTCTCAGTTTTGACCTGATTGGTCTCGCTCATCAAGACAGCCCACTGTAGCAGCCCAACGGAGGTTGAAAAAGCTGGTGTCATAATCTGATCGGTCAGACCG
>CAZJLN010000125.1:0-6781 GCA_964546745.1 uncultured Anaerolineaceae bacterium
CCTGGAGTGGATACAATGTCCTGGCTCAGAACCCAACCGATCTCCCCAATGAATGTTAGTTGTATAATGTGTATTATTTCAATGAGCTGGTGACGAGCTTTGAGAAATCCAGACCGGTGGGTTCTTGAAAAACTCGTAAGTCGAATACCTGCACTGCTGCTAAGAGATGATCAAAGATTTGGGCTTGGATGCCCTCGTACGCCTCCCATTGGGTGGTTTTTGCAAACACGTACAGTTCGACGGGCAAACCGGAGGGTTTGGGGGCTAAGACACGTACCAGGAAAGGCATTTTCTCCGTATGGATATCCTGGCGGCTTTTGAGGTAGGCTTGAATATAGGTGCGAAACACCTCAATGTTAGTCACCTGCGGTCCATCAAGAGGCAGATCGTATTGACCCTGATGATGTGCGGCGTAATCCGCTAGTCGTAGGATCCTTTCAGCTGTCCAGTTGGCAATCAGGTCAATCTTTTGGAGTTTTTTCAACATGTCAAGACTGCAGAATTTAATACTCAGTTGATCAATAAGGAGAGAACGCTGAATGCGCCTACCACCGCTTTCAAGCATGCCGCGCCAGTTGCGAAAGGCAACATCCATGATCTTATGCGTAGGAATGATGCTGTAGGTCATATCAAAATTGCGAATCTTTATGGTATGCAAGTTGATATTTTCTACGTCGCCATCGGCATCGTAACTGGGCACTTCAATCCAATCGGCCTTCTTTAATCAAATCGTTGGCAGCAATTTGGACACTTGCCACCAAAGAGAGGATAGTGTTTTGGAAAATGAGCATCAACACAGCAGCCACCGCTCCCAAACCGGTCAGAAGGGCAATGGGAGATTTATCGGTGACGATGGTGATACTTAAAATTAAGCCAACAAAGATAAATAAGAGCTTTGCAATATCGAGATAGCCAGCAATACTGACGCCTTTATAGGTCTTGCGGCTTTCGTAGATTACATTTATGGCATTCAGCAAGCCCACCAGTGTGATGATCGAGATCCACAAAACAAGAAACAAACTAACCTTGGCAATAATGACCTGCTGATCAGGGAAGAGGGGTGCAGTGGAATAGATGACGGCAAGCGGTGCTAGCCAGGCAATGCGCTTGGGTCGTACATTACGAACTAGGATATCATCATATTGATTAGCACTGCGC
Organism: uncultured Anaerolineaceae bacterium; assembly: GCA_964546745.1. Taxonomy (GTDB): domain Bacteria; phylum Chloroflexota; class Anaerolineae; order Anaerolineales; family Anaerolineaceae; genus CAZJLN01. Next base: position 1,159 of record CAZJLN010000125.1, read on the forward strand.
TTGGTCAGCCCAATCAACCATTGGGCTACAACAAAGCGTGCCAGCACCAGAGCAAGCAGGCTTAGGAATATTACCAGTAGGAATGCATAAATTAAATTTGCTTGAAGTTGTTCAATCAGGCGAGAGATATCCATAGCAGCTCCATTTCAAAATTTGTAATTTAATATTATTATTAATAAGAACAAATATCAAAAGTTTGTGAAACCTTTGTTTGTAAATGAAGAAATATGAGTTTGAAAGTCATTAAGACACTATAATTAATTTACAGGATGGTATAGCAGACCATCTAACATTTAACCATCTTAAAATGACTGCGGCTGATCAGACAGTACTTTCAATCAAATCCAAAGAGTGCATAACTAACTCATAGGCTAAATTAATCAAATTTTATAAAGGAGCTTAATATGAGCAATCAGAATCAGGAAAAGAATTTTCAAGTGTTTCCATTGACCCAAGAACGATGGAGCGATTTTGAGGATTTGTTTGGAGTAAAAGGTGCGTTCGCTGGATGCTGGTGCATGTATTGGCGTATGACAAGTAGTGAATTCAATAAACTACCTGGTGAGCAACGTAAAGCGCGTATGCAAGCCTTGGTGAACTCTGGAACCATACCAGGCTTGTTGCTATATGACGGTAGTACTCCCATTGGGTGGTGTTCTTTAGGCCCGCGTGAAAGTTTTCCACACCTGGTAAAATCAAAAACCATTATTCCCATTGATGACCAGCCTGTGTGGTCGATTGTGTGTTTTTACATTCAGAAAAAATACCGCCGACAGGGTGTTATGGAAGCGTTGATTAACGGTGCAGTTGCATTTTCAAAGACACAAGAGGCAAGAATTTTAGAAGCCTATCCCACTGATATGCAGTCAGAGATAATGACTGGTAAAAAATTGAGTGGATATCACGGATACATGGGAATTGCTTCTGCCTTTCGCAGGGCAGGTTTTATCGAAGTTGGAAGAGTTAACGACGTTCAAAGTATTATGCGATATACTATTTCATAGTTAATTTCAGGAGGAGTTATGATCGAAATAAAAGACTTTGCAAAGATGATGGATGTTGAGCTGAATATTGTAAAAAGCCAGACAGAAGGCCTCAGCCATTCGGACAGCCTAGTACAACCACAACCAGGCGGGAACTGCATGAACTGGGTGCTGGGTCACTTATGTGACAGCATGGTCACCCTGCTGGAGGTTTTGGGGGGTGAAAAGCCCTCAGGACTGGACGCTTTTAAGCAGTATGGATATAGATCAAAACCTGTGTTAGGGGACAGCGAGGGTGTGGTCCAGCTGCCAACGCTGGTGAAGGCTTTTGGAACCTTGACCGAAGCTACCAAGGCACGTTTAGCGGATATGAACGAGCAGGATTTTGAGCAGGAGATCGAGTTGTGGAGTGGGAAAGTAACACGCGGATATGCAGCGTTGTTTAACTTCTTCCACATCAGCTACCATGTCGGGCAGTTAGAATTTGGACGCAACCTAGCAGGAAAAACCGAAAAAGTTATTTAGGATAAACAATTTTGGAGGTGATTATGGATAACAGAAATATGTTTGCGAAAATCCTGATTTTAATCGGGATTGGGCTGTTACAAGTCACCGCTGCTATGTTGATATTGCTTTTTGTAACTTTATTATTCCCTGCATTGGATGTTAAACCGGACATTAAGCCAGTTCTCTTCATCCTTGTCACCGGGATTTGCTATGCTGTTGGAATATTCCTGGTTGGCTGGCTGTCAATTCATTTGAAGTGGAGAAAAGTCAACCATCTTTATGGATTGAGAGCCTTTTTGACCCTGATAGGTGCATTTGTGCCGCTGTTAATTGCACTTGCTACTGATGCAAAACTAGAAGCTGGGAATCCATTGTTCTTCGTGTCTTTACTAACTGGAATCCTGGGTTTTCTGGTTCCGGAGCTTTGGGTACGGAAATCTTCTCAGTAAACAGGAGATGACATATGGAAGAAATACAATACCAGACTGCGCTTGAATGGCTATTGGAGCCGGCGGACGTTGGTGTGCGGTACCTGGCGCTTCGCGATCTGGTTGGCTTAGATAAAGATGACCCGACAATGGCTGATGCCAGACAAAAAGCCCATTCAAGCGATCCAATTGCAAGAATATTAGACAACATGCATCCTGAAGGGTACTGGTCGAAAGCTGGACCTGGGTATTCGCCGAAGTACCGTTCGACCGTTTGGGTGTTGATCTTACTAGCGCAATTGGGAGCGTCTGTCAATGCTGACCCAAGAATTACGACGGCTTGCGAGTATTTAATGTCGCATGCCTACGCAGAGGGAGGTTATTTCTCGCATTCTGGCGCCCCTTCTGGTACGTTTGATTGTTTGCAGGGGAACTTGTGTTATGCTTTGACTGAGTTAGGTTATCAAGACCTCCGATTAGATCAAGCTTTTGAGTGGATGGCGCGCAGCCAGGTGGGAGAAGGGATTGCGCCTAAGACTGAGAAAGACGCTTTCCCCCGGTATTACGCATATAAAATCGGACCAGGATTCTTATGCGGTGCAAATTACAACAAGGCCTGCGGTTGGGGTGCGACAAAGGTGATGATGGCATTCAGCCGACTGCTTGATGAGAAACGCACAGACCTGATCAAAAGGGCAATCCAGGTGGGGGTTGATTTTATTTTTAGTGTTGACCCAACAACTGCAGCTTGGCCTTATGAGGAGAATATCAATAACACCTGGTGGAAGTTTGGCTTTCCAGTATTTTCAAATACCGACTTACTGCAGGTGGCTGAGGCGATGGTGGGTTTGGGCTATAGAAAGGATCCGCGCTTAGCTGGATTGATTACGCTCATTGAAAATAAAGCGGATGAGAACGGAAGGTGGATGTTGGAACATGATTACAAGGATAAGACCTGGGGCAATTACGGCGCTAAGGGGCAGCCGAATAAATGGGTGACCCTACGGGCTTTGAGGGTTTTGAGGTCGATTTGACTAGGAATAAATTGGGGGCTGACAGGTAAATTTCGTTGGGTTATTTTTCCTATGTTAAAATTAATTGATGGCTTCTAACAATCTTTCCTCTGATAGCTTTTTTGACAAATACCCACTGGAGGTAGCAGAGCTGGCGCAACAAGCGCGTGTATTAATCCGTTTAGTTATGCCAGAGGTAGTTGAGCAATTTGACCCATCTGCCAATTTGATCGCATACGGCACAGACCGCAGTTATCGGGGTTTAATTTGTGGCGTTACCATTCATAAGAAGCATATAAATCTCATGTTTGCACAGGGGACCAAGCTGTTTGATCCAGAGGGACTGTTAAGTGGAACAGGTAAAAAAGCACGCCATGTTCGCATTGAGTCAGAAAATGAACTAAATCTGGTTGGCGTACATTCGCTGCTGGAGCAAGCGGCAGTGCTGGGTGGATTAGGATGTTAACTGTAAGGGAAGTGGAACGATTTTTACAATTCTATCCGGTTCCACTAAGTGAGATCGTATACGGCATTCGCGACATGATTGCGTCTGTGGCACCAAAAGCCACCGAAGAGATCCGTCATGGCGGATTCAGTTATTATTTTGGTGAAAGGGGTGGACCCGTTAGGGCGGGCATTTGCGGCATAAAATTAAGGACTGATTACGTTGTGTTGTTCTTTCCGCATGGGGTGTTTATTCCTGACCCCGCTTGCCTTTTGAGCGGGAGTGGGAAAGCCATGCGACATGTAAATCTGAATGATTATGAGACGGTGCCCTGGGAAGATATTCGTGATCTGATTGAAGCCCATGCCAACTTTGACCCGTATTCTTTGGTAATTTATTAATAAAGGAAACTATTCTATGTCAAAAATTATCCCTGCAACAGAACGCATTGAGAAAGCCCGTGCATTAATTCAAAAAGCACGTGAACTACCCGTCCCAGAAGATATGGGATGGGCAAACTTTACTTATGTTGCCAATGTGCGCGACCTGATGCGGCAGGCAAAGGACTTAATCAAGCTCATTCCATATTCTCCCAGCGCTTCTGCTGAAATGAAAGCCAAGGTGAAAGCGATTTTTGCCGAGGCTGAACAAGCCGAAAAAGAAATTTTGCATCGCGAGTGAGATAATTTATGGTATCTAGCCAAGCAAAAACAGTAAAAGAATATCTGAATGAGTTACCCGCTGGGCGACGAGAATCGATTGAAACTATCCGCAACCTGATCCTTGAACACTTACCGGAAGGGTATGTGGAAACCATGCGTTGGGGCATGATCAGCTATGAAGTTCCCCTTGAAGTTTTTCAAGACACCTATAACAAGCAGCCGTTGAATTATGCTGGATTGGCAGCCCAGAAAAACTACAATTCTCTTTATCTGATGAGCATTTATATGGATCCTAAGCAGTTGGAGATGGTTCTGCAAGCCTATGCCCAGGCGGGAGGAAAGCCTTATATGGGTAAATCGTGCCTGCACTTTAAAGAAGCTGGGGATCTTCCGATGGAGATGATCGGAAATATCATTGCAGCAACACCGATGAATACATATATTACTAATTATTTAAGCTCAAGACAACTAAAAACCTAAAGATTCTTTATTCCCTTGACAATATTATACCGATCGGTATAATAGACATGATGAACAATCAACAAAAAATCATGGAGACCGCTCTGGCGCTTTTTACAGCGCGCGGCTATGACGCGGTTGGGATACAGGAGATCTGCGAGGCGGCTGAGATTACCAAGCCCACGTTGTATCATTATTTTGGAAGCAAACATGGCTTGCTAAAGGCACTGCTGGAGAAGGGTTTTGCACCCTTAAGCCAAGCATTGGCACAAAACGCTGACTATCATGGAGACCTGACCCTCACCCTTGAGAATGTGATCCGTACCTTTTTTCACTTTGCAGAGGAAAACCCGAATTTTTACCGTTTTCAACTAGGGATGGCATTTGCTCCAATGCAAAGCGACTCCTATCAGGCGGGAGCGGTATTCAACCAGGCTCAGGTGCGCTTGCTTGAAAAGCTTTTTTCCGATGCGAGCAGAGATCATGGAAATATGCAAGGGAGATCTGCGGCTTATACGGCTACCTTTTATGGCATGATCAATACCTATATCAGTTTGGCGTTGGAGGATCAGGTGCGGCTGGATGATGCGCTGGTGTACCAGGCTTTGCATCAATTCATGCATGGCATATTCTCTTAGCCAGCAGATTTTACGTTGAGACTTTCTTTTTTGTGTCATTCTTTAGGAATGACCTTATTTTAACAACGCATCTATACCTATCGGTATAGTTCGAACAGGAGATATTATGAATAATTGGATAAACAAAGCATTCTTTTATCATATTTACCCGTTGGGTGCCTTAGGCGCTCCCATGCAAAACGATTTTTTCTCCGCACCTTCCCACCGGCTGGGACAAATTCGAGGCTGGTTGGATCATATTCAATCTCTGGGAGCAAATGCCCTTTACTTAGGTCCGCTGTTTGAATCCTCAAAGCACGGGTATGACACCGCTAATTATTTCGAAGTAGACCGCAGGTTAGGCACGCATGAGGACCTGAGAGAGCTCAGCCAGGAGCTGCACCAACGCGGGATGCGTTTGATATTGGATGGTGTATTTAACCATGTAGGACGGGATTTTTGGGCATTCAAAGATGTGCAGACCTATGGCGAAAGAAGCATCTATAAGG
>CAZJLN010000126.1:0-6611 GCA_964546745.1 uncultured Anaerolineaceae bacterium
CCTTGTAGCGGTGGTCGCTGGAGGAAAAACTCCTTTGCAGGTGGGTATCGAAATCAGGCGCCGAATCATAATAAGCCCGGAAGTAGTTCTGAAAGTTTATCAGCCAGGACCCGTTGTCAACCAGGGTAAACAAACCCTCAAGGGCGAAAATGGACTGGTTGACCGCCCAGCCCTTGTCACGGTAAAAATCATCATCCTTGGGATAGTTGGTAAGGTAGACATCGTACAGCTCAAACCGCCCCTTGACCCTGAGCTTCCCGTCAAGCAAATTGATATCCGCCGAAGCTTCTCGCAACACCAGGAGGCTCATGAGAAAGAGCAGAACGTATAAAGACAGTCTTTTCATACCGCATCCTCCTTTTTAGAAAATGAATGCACGACGCTTCCGCACATGAAGCCGGAAGACCCCCCCCGCACCATCATCGCTGTCTGCTTAAAAATCCGGGCTTGAAAAGAGAGATCATGCTGGGAACCAGCAGCAGCGCGCCCAGCATGTTAAGCAGCAGCAGGAGCGCCAGGAGCACACCCATGTACGCCTGGAATTTCAAGGGAGAAAACATCCAGCAGAGCAGTCCCACCGTAAGGGTGGTAGCAATGGTGACAATCGATCTCCCGTTTGATATCATGGTGTTGATAACCGCCCGATTCAGGTCGGCCGTCTTTTTTCGTTCCTCAATCAATCTGCCAAGAAAGTAAATGCCGTAATCCACCCCCAGCCCGATTCCGATGGAAGAAACCGGGTAGGTATTAACCGTCAGCCCTATCTGGTACGCGCCCATTAAGGCAAAGGCGATGACATTGGAAATGGCAAGCGGGATGGTGAGCAGCAGTCCGGCAAACACGCTTCTAAAATTGATGGCGCAGAAGAGAAATACGCCGAAAAGGGCAAGGATCAGATTCAGCGTCTGGGAAGCGGCAATCTCTTCCCGTATGCCCGCTTCAACACCCACAGCGCCGCCCGCGAGGAGATACTCTCCGTCCTTGATCTTGGATTCCTTGGCAACATACTCCTTGATGGTCGCTATGACCGACTCCGTGGTCTTGGGCATTTTGTCCCTGCAGTAAATGACAATATTGCTCATCATGTCCTTTGGTTCCACGTATCGGTCCCAGGTCCCCGGTTCGCCCTGGTAGACCATGTGCCGGTACAAAAAGCTGAGCACCCGGTCTTCCGTAGGCAAATGATACCAGTTGGGGTTGTCCTCATGGGAGGTCATCAGGAAGCCGGGAAGCTTGTCGGAAATGGCGGAGACAAACATCACCCGGGGATGCTTTGCAATGTGGCGCCGGAAGCGCTCCATTTCCCTCAGCGTGGGTCCCTCGGCAATATACCCCCCGGCTTTGCCTTCCATCACCACGTACAGGGGGTTCAAGAGCGGCATGTTGGTAATAATGCGCATGGCATCCTTGTTGTACCGGTGCCAGGGCCAGAGAATCGAACTTCCCGGAAAAAAATCACCCACGTTCATGTTCCGGGCATAGGGTATTCCCCCCAGCACCAGAAGTACGTTGGCGGCTACCACCACCCATTTACCTTTACCGATGATCCATGATCCCAGCCGGGAGAGCATCTTTTCAAACGTCCGGAGCTCGTTTTTAGCCCGCTGCTCCTTTAACGCCTGGACCTGCTTCATCAGACGTTTGGAGGGCTTTATGTACGAGAGCACCAGGGGGGTAAAAATCATCGAAAGAATGACCGTGGCAACCGACCAGAAGGTGCAGGAAATGGCGATGTTGGTCAGTATGGGAATGGCGGCGATGGCAACCAGGGCAACACCAAGCGCGTCGGTAATGATGCTGGTAACCCCGGGGAAGAACATGGCGCTGATTAAGGTGAAGGAGGCGGACTTGACATCCGCGCCCCCTTCTATCTCCTCAAGGTAGCGATTCATCAACTGCATGGTGTGGCGTGCCGTCATCAGCGCAATCAGGAAGGGAAGCACCAGAACCAGGGGATCCAGATTAAACCCGACCAGGGCCATGAAACCCAGCCCCCAGATCCCGCTGAGCACCGCGGACATGACCGGAATGAACATGCCCCGCTTGGAGCGGTAGTAAAAGTAGAGAAGCACCATAATACAGAGCGTGGTGAGCGCCAGTACACCGATTACCTGACGGTTCAGCGCCCTGATGTAGCCCAGGTGAACCGGTTCACCGACAATGTTGACAATGTGATTCCCGTCTTCCATCTCTTTCTGCAGTTTCAAAAATTCACTGAAAACCGCATCATAGCCGATTTCCCCCAGCTCTTCTTCAAAGAAATCAACATTAATCAATGTCTTTTTACTGTCCCATGAAACATAGGGGCCGTAATACCTTCCCTCGCTGTAAATCTTCTTCTTTAAATCTTCCATCTCCTGCGGGGTTTGGGGAATGTTGGGAAACATGAGGGGCGAGATATCCATGGTTCCCTGCTTAAACTTGAAAAACTTCATCTTGTTCATGGCAATGGATCTGATTTTATATTTATCCACCGCGGGGAATTTTTCCAGCCGCTCCGAAATCGCCTTCACCTTGCCCAGGGTCTCCCGGTTAAAAATATCACCCTTCCTCACCTGGACCATGACGGTAACCTGGTTGGCGCCGCCAAAGGTGTTTTTGATTTTATTATGAATTTTAATGTAGGGATGTTTCTGAGGCATGAGATCACCGAAATTGGTGTCAACCCTCAGCTTCAAAACAGGGCCCCCGGTCAGGAACCAGAAGGGATTGATTATCTGATACAGCAGGAAGAGGGTAACCAGGGTAATGGCAACAAGGATGGAAGCTCTTTTCTCTATAACAAAATTACAAAATCTATCCATGTGAACACACCTCAGATCTTGTGGTATCGTGCCGTTGATTTACGGTGCCGGCTCAACAGTGCCCCCGCTTCGTCCCGACCCCGCGGAATAACCGGCCGGCGACGCCGCATGCCTCAATGCACTTCTCGCTTCTGCCGCGCTTTGGTGAGCAGGCGGGACACGGTTTCAATGGAAACAAGGAAACTCCTCATCTCGTCCTCGTTCAGGTTCATCAATATCCGCTCCATCTCCTTTTCCCGGATGGAGACCAGCCGGGTAAGATCCCGGTGGCCGGCGCGGGTCAGGCTTACCTTCACCACCCGGCGGTCGCTGCTGTCCCGCTCCCGCCTGACCATGTTCGCATGTTCCAGGCGGTTGACCATGGCGGTAATCGTGGGAAGGCTGACCGACAGCTTCTTGCTCAAATCCGACATGGTATGGTGGGCGTTATCGCTGAAACAGGTGAGCAGCTTGATCTGGGCGGTGGTAAGATCGATCTTGAGCAGGCCCTTGGGATTGACGCTGCGGGAGATGTCATTATAGGATGACATGATCCGCTTGACAAACGAACTCCAGTCCCGCCGGTTCATGGACTTTTCCTCCGCTCTTCGGGGCACGGTTTCTGTCGTCATGGGCGTATAATTAATTAGAGCCTATAATAATTAGAGTATCAAACTATCTATCCAAAGTGCCGCGCTTTGTCAACAGTTAATTTAAAAAAAATCAATCGCGGCGCAGGGGCAGCGGCAACCATGTAAAAAAACCGGCAGTTATGGTTGAATGAACGCGGATTGACGGCTGGATGTGCGACGGGTTCTGCGTGAGATAGAGGAAAACCGGCAGGAGTAGTGATTCAGCCGGGGTAAGGAGAAACATACAATGCTTGGCTGCGCTCAGATGACACGCAAGGGACACGAATGACAGATGCATCTGGTTTGTCATCCCCTGCTTATTTCTTCCCAAACCCGAACTTCCGGCCCAGGTCATCGATCAGGCTGTAGGCAACCGGAACCACCAGCAGGGTGAGCACGGTTGACGAGGTCATGCCGCCGGCCACCGCAATGGCCATGGGCGCCCTGGCCTCACTGCCGGCGCCCACCCCCAGGGCGATGGGCAGCACCCCGGCGATGGTCGCGATGGCGGTCATCAGGATGGGCCGGAGCCGCACCGGGCCGGCCTCCAGAATGGCCTCCCGCATTTCCATGCCCCGCTCCCGCAGGACGTTGGTATAATCCACCAGCAGGATTGAATTCTTTACCACCACGCCGATGAGCATGAGCATGCCGATCAGGCTCATCAGGTTTATGGTGCTTCCCATGACAAACAGGGTCCCGAGGGCGCCGATCAGGCTCAGGGGAAGGGCCAGCATGATGGTGAAGGGATGCATAAAACTTTCAAACTGCGACGCCAGCACCATGTAGGTGATGATGATGGTGAGCAAAAACGCGAAGATGATGGATTGAAAGGTCTCGGCCATGGTTTCGGCCTGACCGGCGAAGGTGAGCGAATAGCCGGGCGGAAGGGTTTCATCAACAATCTTTTTCGTCTGGTCCATGACCTCCCCCAGGGTTTTTCCCTCAAGGTCGGCAAAGATGTTGATGCTTCGCTGGCGGTCGAGCCGGTTGATCACGTCCGGGCCGATTTCCTCCCGCACCTCCACCACGTTGCTCAAGCGCAGCAGCTCGCCCGCGCTGTTGCGCACCAGCAGGCTGTTGATGTCCTGGAACATGGACCGCTGCTCGGGAATCAGGCGCACCCGCACGTCATAGCTGTTGCCGCCGACCCGGTACTGCGATACCTCCCTGCCCCCGATCAGGGTGCTGATGGCGGACGCAATGGTTTTCACATCCACCCCCAGATCCCCCGCCTTGTCGCGGTCAATGTAGACCCGCACTTCCGGCTTGGTCAGCTCCATGTCGGCGCCGACGCCCACCACCCCTTCAATGGTCCTCAGGCGGTCGACCACGGTTGTCGCAATCTCGCCCAGCTTCATGATGTCCGGTCCCTTGATCCGGAACTGGAGCGGGGCATTCCGTCCCATGCCGCCGCCTCCCATGGCCGCAATGTCTTCAACGTACGCGACCATGCCGGAAATCCGGTTGAGCTCCCTGCGCAGGTACGACATGATCTCTTCCTGGGTTCGTTCGCGCTCCCGGCTGTCGGTCAGCTGAACAAACATAAAGCCCTTGTTGGTAACCGAGGTAAATCCCCCCGCCCCCATCAGGGCAAAAATGCTTTTGACCTCGGGAAGCCCCTTCAGCACCGCCTCGCACTGGGCGAGCTTCTTGTCCCCGACGGGAAGGGAGGTGCCCACCGGCGTCTCCAGCCGGACCACAAAGTCATCGCGGTCTTCCTTCTGGACCAGCTCCTTTCCCAGGATCTTGAAAAATCCCAGGCTCACCACAAAAATGGCCAGGGCGACAGTTATGACCAGCCAGCGGTGCCGCAGGCTCCAGTCCAGCGCCTGCCGGTACAAGCCGTCAATTCTTGCAAACGTCTCCTCCAGGTAGTTGTAGATCGGGCCATGCCGCTTTCGGGCATTGAGGAATCGGGAGCAGAGCATGGGGGTGAGGGTAAAGGCCACAAACAGCGATATCAGAATGGCGACCGACACGGTCACCCCGAATTGAAAGTAGAAGCGGCCGATCAGTCCCTGGATGAAGGCAACCGGGATAAACACCGCGACAATGGCCAGGGTCGATGCGATGACCGGGAAGGCAACCTCGTCGGTGGCTTCGCGCGCTGCGGTTACCGGGTCCTTGCCCATCTCCCCGTGGCGGAAGCTGTTCTCCAGGACCACGATGGCATCATCGACCACCTCTCCCACCGAAAGGCTGAGCGCCAGCATGGTCATGCTGTTCATGGTGAAGCCGAGGGCATACATGACGCTGAATGCGCCGATGAGCGAGGTGGGAATGGCTAGGGCGATTATAATGGTGCTTCCCAAGTTTCTCAGGAACAGGAACACCACCAGCGACGCCAGAAAGGCCCCGAAGAGCAGGTCGAACTGCACGTCGGAAATGGCGTTCTTGATAAACTCCGAAGAGTCGAAGGCAATGGCCAGATTGATCCCGGCCGGCGCAATCTTTTTGAGCTGCTCCATGGTCTTCTTGACCAGGCTGCAGACCTCAACATGGTTGGACCCCGAGCGCGGCACAACCCCCATGCCGATGGAGTTGACGCTCTGAAAGCGGCCCACCGAACGCTGATCCGCAACACCGTCCTCGGCAAAGCCGATGTCCTGCAGCCGAATGGGCGAACCCTCACGGTAGGCAATGATCAGCCGGTTGAATTCATCCGCGCTTTCCAGCTCGCCCATGGTTTTTACCGACAGCTCGCGGGTGGCGCTTTCGATGTTTCCCCCGGGGACCTGGATGTTCTTGTTCTGCAGCGCCGCCTCCACCTCGCCGGCGGTGATATGATAGGCCTCCATTTTCTTGGCATCGAGCCATATGCGCATTTCGCGCTCCTGCAGCCCGCCGATGACGATGGATCCGACGCCCCGCAGCGTTTCCACGTAGGGCTTAAAAATCTCATCCGCGGTCTGCCCCAGGAGCTTGCGGGTCACATCCCCGTTTACCGCCACCCAGATAATGGGATGCGCGGCCATGTCCACCTTGTTGATGATAGGAGGATCGCTGTCTTTGGGCAGGAAGCGGTTGGCCAGGGAAATTTTATCGCGGATATCCTGCGCCGCGGTATCAATGTCCCGCTCCAGGTCGAACTCCACCTTTATCTGGGAAAAGCCCTGCATGTTGGCGGAGCTGATGTGCTTGATGCCTTCCACCGAGCTGATGGCGTCTTCAATGGGATCGGTCAGCTCCGTCT
>CAZJLN010000127.1:0-6595 GCA_964546745.1 uncultured Anaerolineaceae bacterium
TGAGCCGACGATGGGAATCGAACCCATAACCTACCGCTTACAAGGCGGTTGCTCTGCCGTTGAGCTACGTCGGCGCCCTTTTCTCTTAAATTATTAAATAACGGCCATTACATAGCTGTGCGATTATACCAAAAGCCAGTCTATAGCGCAAGGTATTCTCACAAAAATCCTTGCATAACAAGCCGTGAGTCTATCAGACTTGAATAGAATCGTCAAGATAATTTACACTCTAAAAATGTTTTATTATCATTTCTTCTATGGCATAATCCTTGCAAATTGAATTATTTATGAAGCATCGTAAAGAGTTTTCTCATAAAAAACCTCACCCTAAGAAAAGAAGTTCAATAAAGAGAAAAAAGAGATTTTCTCCGCCGAATTATTTACCATTTCTTCTCGTTTTAACGGGAATCATGATTTTGATTTATACGATAAACAGAATAATCTTAGCTTCAAACCAGGGATCAAACTCAAAGGTTATCGCATCGTTTTTCACCCCATCTGTACAATATTGGCAGAGGGATATTCTGAGATGGTCGTCCGAGTGGAATCTTGATCCTAACTTGATTGCGACTGTTATGCAGATTGAGTCTTGCGGGAACCCGAAAGCCCAATCCTCAGCAGGCGCAATGGGACTTTTTCAAGTGATGCCATTCCACTTTGAGGAGGATGACCTCCCATTTGACCCTGAAGTTAACGCCAGTAAAGGTTTGGCTTATTTACAGTCAGTTTATGACGAAGCAAACCATGACATAAAGCGGTCTTTTGCTGCATACAATGGAGGAATTTCAATCATTACGGAATATGAAACAGAGTGGTTTGATGAAACTATTCGTTATGCTTCTTGGGGGAGTGCGATTTATTTGGATGCAAAGAGAGGAAAAGGCACCAGCTTAATCCTAAACGATTGGATTGAAGCTGGAGGAAATGTGCTTTGTGAAGAAGCAGAAAAAATACTTGGAAATTTTTATGAGTAAAAATTCTTCATTGTATGCCATCAGGCGAATCTGGTAGACATACAGTAAAGGTCGTGCCTTCCCCTTCTTTAGATTGCACAATTATTTCACCATGATGTTTATTGACTATCCAATCCGAAATTGCTAAACCAATGCCATAACTTTTCTCATCAATAGACAAATATTTTCTTGCCTTCTCTCCTCTAAATGAACGATCAAAAATATGCGGGATTTCTTCTTCTGGAATTCCAGGTCCATTATCGGAAACATAAAAACAAAGTCTGGCTTCCCCTTTCTTCAAACCCAATTTGATTATTCCGCCAAAAGGTGTATGTTTGATTGCATTACTCCCTAAATTTATCATAACCTGCTTAAGTCTGTCTTTATCACCAACTATGGTCACTTCATCAATTTCAGCTAATTCAATCTGATATTGATTACCACCCAAAACCTTTATCTGCTTGTAAACTTCCATGAATAATTCATCAAAATCTATTCTTTCCATTTTTAATTGAATATTATCCGCATCAGCTTGGGCAAACATTAGCAAGTCACCAACTAACCTGGATAATCGATCAATTTCTCGTTCCATCGTCATCATAGACTCGTCGTCATATTTCCTCATTAAGCGCATCAAGCCTATGTTTCCTTTTAATACTGTTAAAGGTGTGCGGAGTTCATGACTGACATCAGCCATGAAACGTTTTTGAGATTCGAACATCTTCTCATTACGATCAAGCCCCTGATTGATAGCTATGATCATCTCTCTAGTCTCATTGGTTACATTTTTTGGTAATGGAAATCGTAAATGTAAATTTTTAGTCAGAATATCATCTTTGGCAAAGTCAGTAATTTTTCGTAATTGCTTAAATTGCCGTATGATCAGATTCCAGCATAAGTACCCTGCTCCTAAGCTGGCTAAGATACTAATGCTAATAATATTGATAATGAGCCTGATTTGAGCTTTTGCAATTTGTGAGTAATTTATTCCGACTAAGAGAGTACCCTCCATTGTCTGGGAAGCAACTTGCCGATAGGCAATTTGATACGGTTCTCCTTTTAAATTAACTTCGCGATACTGTTCCCGAGGACCGATGTATCGAATTGTTCCAGTTCCCAGCGGTTCAATTCCTGCATAAGAAGAACCAGAAATTATTTGACCATCATCATCCCACACTTGATAAATCACAGTAGATGCAACATCAATTTGTAGATTTAATAGTTCTTCTTCAGTGAAATAAGGACCTTCAATTAATGCTGCAATGTTATCAGCATGATTAAGTAGTTGCACTTGTATCTCTCTGCGCATGGAATTGTTAAAAAACAGCAGTACGACGATACTGGTCGGTATCACGACTGCTGCAATTAACCCAGCAAAAATTAGGGTCAGCCTGGTCTTAATTGACATTAATCAACTTCGGACATCTTATAACCAACACCTCGCCTTGTATGGATGAGTCTAGGCTCTCCATTCTCCTCTAATTTTTGGCGCAGGTATCGGATGTAAACGTCCAAAACATTGCTTTCACCACCAAATGTGTAATCCCAAACTTTGTCAAATATCATTTCACGTGTCATTACCTGTCCAGGATGACTCATGAATAATGCTAAAAGATCATATTCCTTTGCTGTGAGGCGAATTGCACGGTCACCCCGTATAGCTTGCCTTGTCTTGGCATCCAGAACAAGATCAGCCATTTTCAGATTTTCATCGCGATCTGCTGCGGTTCGGCGCAATAATGCACGGACCCTCGCCAAAAGCTCGTCAATCTCAAAGGGTTTAACCATATAATCGTCAGCGCCAGAATCTAAGCCCTTGATCTTATCATCAAGCTGATCTCTAGCCGTTAAGATCAGGATTGGGGAATCGCTCATCTTATGCAATCGCTCGCAAACTTCGATTCCATCCATACCTGGAAGCATCAGATCTAAAATAATGAGATCGGGGTGCTGATCTCGTGCCACTGCCAAACCAGAAGGTCCATCAGGTGCCAATTCTGCTGAATAGTTTGCAAAGGTCAATGCACGTTGCAATACACGGCGAATGTCTTCGTCATCTTCGATTACTAAAATTTTTTCATCCATTTTTTTCTCCATCCTACAACTATTTTAATGTTAACTAATTGTATCCCTTTTTTTGGTAAAATTCAAATACAATGATATCGAGTATTAAGACTAACATTCCTTTTTGCAAGCGAATTTTTGATATTGCCATAGCATTAATTTGTTTGGTTGTTTTATCCCCTTTAATGATACTTATCGCATTGTTAGTTCTAATCAAGTTGGGAAGCCCTGTTTTTTTTAGACAAATCAGACCAGGCTATAAAGAGCGGTTATTTTCAATTTACAAGTTTCGCACTATGCTTGATTCTAAAGATGCTTCTGGGAATTTGCTTTCAGACGAAGAAAGATTAACTTCTTTTGGTCGATTTCTTCGAGCAAGTAGCCTGGATGAATTGCCTGAAATATTTAACATTATTAAAGGAGAGATGAGTTGGGTTGGTCCTCGTCCTCTCCTAATTTCTTACCTGCCTTTGTATTCCTCCGAACAAACTCGCAGACATGACGTGCTTCCAGGATTAACAGGCTGGGCACAAGTGAATGGACGGAATGCTCTCTCATGGGAAGAAAAATTCAAGCTGGATGTCTGGTATGTTGATCACTGGTCTTTTTGGCTGGATCTTAAGATCATTATTTTGACAATATGGAAGATTGTTAAACGCGAAGGTATCAATCAACCAGGTCATGCAACTGCTGAATTATTTCAAGGGAGCAAAGAAATTTATCCGAATGATGCAAACGAGGCAGATATTAAGGCACGGGGGATGGATTAATAAACCCTGCTTCCAACTCGCCTTTGATTTCATTAAACAATCTCAATTTTCCCTCAGAAACTAGCTCGTTGTTTACCTGGGTTAGGATAATATCAGGAATAAGGTATTGCCCTTGTTCTTCAGAGGTCAACAGAGCCCAATATTTGTTCATAGAACCAGCATAATCAATTTCTAGAGAGCCCAACCAGTATTCTTGCAAAATCGTTGCAGGGGGTGATGCAAGGGCTATTATTGATATGTTACTTTGGGTCAAGTATTCGGCTAATTCATCAGAAAAGGCATTGTTATCTATAAAAACTGTTTTGACATTAGAAGCAATCAGTGCATCTGCGGCTGCTTTCCAGTCATTTTCGAATGAGGGATCGTTTATTTCTGCGGATTTAGGGTAGTAATAAATTGGACCAAGTTTTGAGCCACACAGACCACAAAAGTATCTAGCACCAATAGTAAAAGAATTCGTTGCTTGTAATCCTGTTTCATTTCCAGCTAGAACTAGCGATCCTACGCGATAATCTTCAGTAACTAATACCGATAAATACCCAGCTAAAAAAGCTGAGTTTTTGATGACTCCACTGATTCCAGGCAGTACAAAGACATTATCGGTTGGTTCAATGTCAACCCCAGCAATTGCTAGAAAATTTATATTTGGAAACAAAGATGAAAGGGAGATTAAGTCTGAAGATGGGGATATAGCGATGACCAGTTTAACTTCTTGTGATAAATCAGAAGGAATTAAAACTAGTTTTTCTTCAAATTCAAGTTCTTTTTCGGGCAAAATTTTCTGTAAAAAAACACGAACCTGACTCACAATTAAGGGATCTGCCTCAATTGGAGCAAGAAGTATGATCTGAGCGGAAGGAATTTGGGTTGGTGTAGATGAAGGAATTTGTGTTTCAGGAATTATGATTGGTTCAGTTGGTATGATTAGAGTTGTTGGACTAGTTGCTTGATTACACGCTGAGACAAAAATGATTAATAGCAGTGCAATTGAAATAACTCGTAATCCAATGGTTTTCTTCATGTCTGGAATTTTACCCCATAGTGGAAAGAATTTTCCAACAATGAGCATTAGACAATTGAGAAACATGTGATGGGTAAGGTATAATAAAAAACGATGAATTTTCAGCTTATCAGGGTAAAAAAATGAACCTTCCAACAAGTGAATCAATTCCAGATGATTTTAATGCGCTTTCTCCTGCACAAAAGAGACGAATCCGTTATGCGATTCAGCATGCAAGCGATTCTGAGGTACAAGTATTTCTTTCTGAGTTAAAACGTCGTGCAACACCATCTTTTGAATTTTTTCTATTAGCCCTTCTCGGTTCAATCGTTGCTGCAGTTGGAATTTTGTTAGATTCACCTATTATCTTGATGTTAGCTGTGATTGCATCCCCCTTCTTAACACCATTAATTGGATTATCGATTTCACCGGCTATAAAAAGTTTCAACTTTTTTTTAAAATCCCTTGCCGGTATTCTAATTAGTTCTGTAATTTTCTTTTTAGGAGGTGTTTTAGCAGGGCTAATAAGCCGTTTACTACCTCTTAGGGTATTAAGTCAGCTTCCGCAGATTACAACTCCAAATTGGATCTCTTGGTTGGTACTCATCATTGCATCAGTATTCACTGCAATATTTTTTGTTCGCCATGAAGAAAACCCTCGATTGATTGGAACACTTCTTTCATATTTGATTTTTATTCCGGTATCTGCAGCAGGTTTTTATTTGTCCATTGATTCGAGTATTGGGTGGTTGCAAGCATTACAGTTCTCCGCTTTGCATTTGGTCGTTTCAGCAATCATTATCAGCATTGTTTTTATGATTTTAGGACTCCATCCAAAGAATTCGATTGGTTGGATTTTATTCTTTTTAATGCTAGCTTGTGCAACTATTTTAACCATTATCTATCTCCAGAAGCCTCAAACAACTCCTGAAGATGTTATTACCAAACCTCTACCCACATCGACATACACACCCACATCAACAAGAACAAATACCCCCATACCACCAACCCCGACCAATACACACACGCCAACATTTACTTTAACACCGACCCCCACAATGACAGTGACATTTACACCTACGCCAACCATGGCATGGGCAGAAGTAAATTCTGTTGGTGGAATTGTTATCAGAGAGGAGCCAGGAGGAAGTATTGTCGCTACTGCTATGGATGGAAGCTTATTACAAATTGGTTATGAAACAATCGTTGAAGGCAATAGGCTTTGGGTAAAAGTGTTAACCACGAATGGCATATCTGGATGGGCGCTTGCGTCATTGCTGTCAACCGTCACAGCAACACCATAAACGAAAACCCTGGAAGAGATTTATCTTCCAGGGAATTAAAATTATATTATCTATACGCATTAATCAACGATCAATTCAATATTTGTAATAGGGGTACGGATGAACTCACCATCAGACCTTTTTACCACAGCTGGCTGCATCCATAATCCCGAGGCAAAACGCTCCTTCTCTTCCGGCAAGTCAATGATTTCACCTACTCCACCTGTATAGGGTTTTCCAATTAGACGTACTTTTGACCCGACCTTTAATCGATTTTCTTGGGTGAACAAACCTTCATATTTCGTTTGCTCCATTGGCATGATTAATTCGGGTTTTTTACCTTCATAAATATCTGGTTTATGTGCAGTTAAGAAAACTTCTCGCCCCATCATTTGGAGAACCATATTCTCACTGATTTCATCCAGGTTAATATCCCCGAAACCAACTAAGCTCATGACTGGGATTGGTAACTCCTGGACTTTTTTTCGTAAGTCAGGTTTCAAGGATGAGACAATAAGGCCGCCT
>CAZJLN010000128.1:0-1332 GCA_964546745.1 uncultured Anaerolineaceae bacterium
AAACTCAAAAAACCACTGGGATTAGCAACCTGTGGCTATACTGGATCTAGATCGAGGCTTGCACCCCTTATATGATGTAGCTATCCACTTCCTGTGCCTGCCAGATACCTTCTTTAGAAAGCTGAAGTGCTGCATGCGAGTGATCGTGTAAATGCAGTTGTTTTTCCAACTCATCCACGCGAGTGAGCAAGTCTTGTAGGCAAGTGGTGATAGCATCCGGCAAACTACCATGGTTGAGGTCAGGCTGTGAACTGATACGATTTTGACCGCGATCAATGACCTGTCCGGGTATGCCTACCACGACAGAATTAGCAGGCACAGATTTGATGACTACCGCGTTGGCACCAATGCGGCTATTACTTCCAATGGTGATAGCCCCCAAAATCTTAGCACCAGCGCCAACCACCACGCCATTTTTAAGGGTTGGATGGCGCTTTCCCTTCTCCAGGCTCACACCTCCGAGGGTGACTCCGTGATAAAGGGTAACATCATCGCTGATCTCAGTTGTCTCACCAATCACCACACCCATGCCGTGATCGATGAAAAAACGGCGGCCAATTTGTGCGCCAGGATGAATCTCGATGCCAGTTAGGCTGCGAGAGAGCTGGGAGAGCCAGCGAGCAGGCAGGTGAATCTTGTGCCGCCAAAGCCAGTGGGCGACACGATGGTTCCAGAGGGCGTGCAGACCGGGGTAGCTGGTAAGTACCTCAACCCAAGTGCGTGCAGCAGGGTCGCGCTGGAGCGCGGTACGGACATCTTCGGCAAGCAGATGGAAGAAGTTGATGCGATCCGCTGGCTTGCGGGGAATGCTAATCGGAGAAGTATTGCTAATTTCCATTTTTCCCCTCTTTGAGATGGGCAAAAAGATCTGTGCTGAGGTAACGCTCAGCAAAGCTGGGGATGATGACGACAATAGTTTTGTCTTTGCTGGCAGGGCGACTGGCAACCTGGAGGGCAGCCCAGACAGCTGCGCCAGAGCTAATCCCGACGGGAATACCTTCAAACAATGCCATTTGGCGGGCAGTGGTAAAAGTATCCTCACCAGTTACCCGGATAACTTCGTCCAGAATGCGTGTATTGAGGATGGAAGGGATAAAACCTGCGCCGATGCCTTGAATGGGGTGGGGACCTTTCTTACCACCAGAGAGTACAGGTGAAGTGCTAGGTTCAACTGCGATGATGCGAATAGCTGGGTTATGTGAACGCAAGCCTTCGCCGGTTCCAGTGATGGTACCACCTGTACCTACACCTGCAATGAGCATATCCACAGTACCATCAGTATCATGCCAGATTTCCTGGGCTGTGGTGAGGCGGTGGATCTCGGGATTGGCT
>CAZJLN010000128.1:1342-6591 GCA_964546745.1 uncultured Anaerolineaceae bacterium
GAATTGGTCGGGCATGTAATAACGGTCATCTTTGGCGAGCAACTCATGCACCTGGTCAATGGCAGCTTGCATACCGCCTGAAGCTGGAGTGAGGATCAATGCTGCCCCAAGGGCATGCATCATCAACTTGCGCTCTTGACTCACCGATTCGGGCATGACGATGGTACTTTTGTATCCACGCGCAGCAGCGGTGAATGCCAAACCGATGCCTGTATTGCCGCTGGTAGGTTCGATAATAATGCTTTCTTGATGAAGCAGTCCTTGCTGTTCAGCAGCATTTATCATCGCTACCGCGATTCGGTCTTTTACGCTATGGGTGGGGTTGAAGTATTCCAACTTGGCTAGTATGGTTGCATGGCTGTTTTCAGTCAATTTGCGAAGGCGCACCAAGGGGGTTCTGCCGATGAGTTGGGTGGTGTTATCATAAATTTTCATTTTTAATCTCCAAATAATCCTAACATCCATAGAAAAACCGGCTGACGCTCAAGCCGCATGGGTTGACTGTAATTGCGGGGTAAACCGCCGTCCACTATTCTGATGTCAGGAAAGGGAAAATGGAGGCGGTTAGTTACCCCGCCCCGGACACATGCAATCGAATGAAAGGAAATTATGATCTTTATTCATGCTGTTGATTATATGGGTGCGAGAAAGAAAGTCAAGTTATGTATAAGGTTACTTAGGAACGCGATTTATTTGTTACTCTTTAAGATTAAGGACTTTGGTTCCCAGTAAAAACCTTTTTGTAATTAATAGAGCAATCATGTTCATATCTGAGACACTTTGTAGAGAGGAAGCATATCGCTCAGGAAACCAAAGATAATCTATTGTTAAACACGATTATTAAGACATATACTTTAATTGAAGTTTTCAAAAATTGTAAAAGGAGATAAGATGACTCAAGAAACCGTTGTTGAAAGAAAGTGCTCAAAGAATTACCATCATTACCATAAAAGCGCTGGAGATGCTGTTTATGGATTGGGTGTGATTGGCGCAGCCATCTTTTTTATCGGGCATGCCACCACTTTTTGGATGGGCGTTTTAGGGCTTCTTAAAGCATTTGTCTGGCCAGTGTTCCTGGTAATGGAGTCGTTCAAAGCGTTGCTCTAACGTCAAATAAAAGTTGATTGTCTAAAGCTCAATGGTCAATACATTGTCTATTGACCCTTGTGTTTTTTGTTAGGAGGTGAGGTGATGATTAAGATTACTAACTTAACCATTCGTGATCCTTTGAAATGGGTGCAGCCCAGTTTGAAATATCATTATGAACTGAAATTTGGTGAGACCCTGGCGGCAACGCTGGATTTCCGCAATGCATGGGGCACTTTCGCTACTGCGCAGAGTGGTGATGGCGTGTGGACGTTCAAGCGGGTTGGCTTTTGGCAGAACCGTGCCACTATCCGTGTGGAGGATTCTGAACAAGATCTGGCAGAGTTTACAAATAGTACATGGAGAAGGGGCGGGACGCTAGAGTTTGTCCATGGCAGGATCTTCAAAGCTACGACCAATTTTTGGATGACGGAAATGGAGTGGTTGCGAGAGGATGAGGAGCCATTAGTGCAATTTGATATAGGGGGATTTTTCAAACATAATGCGGATGTTGAGATCCTGCCAGATGCTATTGGCATACCTGAACTGCCGATTCTGGTGATGTTTGGCTGGTATCTGATCCTGATGCTGTACCGAGACGCAGCTGCGGCATCTTCTGCGGCTGCCGCTAGTAACTAAGCGATCAGCGGCAGTTAAATGTGTATGGACCGACTTTAATTGTGTGAGTCAGGGTTTCATCTGGATAGGGACGGCGCAACTCAAGTAAATTGAGCACGTTATAGCCGCGCTTTGCCAGGAAACTGATGATGGGGGTGTTGTTGGGGTCTACCCAATTGTATGGTGCGTCACCTCCTAATTGTAATGCTAGCTGTTCTGCTTTGGCATATAGGCTGCTGGCAATGCCCTGCCGGCGGAATGCTGGCTTGACATAGAGCGATTCTACCCATACGACATCGCCATCCACGCGGCAGACCAGGTAACCAAGCAAATCACCATTCATTTCAGCCACAAAAATTGGATTTTCTTTTTGTAAATATTCGTTGAGTTCTTCTTTGGCAGCTTCAAGATCAGGGGTTGTTTCCTTCCCACGCAATTGAGCAAGTGCGGTGCGAAATTGAGCAATGAGAAAGATAAGTGTTGGGTTATCTTGTGGGGTTTTAAACCTGGTTTGCATGATGCTATTTGCCTTTCGAGATAAAATGTACCAGTACCGCCGGACCATTTGAATGTTCGACTTAGCTCTCTGCATTATAATTACTCTCTATATTCTGGAGGTGCTCCATGACTGATCGCATCAATCGTTTATTCGACGGCATACAACAAACGGACCTTGCAGGGATTGCTCTCAATCCTGGTCCTACGCTTTCCTACCTGACCGGGTTGCAATTCCATCTGATGGAGCGTCCGACATCTGCTCTTTTTACAGCAGAGGGCAAGATGGGACTGGTTTTGCCGATGCTGGAGCAACAAAAACTGGTGGGATTGGGCTTCAAGGCAGAGGTCTTTGCCTTTGGGGATGACCCGGGTACCTGGTGGGACGCCTTCAGACGCGCCTTTGAAGGTTTGGGGATCAGCAAGGGCAAAGTGGGGGTGGAACCTACACGGCTACGCGTGTTGGAGTTGCGATACATGGAAGCAGCAGCCAAGCGAGTTCAATTTGTGGATGGCAGCGCGGTGGTAGGGGAACTGCGCATGCGCAAGGATGCACAGGAGCTGGCTAAGATGCGCGAGGCAGCGGTTATTGCCCAGAATGCGCTTTTGGAAACACTCAAGGTAATTCGCCCTGGGATGAGCGAGCGCCAGATTGCCAGCGAGTTGGTGATTCAACTTTACCGCGCTGGGTCTGATGTGGAGCTGCCCTTTCAACCGATTGTAAGCAGTGGACCGAACAGTGCCAACCCGCATGCGGTGCCGTCTGAGCGTATCCTGCAGGATGGCGACTTGCTGCTGTTTGACTGGGGCGCTAGCAAGGACGGTTACTTCTCCGATATTACACGCACCTTCACGGTTGGGAAAGTGGATGACGAGTTGTTGCGCATAGGCGAATATGTGTTAGTTGCTAATGCTGCGGGGCACACTGTTGCCAAAGCTGGTATGCCGGCAGGCCTGGTGGACCAGGCAGTACGTGGCGTGATTGACGCAGCTGGCTATGGAGAGTTCTTCACGCATCGCACTGGGCATGGATTGGGGATTGAAGCACACGAGGCACCTTACATTTTTGGTGAAAATGACCTGGAGCTTGCACCCGGCATGGTGTTTACGATTGAGCCAGGGATTTACCTGCCCGGCAGAGGGGGCGTACGCATTGAAGATGACGTGGTAGTGACCGAGGATGGCGTGCGCAGTCTGACTGACCTGCCAAGACCTGTCTTGCCACTGGAAGCGTTTAAGGAATAGTTTTATGAAGCAACGACGCGACCTGTATTTGATTGCAGTCTCGCTCTTGTTTTGGGGCATGGGTGAGGGTTTGTTCTTTATCTTCCAACCATTGTACATTCAGGAGCTAGGAGCTGATCCTGTGTTGATTGGCACGATCCTGGGGATCAACGGCGCAATTATGGCACTTGCGCAAATCCCTTTTGGCTACCTCTCTGATCGCTATGGCAGACGCACCATCCTATGGTTGAGTTGGACGCTGGGCGTTGTGGCGACTTTAATCATGGCACTCGCGCAAAACCTCTCGATATATGTGGTCGGCTTACTATTTTATGGCTTGACTGCAGCCGTGATTGCACCGATGAACAGTTATATTGCGGCGGCAAGGGGTGACTGGTCCGTCGGGAAAGCGCTCACGTTTATCTCTGCTAGCTATAGCGTTGGTGCGGCTTTTGCTCCGATGGCAGGTGGATGGATCGGGGAACGCTATGGCTTGCGCTCCATATACCTGATCTCATCTGGCATATTTGCGGTTTCATCTGTCATTGTGCTCTTTATTCGTAAACAGGCTGTGGAAGCGCATGACCCCAGCGCCAAGCGGTTTGATATCCTCAAAAATCCCCGCTTTGTGCTCTCGCTCGGAATGATTTCCATGATCACATTTGCTACTTACCTGCCTCAACCGCTGACCTCCAATTTCTTACAAAATGAACGGGGATTGGTGTTGAGCCAAATCGGACAATTGGGGACGGTGATGAACATTAGCAATGTCATATTCCTGCTGATTTTGGGGCACATTCCTGTGATCAGTGCCTTTGTGATTGGCGAGGTCGCCATGATTGGCTTTTCGCTGCTGCTTTGGTTAGGGAGCGGTCTACCATGGTTTATCCTGGCTTATGCGTTGCTGGGTGGGTACCGTCTGAGTCGATCGATTGCGTCTGCTTTTGTTCGACCGCTGGTGAAAGATGCCCAGGTGGGGCTGGCATTTGGCTTTGTTGAGACTGCCAGCACTTTTGCCATTGTCTTGGCGCCAATTTTAGCGGGCATTTTATATGACCAACGTCCAGAAAGCGTCTTTGTAGTTTCCATTGGGATATTAGCCGCTTCTTTATCTCTAACCTTGTTGGCAAAAAATTATCGTGGGTCACTAAAAAGACGATTTTCAAGCCCGTCGATAGAAAAAACTTCTGGAGAATGAAATGAAGCTGTCCTTTGTACGATTGGTCTTGGGACCTATGGGGAATAATGTCTATCTTTTGGCGGATGAAGACAGCAAAGACTCTGTGTTAATCGATTCTTCCTTTAATTATGAGCATGTTCTTCATGAAATTAAGCGGCAGGGTTGGAATTTGCGTCAGATCTGGTTGACACATGCCCATTTTGATCATACCGCTGGAGTAAAACAAATTTGGGAAGCACTCTTACCTAAGCCGCTGATTGGCATGCATCCGGACGCTTTTGCCTGGGCAGCTAACCAGGAAGAAGTCCTTCAGTTAAATTTTCCAATTGACCCGATTCCACAGGTTGATATTTCTTTTTTTCAAGGACAAACCTTGAGCCTTGATCCGGAGGGTGGGGAAGCGGTTGTAGAGGTGCGTGAAGTACCGGGACACAACCCTGGCTCGGTGATTTTCTATTGTAAAAAATTGCAGGTCGCTTTTTGTGGGGATGCGATCTTTCGGGAAAGCATTGGGCGCACTGACCTGGATGGCGGGGACTACCCGACGCTGATCAAAAGCCTGCATGAGCAAGTATTGACGTTGCCTGATACAACAACGCTGCTCCCTGGTCATGGACCTGAAAGCAGCGTTGGCTATGAAAAACGA
>CAZJLN010000129.1:0-6584 GCA_964546745.1 uncultured Anaerolineaceae bacterium
GCAACTGATAGCGGCTGGCAGGTTCAACTCGATCAGCTCCAACCATCCCCCTATATCACATTTCCTGACGACTGGGAAACATATCTGTCTGTTCTGGATAAAAAACAACGTCATGAAATTCGGCGTAAACTTCGCCGTGCAGAAGAAGACGTGCAACTCAACTGGTATTTAGTAGATGATGAGAAAACCTTAGAATCCGAATTCAATGCCTTCTTGGACATGATGGCGCAAGAACCGGCTAAAAATGCCTTTTTAACGCCGCAGATGCGTATCCACATGCATCTCACTGCCCAGTGGGCTCTGTCTCAGGGTTGGCTTAACCTGGCATTTCTTGAAATCAATGGTCAAAGAGCTGCAGCCTACTTCAGCTTTGCTTTCGAGCACAAATTGTGGGTCTACAACTCTGCTTGGGATATCCAATTTGCCCAATATTCGCCTGGTTGGGTCCTGCTTGCCAAGGTGATCCAGTGGGGCATTCAAAATCATTTCACTCTGGTCGATTTTATGCGTGGGGATGAGAGTTACAAATACAAATTCGGCGGGATTGACCGACATGTAATGCGCCTTCAAATGCATCTTTCATAACAAACCTCACCATTGTATTAAGTTCTTATAAAAGTTTAACGCATTACAGGGTGTCATTTCTTGACGTCTTAAACCCCACATGGTATCATTAACATCTGAAAATTAGCACTCTCACCTTGAGAGTGCTAAAAAGATGAACACATGAAAGAACTGACTGAAAGACAGAAATTATTGCTCTCATTAATTGTCCATGAGCACACGCGCACCGCACAGCCGGTAGGGTCAAAATCCATGGTCGATCAGTTTGGGCTGCAAATGAGTTCGGCGACCATCCGCAATGAGATGGGAGCCCTCACTGAGATGGGTTACCTGCGGCAGCCGCACACCTCTGCGGGTCGTGTACCCACAGAGGAAGGTTATCGCTTTTTTGTCAGCAATCTGGTACAGCAAACCAACTTACCTGCCACCACTCGCAACACCATCAGCCATCAGTTCTACCAATCCCGCCAGGACCTGGATCAGTGGCTACGTTTAGCCGCCTCAGTTTTGGCAAATCAATCTCAAGCTGCCTCCCTGGTCACTGCACCTCACAGCGAAAAAGTGCTCTTCAAACATCTAGAACTGATCTCCATTCGTGGATCTCAGGTCTTAATGGTACTGGTTCTCATCGGTGGTGAGATCCGTCAGCAGATCCTGACTCTCTCAGAACCAACCTCCCAGGAGGAGCTTTCACGCATCGCCTACCAAATATCCAATACCTGTCAGAACTGCACGGCAGATCAAATGGGTAAATTAGAGGTTCAGAATGATGTCATTGCCCTGCAAGTTTTAGATGTAGTGCGTGAAGAAATGGAACTCTCAGAAAAATTGGTTACTGGTGAGGTCTACCTCGACGGTCTGACTAATGTGCTTGCAGAGCCAGAATTTGCCGAGTCAGAAGATGCCCGCCATGCCTTACGACTATTCGAAGAGCGTTCGCTTTTGAATGATCTTCTTTCCCGTACCATCATGGCTCAAAACGAAACCGGTATACAAGTTTTAATCGGTGGGGAAGGCACTTGGCAAGAACTGCGCCAATGCTCCGTTATCTTAGCCCGCTATGGCATACCTGGCACCATGACCGGCACCTTGGGCGTGCTAGGTCCCATGCGCATGCCCTATGGTCACACCATTTCAACTGTACGCTTTGTGGCTGGTTTGCTCAGTGACCTGGTTTCAGATACGTTGTTTGGATAAAAAAAGAATAACAAAACATTTGGAGAATTTTCTATGACCAAAAGTAAAAAAGACGAAAACAAAGAAAAACCTGAAAAAGACGAAAGTAAAGAAAATAGTGAATCTTCTAAGTTGAATGATCAGCTCGAAGGTATCCCCGGTCTTTTTATCAGTTACGATGAGATGGAAGGAATGCAGAAACAAATTGCTGATCTTTCCGCTCAGTCTAGTGAATATCTCGCCGGGTTGCAGCGCGAACGTGCTGATTTTGCTAACTACAAGCGCAGGATTGATCAGGATAATCAAAACACTTACAATCTTGCCTTGGGCGACTTAGTTAAGCCTTTTCTGACCGTCATCGATGACCTCGAAAGAGCCATAAAACACCGCCCTAATGAAGCTAACCTCAATCCCTGGATCGACGGCATTGCCCTCATCCTACAAAAACTCCTTGTCACGCTCGAGAACCAAGGGATTAAGAAGATCGAACTGAATCCTGGTGATCCTTTCGATCCCATGCTCACGGAAGCCGTTACACATGAAGAATCCCCTGACTTTACGGATGGCCAAATTATCGAAGTCCTCCAGTCAGGTTACAAAATTAAAGATCGCATCATTCGCCCTGCCTTAGCTAGGGTGGCAAAATAGGAGATAAAAAATTATGTCAAAAATTATTGGAATTGATCTTGGAACAACCAACTCAGTCGGCGCTGTCATGATCGGTGGCGAGCCTGTCGTTATTCCTTCTGCAGAAGGTGAGCGCTTAGTCCCATCCGTGGTAGCAGTCAACAAGAATGGGGAGCGTTTGGTAGGTCGCGTTGCCCGCAACCAGGCCATCACCAACCCCGAAAACACCATTTTTTCCATCAAACGCTTTATGGGTCGTAAATATGATGATCCCGAAGTGCAAAAAGCCCTCAGCCGTGTGCCCTATAAGATCACTAAGGCGCCAAATGGCGATATTCGAGTTGTCTTGGCTGGTCAGGAATACTCTCCTCCGGAGATCTCAGCCATGATCCTTGCAAAGATCAAACGCGACGCAGAAGCCTATCTGGGTGAATCCGTCACGCAAGCCGTCATTACAGTACCTGCTTACTTTAACGATGCCCAGCGCAATGCCACCAAAGATGCCGGTAAGATTGCAGGTTTGGAAGTGCTGCGCATTATCAATGAACCAACCGCCTCATCTCTTGCCTACGGTCTCGACAAACGCAAGAATGAAATTATCAGCGTCTACGACCTTGGCGGTGGCACCTTCGATATTTCCATTCTCGAGGTAGGCGATGGTGTCTTCCAGGTGCGTTCCACCAGTGGCGATACCTTCCTTGGCGGCGATGATTTTGATCAGCGCGTCATGGATTTCCTTGCCGACGAGTTCAAACGAGAAAATGGCATTGACTTGCGTCACGATCGCCAGGCACTGCAGCGGCTCAAAGAAGCCTCCGAAAAAGCCAAGATCGAGCTTTCCACCACCATGCAAGCAGAGATCAATCTGCCTTACATCACTGCCGATGCCACAGGTCCAAAGCACTTGGTCACAACTCTCACACGTGCCAAGTTAGAGCAACTCACTGACGACCTGCTCAAACGCAGCATGACCCCTGTCAAGCAAGCCCTCTCAGATGCCAACCTGAAGCCCTCTGAAATTAATGAGGTTGTTATGGTAGGCGGTATGACCCGTATGCCTGCCGTTCAGGAGATTGTCCGCAAAGAATTCAACAAGGAACCCCATAAGGGCGTCAATCCTGATGAGGTTGTTGCCGTAGGTGCAGCTGTTCAAGCAGGTGTACTCGGTGGCGAGGTCAAGGATATCCTCTTGCTGGATGTGACCCCCTTGTCCTTGTCCATTGAAACCCTTGGTGGTATCGCCACACCTCTTATCAAGCGCAATACAACCATCCCGACCCGAGAAAGTCAGGTATTCTCAACCGCTTCTGATAGCCAAACCCAGGTGGAAATCAATGTTCTCCAGGGTGAGCGCCCCATGGCAGCCGACAACAAATCCCTCGGTCGCTTTAATTTAGACGGCATTCCCCCTGCGCCGCGTGGTGTTCCTCAGATCGAAGTGACTTTTGATATTAACGCCAATGGCATCCTCGAAGTCACCGCAAAAGACAAAGCCACTGGACGTAGCCAGAATATTACCATCACCGCCTCCTCAGGTTTGAGTGAAGCAGAGGTTGAAAAGATGCGTCGCGATGCCGAAGTTCACGCCGAAGAAGATAAGAAACGCCGTGATCTGATCGAAGCCCGCAACACCGCTGACAATGCGGTCTACTCGTCCGAGAAGACCCTGCGTGACCTGGGAGATAAAGTCCCAGCTGATATCAAGAACAAGGTTGAAAGCGCCATCCAGAAAGTTAAAGAAGTCAAGGATAAGGACGATCCCGAACTCATTAATAGGGAAGTTGAAGCCCTTATGCAGGAACTCCAACAAGTCGGTCAAGCAGCTTATGCTCAACAATCTGCCACTAACCCCGAGTCAAATCCTGATGCTTCAGCGACTGAAGAATCCACACCACCAGCCGATGAAGATGTTGTCGATGGAGACTTTAAGCAAGTCTAAGTTCGTGATAATATTGCAGTGAGGTGCTCATTCGATTTGAGCACCTCACTGTTACAAAACCCTGAAGCTAGCAACCCTGTTGGTTGTTTTAAATATTTTAAATGGATAGAGAAGACAATTTTCGATGAGTAAACGTGATTACTATGAAGTTTTAGGCGTTCCAAAGAATGCCAGTGCAGATGATCTCAAATCAGCTTTCCGCAACTTGGCTCGCCAATACCATCCAGACGTCAATAAGGCGCATGATGCTGAAGAAAAATTTAAAGAGATCAATGAAGCCTATGGTGTCCTCTCGGATGCTGATAAACGCGCCGCCTACGATCGCTACGGTCATGCCGGTGTCAACTATCAAGGTATGCCCGATTTCTCCAATATAGACCTATCTGATATTTTGGAAGGTTTCTTTGGTTTTGGTGGTTTTGGAAACGGACGGTCGCGCAGTCGCAACGCACCCCGCCGCGGTGCAGATCTGTCTTCTCGTATCAAACTGACCTTTGAAGAAGCCGTCTTCGGTGTCGAAAAAGAGATTGAGATTGTCCGTGATGAAAAATGTGCCACCTGCAACGGCTCAGGTGCAGAACCCGGCACCAAACCCCACACTTGCCCCACCTGTAATGGTCAGGGTGAAGTGCGCCAGATGCACCAAACTTTCTTGGGCTCCATGGTCCAGGTTGTTACCTGCCCAGCCTGTAATGGCGCAGGGGAGATCATTGACACCCCCTGTCATACATGCCGCGGACGTGGCTTGGAGCGCAAGACCATAAAAAAGACCGTCTCCATCCCCGCCGGTGTGGACGATGGTAATCAAATGCGCCTTGCTGGTGAAGGTCAACCCGGTAGCAATGGTGGACCCAACGGCAATTACTACCTCGAATTAGAGGTCGCCCCTCATAAGTTCTTCCGCCGCAAAGGCACCGATATCCTCCTCGATCTCGATATCAACATCGTTCAAGCTACCCTGGGCGACGAGATAAAAATTCCCACCATTGATGGCGATGTCGAACTCCGCATTCCCTCAGGCACGCAGCCTGGCAGGGTCTTTCGTCTTCGCGAAAAGGGTGTTCCAGTTATTCGCAAGAACAACCGTGGTGATCAACTTGTCACGGTCAATGTCCAGGTGCCCACCGCCCTGGATTCAAAACAAAAAGCCCTTCTCGAAGAGTTGGGCAAAACCATGGGCACAGATATAAAAATTCAGGAACGCAGCTTTTTCGATAAGCTCAAGGATGTACTCGGTGGATAAACCGCATCGCTGGTTGGAAGTATCTCTGATCTGCTCCGGGGAGTTGGCTGAAGCTATCGCCGAAGCCCTCAGCCGCTTTGCAGAAAATGGCGTTGTTATGGAAAGCCTGACCACTTTTGATACAACTGATTATGAATTCAAGGCTACCGGTGATGTGCGCGTGGCTGCCTATCTCGAAAACACCCCTAATTTGGAGCAGACCCGCTTGCAACTTGAACAAACCCTCTGGCATTATCAAGCCATCATGCCCATCCCAGAGCTGAAATATCAATGGATTGCAGATGAAGATTGGATGGCAGCCTGGAAGAAGAACTATCAGCCTATCCAGGTGGGAAAAGAATTTCTGATTCTACCCGCCTGGTTGGAACAAAACCCTCATGAAACCCGCACGGTGATTCGTATTGATCCCGCCATGGCTTTTGGCACCGGTACCCACCCTTCTACCCAGCTCTGTTTGCAAGCCATCGAAGACTTACTTCTACCCACCCAAAATGTGATCGACCTGGGGTGTGGTTCTGGCATTTTAGCCATCGCTGCCCTCAAGCGCGGTGCTTCCTATGCCCTCGCCGTCGATACAGACGAATTAGCGGTCTCAGCGACCCAGAGCAATGCTGTCATCAATGGTATTCATAGCCATCTTGATGCTCATCGCGGCTCTCTGGATGATATTCTGCATGGCGACTATAAAATCCAGAACGCTCCCCTTGTGCTTGCTAATATTCTTGCCCCAATTTTGATTCGCCTTCTCAAAGAAGGTCTTTCACAGCTTGTCTCCCCCCAAGGCACACTTGTCATGGCAGGCATCCTCGAAACCCAAGCTGATGACGTCATCGCCGCCGCCAAAACTGCCGGTCTTACCTATATCAAACGCTACCAAAAAGACGACTGGGTTGCCCTCGTTTTTACAATTTGATTTTCACACACATTCAATTTAAAGTTGTCTGGAAGTTGGCTTGAGAAAACGGCTCTATCTAATCTCTAAGATAGGCAGGGAAAACTTGAATGTCGCAGATTTACCTTCGATACTATCCGCCC
>CAZJLN010000130.1:0-6562 GCA_964546745.1 uncultured Anaerolineaceae bacterium
TGATTCTTTCATGAATTCACACTTTGAATTTACACCATTGACAAAGACGCAAACTTTGAATTCTGGTAATTCAATTTGTTTTAGCATATAATTGTAAATAACAAAAGGAAAAGTTCATTAATAAAGAGAACAATCTGGAGGTGCTATGACGACCCAAAAATATCAATTGCTTATGCGCTCAGGACCCAAGCCAGGCGAAATTTTTGTACTTGATAAAGATGAAATTACCATTGGACGCGAGGTTTATAACGATTTCCCAATAACAGAACCTGAGGTATCTCGAAAACATACACGTATTTTTCAGAAGGGAGATGTCTACTTCATTGAAGATTTGGGGTCCACCAATGGAACTTTTCTAAATAATGAAAGGTTAACATCTATCCAACCTTTGCGGGTTGGAGATGTAATCATTCTTGGAGAGAGTATCCATCTGTTGTTTGAAGAATCCAAACAAGCTGTTGCAGAAACACCAGTAGTTGCTCCTGTGGAGACGCCTGTTCAACAAGTAGAGCCTCAACCCATTATCAATGAACCCCCTGCTATAGAAGCTGATTTAGACAGACAAATTGGATATAGCGAACCTCCCATTCCGCAAGAACAAGTTCCCTTACCACCAGCGACACCTATCGAACCTTCATTTGAAAATGAACCTGAGTTGCGGAAAAAGAGGAAAATGCCTACCTGGTTGATTGTTCTCCTTATTTTAATCATCATTTTATGCATCCTTCCTGCATTAATATTAACCTTTATGCCTGCTAATTGGTGGTGTGCACTTTTCGAATTCTTTAATACACAGCTACCTGGTTGTCCAATCCCATAATTTCAATCAATAATCATTTTCTGATCTCAAAGAAAGCAGCCGAAATAGCTGCTTTTTCTTTTAATACAAATTTGAAATATAGTAAAAAAGGATAAATGGGGGGCTTGAGGTATAATTATAAGGTTGCCAAATTAATTAAGGAAATTGACTCTGTATAGAGGCAATTAAGAGAGTACGATAATTATGAGTGAAGAATCTTCAGAAAATAACATTGGGACTATTCAAAACGTAGATATTGATAATCAAATGCGGTCTGCATATCTTGATTATGCAATGAGTGTGATCGTGGCTCGTGCATTGCCCGATGTACGCGATGGTCTAAAACCAGTACATCGGCGTATTTTATATGCTATGCAGGACATGGGTATACGTGCTAATACTCCCTACAAAAAATCTGCTCGAATTGTGGGTGAAGTTCTTGGTAAGTATCATCCACATGGGGACTCAGCCGTATATGAATCTATGGCTCGCATGGCACAAGATTTTTCACTACGATATATGTTGGTGGAAGGACAAGGAAACTTCGGTTCCGTTGATGGCGACCCACCTGCGGCAATGCGTTATACAGAAGCGCGACTTGCTCATATGGCTGAAGAGTTGATCGCTGATCTTGACAAAGATACAGTTGATTTTGCGGATAACTTTGATGGTTCACTAAAAGAACCTCTGGTTCTCCCCTCCAGAGTGCCTAACTTACTAATGAATGGATCTAATGGTATTGCAGTAGGAATGGCAACGAATATACCGCCCCATAATCTTAAAGAGTTAGTAGCTGCATTAAATGTCATAATAGATCGTTATGATGATGTCGACGATGTCAGTGTCGAGGACTTGATGGAATACATTCCAGGACCTGATTTCCCAACTGGGGGGATCATTCTTGGTGATGAGGGTATCCGCCAAGCTTACAGTACTGGTCGAGGAAAATTGACCGTTCGGGGTGTAGCCAATGTTGAGGAGACCAAGAGCGGCAGGTATGCCATTATTGTCTCTGAAATTCCCTATCAACTGAACAAAACAAGTTTGCTTGAGCGTATTGCAGAATTAGTTCGAGAAGGTCGATTGGATATGATTTCAGACTTGCGTGATGAATCCGATCGACGGGGAATGAACATTGTTATTGAATTAAAGCGCGGTGCACAACCTAAAAAGGTATTAAACCAACTTTATAAGTACACTCCCCTACAGTCTACTTTTGGCGTTCAACTATTAGCATTGGTCAACGGAGAACCTCGAATGTTGACTTTGAAGCGTGCCCTTTACCACTTTGTGGAACATCGTGAAGAGGTCATAACTCGCCGTACGATCTTCGAATTGGATAAGGCTAAGAAGCGTGCCCACATTCTGGATGGTTTATTGATCGCGCTTGCCAACTTGGATGCGGTTATAAAGACTATCCGCGAAGCTGAAGATGCAGATGATGCAAAAACCAAGCTTATGGAACGGTTTAATCTATCAGATCCTCAAGCACAAGCTATTCTAGATTTACAACTGCGTCGTTTGGCTGCTTTGGAGCGACAAAAGATTGAAGACGAACACAAAGAACTGGTTGAAAAAATTGCATATTTAGAAGACCTGTTGGCTAATCCAAAAAAGATCCTGAATATCATTCGGGATGATTTAAATAGCATGGCAGAAAAATATGGGGATGATCGCCGCACAAAAATTGCACATGATGTCGACAGCGATCTTTCAGATGAAGCGCTTGTTCAGGATGAGCCTGTGTTTGTAAGCATTACACAACGAGGATATATCAAACGCGTTAGCGACAGTGCATACCGTTCTCAAAACCGCGGTGGAAGAGGTGTGATAGGACAGTCGATGCGTGAGGAGGATGAGGTCGCTTTCTTCCTTCGAGCTAATACTTTAGGCACTTTACTCTTTTTCTCTGACAAGGGAAAGGTTTATTCGGAACGTGTATTCCAACTTCCTGACGAAAGCCGCCAGGGACGAGGAATTTCTCTTGTCAATATTCTTTCATTGGATCCTGATGAAAAGATTTCAGCAGTGGTTTCAGTGCCAGATTTCAAACAAGCAGAATACTGTACAATCGCAACAGTCAAAGGCAGGGTAAAACGAGTGCCATTAGAGGAATTTGAGAGTGTTCGCCCCTCAGGGTTGATTGCAATCAAATTAGATGATGAGGATGAGCTAGGCTGGGTGTGTTTAACGAGTGGCAAGGATGACATCATCCTGGTAACTAAGAATGGGTTAGCATTGCGTTATCCAGAGAAGCAAATACGACCAATGGGTAGAACTGCCATGGGTGTAAATGGTATAAGGCTGCGTAATGATAAGCTGGTGTCGATGGCAGTTGTTGAGCCTGAAGGATATCTACTGGTCTTGACTGAAAAAGGCTATGGCAAACGTACTGAGTTGAATGAGTATGTATCAAAGACACGTGGCGGCTTAGGTGTTACTACAATTGCTAAAACTGCAAGTGATAAAATTGGAAAAGTTGCAATGGCACATGTGGTTCAAGCCAAAGATGAAGCGACTTTAATATCCACAAAAGGTATTGTGTTAAGACTGCGTGTGCAAGATATTTCTATTCAAGGTCGTGCAACAAGAGGTGTTACTCTTATGGACTTGGAAGAGGGTGACAGCCTAGCTGCTTTTGCCCGTATTAGTGAATAATCATAGAAAATCCTCCGAAAACAAACGGAGGATTTTTTATTTAATGTTTGGATGCGATTAAGGCAGGAAAGGTAGTCAAGATAGCAAAGATTGCAAGGGTTTTCAAGTACCTCCCCTGTTTGCTTTCTTTACACTGATCTCACCAACCGAAATAAGTTTCATTTCTCCACTAGATAATTGGACATTCAATGAGCCATCATTGGAAATGCCTATGAGCCTGACATGATCAATGGTTTCATTTGGTATTTGTAGACTGACCATTTTATTCTTAAACGCAAGGTGTTGATCCCACAGATGTATGAATTGGTTTTTTCCTATTGAGGATCTTAAGTCATAAATTTCTTGCAAAACACCGGCAAGTAATTTCCATCGGTCTACTGGTTCACTGAGAAAATCTTCCAAACAAGCAGCAGGAAACCGTAACATTTCTTCGGGAGGTACACTTGCTGATTTCACATTTATTCCCATGCCAATGATAATTGCATGTACTGAATCCCCGTTCCAAAGGCACTCTAGCAAAATGCCGGCTACCTTTCTGCCTGAGATGATGACATCATTCGGCCACTTGATTTGGGCTGATACATTAAAATGAGAGAGAACTTTAATCAAAGCCAGCGCTGGAAGGGTTGTAAAATGCGAGGTGAAAGCTTCCTGACCGGGTTCAGGAATAACGACCAGGCTAAAAGCCAAGGCAGAATCCGGGTTTGTTAGCCAGGTACGATCCAACCTACCCCGACCTTTGGTTTGTGTATTTGCGACTACCAGAGAAAAATCTTTGGCACCTTCGTCTGCCCAGTTCAAGGCATCATCATTGGTGGAACCAGTGGAATCTAGATAGCGTACATCTGCTAATGGTATTCTTTTTAGATAGGTTAATAGAGTTGGTAACACTGATTAACTAATTATTCCCGTGGAAGTGAGAAACAAAACCTTGCACCTTTTTCATGGGTTGGGTCCACCCACATATTACCTCCGTGAGCCTCAACAATTGATCGCGCCAGATATAGGCCGAGACCTGTACCTTTTGCATTGCGTGAGGATTCTGGGGAACGGTAAAATCTTTCAAATATAAAGGGCAGATCACTAGGAGCTATTCCGGGACCCTGATCGGTAACACAGACAATGACCTCATGTGATCGGACTGCTCCATCGATAATAATGTCTCCCTCTGATGTGTACTTGATTGCATTTCCAATTAAGTTTGAGAAGACTTGCTCGATGCGGATTTCATCAGCTAAAACAAGAGGAAATTCAGGGAGAATATTTACGATGATTCGGTGTTCCTGGGTCTGTACTTGAAGCCGATCTGCCATGCGCTTAGCAAGCTGAAAAAGTGAAATTTCTGATAATTTTAGCTGCAGTCCACCTGCTTGCAGCCTCGTGGCATCCAGCAGATTTTCGATCAACTCTGTTAATCTATCTGCTTCATCTTCAATCACTGCAAGGCTTTCATTAACAACGCTACGGTCCCAATGAGCATCTTCGCGACGCAAAGTACTGACATAGCCTTTAATGAGCGCTACTGGGGTTTTTAATTCGTGACTGATTTCTGAAATAAAAATACTCTTGAGTTCATCAGCCTGACGAAAGCGAGTTATATCTCGGATCGTAGCAATGATATTGATTAGGCTACCTTCAGCGTTGAGCAGCGGAGCATAAGTAATGCCAATCGGAAGCGGTTGCTTGCCATTTGGCCTCATCAGATCTCCTTCTACATAAAGATATGCCATTGGTGAAAGTGGCCATCCATCCGCTTCGGCAGCTTCCAAGGTTGTGCCATGTGGCGGTTTTACCCATTTTAATATGTCGGAATGATCCTTGCCTAGAATTTCTGATTGGCTTGCTCCATAAAGCCGAGCAAAAGCTGGATTGGTGCGTTCAATACGATGCCCAGGAGTGATGATCAACATACCATCTGCAACTGAGTCAAGAAGTGCATCCATGCGACGTTTTTCAGTGATGGTCTCCGTATAAAGCCGAGCATTGCGGACACCAATGGCAGCCTGGTTGGCGAAGCTGCTTAATAATGATCTATCATTTGAAGAGAAAATGCCTGGATAATTTCGGAAGATATAAATTAGACCGATTACCTCGTTTTGAGCAACAAGAGGCAGCCCGACCCCACTTAACAAACCCATACTGACGTCCTGCAAAAAACGCGTTATTTCCGGTATTTGCACCTGGGCAGGATCACTATCATCTGGAATTTCGCGAATCCAATTCTCAAGATACCTTAAGAGGACATCTGGCATTGATTGTGAGACAGCAATTGTCCAATGCTTAATGGGGTCATGTAAGGCTATAAAACCTGCCTGGCCAGCTAACATTTCAATCGCTACGTTAAGTATCATCGTTAGCAGTTTGCTAAGGTTTAACTCACCGGTCAATGCTCGAGAAATTTCGAGTAAATAATCTCTTTGTCTTACTCGTGAATCTGGTAACATGCTTTTATTTTATCCTAAGATGAGGCTTCTTAAATAAAACCAGGCTGCCGAATTGGCAGCCTGGTTTAAGAGAACTAATTTATATTGTGCTTTTTCTCTGCAAGGTGAATTGCTTCTTCAAAGATCAAGAATGCTTCATCAACCTCGGATTTATTCGTTGAAAGCGGTGGCGCAATGCGGATAACACTCTTTCCACAGCCCAGGGTTAACAGACCACGTTCAAATGCCAGGTCAACGACATCATCGCGAAGTTTATCGGCAGGTTCCTTTGTCAGTCGATCCTTTACAAATTCAACACCAATCATAAATCCCATACCGCGTACCTCTCCTATACTGCGATGCCTGGCTGCAATCTCCTGAAGTGCATCTATTGCATATGTGCCAACGATGCGAGTGTTCTCTAAGTATTTTTCTTCAATCAGCTTGATCGTTGCAAGCGAAGCAGCACAAGCAATTGGATTTCCACCATAGGTGTTTCCATGTGAGCCTTTTGGCCAGTCCATAATTTTCTTTTTGGTGATCATTGCCCCAAGTGGCATACCTGAAGCAACTCCTTTGGCAGTGAGGAGAATGTCAGGTTCAACCCCAAAATGCTCGATCGCCCACCATTTGCCAGTGCGACCCATTCCACATTGTACTTCATCAGCAATTAGGAGAATCC
>CAZJLN010000131.1:0-6560 GCA_964546745.1 uncultured Anaerolineaceae bacterium
ATGTGTCCAGCGGTGATGAAATTGAGACAATTGGTACACTTCAGACGGTGATCGCCTATGAACGTGAAGGTGAGCCGCTCAATGCTGAGTCCGAAGGATTACTACGCTTGGTTGTCATTGGTGAGTCCAAGCTTCAGGTGGTGGACGGTCACTGGTCAATCAAGTACGTCAACAAACTGGTCCTCAAAGAAGCAATTGAGGATTGGGTGGTTGATTTCATCGGTGGTATCGATGAACCGATGGACCGTGCTACTTTCGAGTCCGGTGCAGCAGACGATTGCCATAAGCGTACATGGGTTGATGCAGACGGCAAAGAGTGGACTGGTATTCCCCTGTTCTACCTGGTCGGTCGTGTGGATGATGAGATCAAGCATGGCGATGATTCCTTCCGCGATGACCTGGCAAAGGCAGGCGCTTATAACGTGATCATTACCTCGGCGGATGGCTATCAAGTCAGTCTGGATTCATTGCGCGTTATGCGTAATGACAACATTATTATGGCTTATCTTGTGGATGGTCAACCTCTAGAGGGCGAAGATTTCCCGCTGCGTCTGGTGGGCGATGATTTGACAAAGAAAGAAATGGCCGGCGGCATTGCTAGTGTGGTTCTTGAATTCATTACAGCTGAAGAACCCACAGAGGAACCTACTACAGAACCAACGCAGGAGCAAGTTGGCGAAACCCCGGCAATTATAGGACCAGCAGATGCCACTCTGACACTTAAGGGCTTGGTGGATGCTGAGGTAAGCCTGACCATGGATGATCTCCTAAAGCTGCCAGTCCTGAACACCAGCGTGGAACACCCCAAGAAAGGTGCCATTGACGTGACTGGCGTGAAAGTGAGTGATCTCTTAGCACTTGTGGCTATAAAAGCGGATGCAAAAACTGTCTCCTTTGTAGCTAGTGATGGTTGGTCAGTGGATGTACCTTTGGCAGATCTACAAGCGTGTGAGAACTGCCTGGTCGGTTGGGATGAGGAAATGCTCCGTACATACATGCCTGGTTTTGACAGTAACTTTTGGGCAAAAGACTTGGTTGCCTTCGAGTTCAAGTAAACTTCACATACGTTGGGTGGGTAAAACAATTTACCCACCCTTTCTTATAAGCTCATGAAACGAAATTCATTGTTGATCTTGTTGCTGATCCTTCTCAGCATCATTGCCTGCACACCCAAAGCTAAAACTCTTCTGGTTGTATTTGCGGCGGGAAGCCTGATCCAACCATTTAACGATCTTGAAAAAGCATTTGAAGAAAAATATCCATCCATAGATCTGCAAGCAGAATATCACGGTTCCATCCAGGTCATGCGGCATGTGACAGAACTACACGAAGAAATCGACATAGTTGCTACCGCAGATCAAGCCCTGATCCCCATGTTGATGTACCAAGTCAACATTCCAGATACAACCACCCCTTATGCCAACTGGTATTTGTCACTCGCCAGTAATCACCTCGCAATCGCCTATAAACCCGATAGCAAGTATGCTGATGAAATCACTTCTGAAAACTGGTGGCAAATTCTTTCGCGTCCTGATGTGACTGTCGGACTTTCAGACCCCCGCTTTGACGCGGTGGGTTACCGTCAAATGATGGTCTTTGCCCTGGCTCAAAATGTCTACGAAAATGACAGCATCTTTACTGACTTTATCGAAGGGCAATTCACCAACAGAATCCGGTTGATTGATATGAATAATTTACAGATCATCCGCATTCCAGAAATATTAGAGACAACCAAGAATAGCCATATTAAAATGCGCGGCTCCAGTGTTGCATTGATTTCTCTTTTGGAAGCAGCCGAAATTGATTATGCTTTTGAGTATGAGAGCGTCATTCAACAGCATGGATTTGAGATGCTATCCCTGCCGGATAGTCTAAATCTCGGGCATCCTGGAATGGATGATGCATACGGCAGAGTGACGGTTAAAATGGATTTTCAGCGCTTTGCTACAGTGGACCCTGTTTTCAAAGGTGAACAGATCAAATACGGCATCACCATTCCGACCAATGCTCCCCATCCCGATGAGGCAGCCCTGTTCATTCAATTTATCTACAGCCCTGAGGGACAGGCAATTATGCAAGCGAACTCACATCCTCTCTTAATTCCCCCAGTGGGGGATAAGCTTGAAAATTTACCTGCCAACTTGCAGGATCTTCCTGAAGTAAAGTGAAAAAATATCCATTTCCCGCCAGTTTCACCCTCTCAGCCAGTTTACTGATCCTCTTCATTGTCTTACCTGTCCTGGTGACGTTATTTTCTGTCTCGGTGGAAAGCCTGTTAATGACGATTACCGACCACGATGTAGCCCGTTCGATTGGACTGACTTTCCTGGCAGGAGCAATTTCGACCGCAATCGGTGTTATGTTCGGGCTACCTCTGGCATATATTATGGCACGCGTAAAGTTCCCGGGAAAATCCATCCTCAATGGCATTATTGATCTGCCGATGATTATCCCGCACACCGCTGCAGGTATTGCCCTGCTGCTGGTCTTTGGCAAACAGGGCATCCTAGGACAACCCTTCTCCAAGATCGGCATTTTTTTTACAGATAGGCTGGGTGGAATTGTGGTAGGAATGATGTTTGTCAGCTTGCCGTTGTTGGTGAATGCCAGTCGAGATGCTTTTGCATCTGTAAATCCTGAGCTGGAACACTCGGCAAGAGTGGACGGCGCAAGCGCATGGCAGGTCTTCTGGCACATCACTCTCCCGCTAGCATGGCGGGGTATCTTGAGCGGTTCTATTACTATGTGGGCGCGCGGGATCAGTGAGTTCGGTGCTGTGGTAATCCTGGCATACAGCCCCAAGATTGTACCCGTTTTAATTTATGAACGTTTTCAGGGTTTTGGGCTTTCCAGCGCAACTCCCATTGCTGCACTCCTACTCATTCTTGTGCTTTTCTTATTTGTCATCCTGCGCTGGCTGGCAAATTCTTTAGATCGTGAAAAATAAATACACCTTACCCTAAATCGATTGTTTAATTTAACCGTTGACTGGAATACATCAATAATCATTTAGATGGGTTATCCATAGTATAATCTTTGCGATTCTTCGACTCAGTGCACCTACGCTGATAGAGTACGGGCAGCTGAGCGGCAGTAAGTGGAAAATCCCAAGTGCCACTTGCTCAAGGGTGTTGCCGGAAACAGCAGCGCCT
Source organism: uncultured Anaerolineaceae bacterium (assembly GCA_964546745.1). GTDB lineage: Bacteria > Chloroflexota > Anaerolineae > Anaerolineales > Anaerolineaceae > CAZJLN01. The sequence goes on from CAZJLN010000131.1 coordinate 3,153, forward strand.
CCCATTTGGAAAGGAGAATGAAGTGAAAAAGGTTTGTTATGTATTGCTGTTAGGGGGAATGGTTCTCAGTTTAGCTGCTTGTACACAAAAAATTGAGAATCCGGTCGTGCGGTTATCAACGACCACTTCGGTCAATGATTCCGGTTTAATGGCTTATCTGCAGCCCTTTTTTGAGAAGGAGACTGGCTATAAGCTCGAGATCACCTCAGCGGGCACCGGGGCTGCCATTGAAAAGGGGCGGACAGGTGATGCGGATTGTTTGCTGGTGCATGCCAAAGCATCCGAAGAGGAGTTTATTGCTGAAGGATTTGGCGAGGAACGCGTGCCATTCATGTACAACTTCTTCGTGATCGTCGGATCTGCCGATGACCCTGCAGGAGTTGAAGATGCAGCCACTGCAGCGGAAGCCTTTCAGAAGATTATGGATGCTGGGGCGTCCTTTGTCTCCCGCGGTGATGACAGCGGTACCCATAAAGCCGAACTAAAAATCTGGAAAGCCATGGATGTTGATCCCACGGGTCAGCCTTGGTACGTTAGTGTTGGCGACAGCATGGGTAAAACCCTGACGGTTGCCGATGAGATGATGGCTTATACCATGTCCGATAAAGCCACTTACCTGGCGCATGACAACTCTTTAGAACTGCTTCTGGAGGAGACGGACGATATGAAAAATACCTATGCCATGATCGCTATTACCCCAGAGCGCTTTGAAGATACCAATATTGAAGGCGCGCAGGCATTCATTAACTGGATGACCTCTGAAAAAGCCAGTAAATTGATCGCTGAGTTTGGCGTGCAAGAATATGGCGAGCCATTATTCTTCAATTTAAAATAATTAATAATGGATCATCAGGTCGCGCAGGGAAACTATACGCGACCTGAAGTTCTTTAGATGGACACCCTGAGCGAAATCTTTAACCTCCTGTTTGGCAAAGACCCGGAATTGCGCCAAATTATCGGAATCACGTTGCAAATGTCGCTGCTCAGCACTGGCATTTCATCGTTATTTGGCATTCCGCTGGGGGTGTTAATCGGCAGCAATGAATTCCACGCCAAGCGCTTTGTCTCACGCCTCATGCATACGCTGATGGGACTCCCGCCAGTGGTAGCAGGGCTAATTGTCTTCCTTCTGCTCTCCCGCAGCGGACCGTTTGGATCGATGAAACTGCTATTCTCCGTCACCGCAATGGTGATCGCTCAGGTGATCTTAATCACCCCAATCATCACCGGTTTAACAGCCAACATTGTTTCGATCAAAGCACCAATGATCCGTGAGACAGCTGCAGGGATTGGGCTAAAACCATTCCGACGAATGCTGTATACCATCTATGAATGCCGTATTCAATTTGTTTCCACCATTTTGACAGGTTTTGGCAGGGCTATTGCTGAGGTGGGCGCAGTGCAAATGGTAGGTGGAAATATCCAGTTCAAAACCAGGGTCATGACTACTGCTATCATGATGCAGACCAACATGGGGCATTTTGAGTTTGCCATAGCGCTTGGCATCGTTCTGCTGGTCATTGCATTCATGATAAATTCCATCGTCAGTCGCATCGAGGAGCATACCATCCATGCTTGAGCTTAAAGAGATTGCCATTAAATATGGTGAGCGTACCATCCTGGATATCCCTTATTTGCGCTTTGAGGATGGAAAGCGGTATGGCTTAATTGGCGAAAATGGCAGCGGCAAAACCACTCTCCTACGCATTTTAGCCGGTATTCTCCAGCCCGACATAGGCAGCCTGACGCAATTTCCATCAGACGACATGGGATACATGCCCCAGGCACCCTATGCTTTCAGCTTCAGTGTCTTGCGCAATGTGATGATGGCATTACCAAGGTCTGCAGAACGAGAGCAGTTGGCAATGTCTGCTTTGCGTAACGTCGGGATGGAAAACATGGCCTCAGCCCGCGGTAATAAGCTCTCAGGTGGAGAGGCGCAGCGCATGGCATGCGCACGCATCATCGCCAAACCCCGTAATCTGATCCTTCTAGACGAGCCGACCTCCTCAACAGATATCAAGGGCATGGATCATATCGAAAACGTCCTGCTACAGTATGCCTCCGACACCAAATGCACCATGATCTTTTCCACCCACTCCCCTGCCCAAGCCCTTCGGCTGGCTCAAGAAGTAATCTTTCTGGATCAAGGCAGGATCGTAGAGCAAGGCATTGCAGACGCGGTCCTCAACCGTCCTCAACATGAGAAAACGAAATTATTCCTCGCACACTGGAGAATCTAAGGAATCAAGAAAGCAAAAAACGCAACAGCCCAATCAACCCACCCCCTAAAACCAGCCAGATCGAATCCCACTTCAAGAAAAACAGAACAAGCCCAGCAGCCAGTGTCACCAACAGCGTCCAGATGTCTACCACTGCATTCTTGGCTATTGTTAAAGCGATGCTGATCATCAGCGCGATAATCGCTGCATTTACCCCACGCAAAAAAGCCTGCAGTGGCTTGGATGCCCGCATTTTGGGTATAACAGGAATGATGGCAGCAGCAATAAAAAAGGAAGGGAGGAAGTTTCCCAACGCAGAGACTGCTGCCCCAGGATAGCCGGCAATTAGGTACCCAATAAACGCTGAGGTCGAAGTTACCGGTCCAGGTGTCATTTGCCCCACTGCAATGGCATCGATCAGCTGCTGCTGCGTCAACCAGGCAAATTTCTCCACAATGTCTTCCTGGATGAACGCAAACAGCACCATGCCAGAGCCAAAAATTAAAGCGCCGGTCTTGAGAAAGAAAAGAAAGAGCGTGAGCAAGACATTGTCTGCGGCTGGTGCTTGTGCTTTCCACATTGTAAACTGGGAAGCAAAAGGCAGGAATAACAGCAGGTGTATTCTCTTGGAAAAAAGCTTCGGGGCTTGGCTGAGAAGCATTGCCAAAAAGCCTGCGCCAAAAATGATAAAAACCTCATTAACGTTCAGAAACGAAGCCAAAAGCGCTAATCCAAAAATCACGATCTGAGTCCACTGGGTCAGAGTGCTTTTGCCAAGGCGATACGTTGCCATCAGGATCAGCGCCAGGATGACAGGATTGATGCCATAAAAGAGCGCATCCACCTGTGGCAGAGAGCCAAACCGCTGATAGATCACTGCCAATACCGTGCTCAGGATCACCGCTGGCAGGAAAAAACACAGTTCCGCCACAATCAAACCGGGGTATCCAGCGCGCGTGTGCCCGATAAAGGCAGACATTTCACAGGCATTTGGTCCTGGGACCATGTTCGTGGCAGCCACATAATCCAGGAAGTGTTCCTGTGACAGCCATTTACGCTTGCGCACAAATTCTTGTTCCATGATGGCAATCAGCGCCATGGGTCCACCAAAATTGATCGCACCAATTTTCAGGAAGATGCCAGCCAACTGGAGAAGGCGTTTGCGAAGTGGGGGCAAAGAAGAATC
>CAZJLN010000132.1:0-6534 GCA_964546745.1 uncultured Anaerolineaceae bacterium
ACGACTCAAAATCGTGTACCCTCGGGTATGTGGGTTCGATTCCCACCTTCGGCATCAGGAGATCCGTGTTCAACCTCTTGTGTACAACGAGAGGTTGATTTATTTAAAATAAGGTAAAATCAATTTACTTCTTTGACCTTTTTGGTCTTCTTATAAGAATTACATTATCCATACAAATTGACTGACAGGTCCTAGGAGGAAAAGCGATGGAAATGAGTGTGAACTCAGCAACATGACTGGACTTAAGATAACACTACTGGGGCATCCATCCGTCCTATGGGATGATCAGCCCTTAGCAATCAGCCGTAAAGCCACGCGAACGCTTTTATATTATCTTGCCAGCCAGGGGAAACCGGTTGGTCGTACACTCTTATGCAGCCTTTTTTGGCCGGAAGCCACCGAACAAGAGGCCAGAAGCAATTTACGCAGTCTTCTGAGCAAGCTGAGGGAGAGCTTGCCCGATCCTGATTTAATTATCAGCCAGGAAGGTTTGGTTTCTATTGACTTTTCAAGAGTCTATATAGACCAGGTCATATTTGAAAACCTATACAAGGGTTTACGAAACAGACCATGGCATTACCCTGATGACGTTTCCCTGCCACTCCCTATTGCTGACTCAATACTTGCTGGGCTTCGATGTTGGTCTGGAGATCATTTTCTGGAAGATGCTGAATTGGTGAGCACGCCAGGTTTGGACGAATGGTTGCTTTTTACTGATTTAAACCTGGTCACTTTTCGCAAGCGATTTATTCAACGCATTGCCAATCATTACAAAGCAATTGGCGAAGTGGGTATTGCTAATCGTTGGTTAATCACCCTACTTGGTTATGATCGATTAAATCCTGATTTGAACTATGAAATTTTGAGTCACCTCATTCAAAGTGGACGGATTCAGGATGCAAAATCCCGCTTGTCAATTCTTCAAAAGTATTTTAAAAAAACTACTGGGCAGGAACTTCCAGAAAAGATTAAAGCATTAGGGAAACAGTTGGAGCAGGCAGGCAATTACCTAGAGGTTAAAAAAGCTCCCCCCTGGCCATATCCATCTGGCATGAATACATATCTGGTTGGACGGAGAGATGAATTAGATATCCTGCAGAATGCATATCAGAGGGGCGGCGTAGCAGTAATTAGGGGGGAAGGAGGAAGCGGAAAGACTCGCCTGATGCAGGAACTGCATAAACAAATATGGCAAGACACAAGGCTGTTGGTTCTTAAATGCACTGAGCATGATCCTCCGATCATGATGGACGCTATTATTGACTTGTTAAACAACCAAGTTACAGACGCTGAATGGAAGCTGCTGCCCAATGTATGGGTCAACATACTGAGTTTATTAGTTCCCTCGCTGACATCGAAGAGAGCGAACGTCATTGTCCCTGAGCACCTCTATGGAACACAGGGGCAACGACTCATTTTTGAAGCATTGCTCTATCTGCTTCAAATTTACACAAGAGAGCACAGAGTCTTGCTGGTTTTAGACGATGCACAATGGGCAGATGATGCTACACTTGCAGCGATTCAATTATTACATTCCAAAGAATTTTTTAAGAACAACGGCTTACTTCTGATTGCCTATCAACCACAGCAAGATAATAACAGCATCCAAAAATTAATTAAAGGATTTTCCAGATCCAGTCCAGTTATTGAATTAGAGCTTACTCCATTAAATGGGGAGGAAGTCAAATTACTGGTAGATCAGATCATGCCTCAATTTCCGAGTTCCGAGTTTGTTGAACATCTTACAGAAGTAACAGGGGGTAATCCGTTTTTTATCATTGAGACTGCTCGAGCAATCATGGATGAAAGCATTGAGGATCTAAAAAATATTGAGAATCTTGCGATTCCAGTACCAAAAAATATCTATGAGTTGACGAAATTGCGCTTATCAAGACTTCCCTCAGATACGGTTGAATGCTTAAATGCAGCGGCGGTGTTTGGGGCAAAGGACTTCAGCGTGAATCTGCTCGCCAATATTCTTGAAAAACCTGAAGCCATAGTCAGTCAACATTTTAAAACAATTACAAAAATTGGTTATTTTCGAAAAAGTGAAACGATCGGATTAAATCCTACTAATTATCATTTCTCGCATGATTATGTTAAGAAGATTGTTTTAGAACTGATCACCGTGGAGGATCAACAGATTTTTCACCAGAAAATCGCAAGAGTATTGGAGCGTAAGGTCATAGATGGATCTAATATATCAGCCTCAGAAATTGCCTCACATTATGAAGCCGGGGAGATGTTTTCGGAGGCTATTCAATTTTGGTTGGATGCAGCAAAACAAACCTGGCGGACTTATAACCGGGAAGAGACGCAAAAGATTTTTGACCATATCCACGATATTCTGGAGAAAAAGTCAGAAGTATCCAATGAGCTGATTGTAGAAGTCTATTTCCAGCAAGGGCAGTTTGCATTTGAGTGTTCAGATCCAGATCAATCTACTGTGCTAGGGAATACCTGTTTAGAAAAGGGAAAACAATTTAACCTGACACAATTAATTGGGATTGCCCTTTACCTTCTCGGGAATGCAGCGCTACAAAAGGGAGAAAAAAATGAAGCCCTCAACCACTATGAAAGTTCAATGACTTACCTTGCAGTAACAGATTTAAAACAATACCAAAGACAAGTCTCTCTCCAAAAAGGATTGGTACTTACTCTATTGCAACGTTATCAAGAAGCGATGCAAGCTTACCGTTTTGTGTTTGAAAATGAAATTGAAGTAAATGATATCGAACAGATGCGCCTCATTTTTACAGCGCACTTTCACTTGAGCATGCTGCTTTATCGAACAGGCAATACTGAAGCAAGTTATGAAGAAATTCAAAAGAATTATGAAAAATATCAATACATCCTAAGTCCTTATAACCAGATCCAAGCGGACTTGGTATTTGCTTATAATTTTGGCTCCATGGGCAACTATATCGAGGGGTATAAACATGCTCTGGCTGGCTTGGAAATTTCAAGGGCGATGCAAAATCAATATATCGGTGAGTTTATGCTGTACCTAACTGCCTATTTTGAGATCAGACTCGGATATCTTGACCAAGGCATAACCCATGCTTATGAGCTGATTGAATCAGCCAAAAAATCGCTTCCTTCTGAAATGAGTATGCGGGGATACGGTTTGTTAGGATATGCACATCTGGTTTTAGATGATTATGAAAGAGCGATTGAGATCCTAGATAAATCAACTGTTGAAGCGCTTCCTTCCCAAATTTATTACGAAAACTTGAGTAATAAAGCCTCAGCACTGACACAAATGGGATTGATTGATCAGAGTGAGGCATTGATTCAATCTATTCTTAGTAAAACCCGGGTTTCTGGATTGCAGGGACCCACGACTCGGGCCACTCTGGTTCATATGATGAACAAGATTATTCAAGGTAACTATGATCAGGTAGAGCAAACCCTTTTAAATTTAGAAACTGAAGCCAAGGCGGATGGACGTTTAATGCACCAGCAGCGATGTTTACATACGCTATTAATTTACTATTTGCGAATTGGGCAATTTGATAAAACGGAAACATTATTCAACCAGGTTATCGAATGGGGAAGGCAGTCGCATTCTCCATGGCTATTGATCAAAGCGCCTTTAGAGTGGGCTAAAATCCCGACTATAGATGAAGATGTGAGAGCCAGGTGGATTTCTGAAGCAAAAAGCTTAATGAATATAATCTCTGAAAATGCCCAATGCGGGGAAATTCGGGGTGCATTTGAAAGAGCCAGGAAAAAGTGGTTTGTAAATTAAGATCCCCGCATTTTGTCCACATTTTGGTAACGCCCCAATGTTATTATTCAGACATAAATAGTAGCATTTGGGCACCTGAGATTAGGGGTTCGGTGCAAAAAGGATCGCCAGTGATTTGGGGAGCAAGCTAGTGGCGATCCTTTTCTTTTTAAGATGATTAATTTTAAAGCTACAGGTTTCGTAAAAAAGCAATCGTTACACCTTCTCCGCCCTCTTTTTCACCACCAGACTCAAAACGTGAGACCTGGGACATATCCCGAAGGGTTTCGCGAATTGCCTGGCGTAATTTGCCAGTACCTTTCCCATGGATAATGCGAACGTACGGCAATCCTGCCAGGTAAGCTTTTTCGATGTAACGACCAAGGACATCCAGCGCATCTTCAACACGCTGCCCACGGATGTCTAATTCAATTCCAGGAGATTCTACATTGGGTAGAGAAGTTTTGCCTTTAGGGGCAGGGGAAGACTTGATCTCTTCTTCAATTTGTTGAGACTTACGAACCACATCTGCATATCGCGCGCGAACGCGTAGCATGCCTAACTGAACTTCTAGCTCATTCTCTCCTAGAGCAGTTATGATCCCTTCACCGCCAAGAGATTTGAGTGTGATTTTTTCGCCTAAGCGTAAAGGACCTGTTTGGCGTTTTATCTTTGGGGTTACAGCTTTACGTTCAACCGGTTGAGCGACTTCCTCTTCAAGGTTTTCTACTATCTCTTCGACCTCATCAACAATTTTAAGCGGTTGGCGGGCGCGAGCTAATTCTCGACGAAGCTCCTCCAGCTCCGATCTTAGCTTATTGACATCCTGGCGCGATTGCTCGCGTGCCTGATCCAATATGCGCATGCGTTCGTCCTCGACTTTTTCAAGCCTATTTGTCATTTCATGGCGGATAGCTTCGGCTTGCTGCAAGGTTTGATCAGCAGCAATGCGCGCTTCGCGTGCCAGGTCGCGTTGTCGATGGATTTCGTCGAGCAAATCTTCCGCACGTAAATCGGCAGGATTGATCTCAGCCCTAGCAGCCTCGACGATTTGTTGCGGCAATCCTAATCGTTCCGCAATTGCCAGTGCGTTGGAACGGCCTGGCAGCCCAATTGTGAGGTGATAGGTGGGCTTTAGTGACTTAAGATCAAACTCAACGCTGGCATTGACGACACCTGGTGTGGTATGCGCATATGCTTTTAATTCGGGGTAATGGGTTGCAATCATGCTGGTGATGCGCCGCTCGAGCAGGTGCGTCAGGACTGCCATGGCAAGCGCAGAGCCTTCTTGTGGATCCGTCCCAGCACCAAGTTCATCCAATAACACAAGGCATTCTGAGTTGGCTTTTTTGAGGATTGATACTAGCTGGGTGATATGACCCGAGAAAGTGGAGAGGGACTGCTCAATAGACTGCTCATCGCCAATGTCCGCAAAGATATCCTTGAAAATGCTGAGGCGGGAACCCGAAATGGCTGGGATTTGCAATCCGGACTGCGCCATCAAAGCCAGGAGCCCAATTGTTTTTAAGGTTACTGTTTTGCCTCCTGTATTGGGTCCAGTGATGACCAGAGCATAGGTTTGGTCATCCAGCTCGACGTCAATAGGTACAACGGTGGCAGAATCCAGCAGGGGATGGCGCGCCTGAAGCAGTTGGATGGTGCTGCCAGGATGCGGGTTATTGTCTTTTGGCACAAATGGCAGTAAGACAGGCTCGCTGGCATGTAAATCCTCTGCATATTTAGCACAAATTAATGCCAGGTCGAGTTCAGCCATACTTTCAACCATGACAATTAAGGCGTCTGCATTGGCAGTAATCCGCTGGCTAAGAGCGCGCAAAATGCGACGGATTTCATCGCGTTCTGCAAGCTGAAGTTCCTTATAGCGATTATTCCACTCAACGACAGTGAGCGGTTCAATGAAGAGGGTGGCACCTGAAGAGGATTGATCGTGAATGATAGCTTTGATGCGGCCTTTAAACTCTGCACGCAGGGGTAAGACATAACGGTCAGAACGCTGGGTGATGAGGGTTTCCTGCAACATATGGACTGTAGAAGGATCCGTCAGGTATTTTTGAAGGCGGGTGATGAGACGCTCATAGGTAACCTTGAGTTCGGAACGGATGCGTCCCAGATCTTCAGAGGCCGAGTCCAACACCTCACCTCGATCATTGATGGTCTTGCTGATGGCATCTACTAAGCCCAATCCATCCGAGAGACCAAGGGCAATTTCTGCCAGATTGGGTACCTCAGCGGCTGCCTGCTCAAAAATATGGCGGTTGGAACGGGAGATAATCAGGGTGTTCTTAATTGCCAGAAACTCACCCGGTTCCAGAATGCCATCGTGCTGTGCAAGAGATATGAGCGGTCGAAAATCGGTTGCGCCGGCAAAGGACACAGAATCGTTGGTATTTAGCAGATGTTTAGCCTCACGGGTATATGCCTGACGGAGGTGTGCCTCCATTAGATCACTCGTAGGACGGATTGCTTGAGCCAACTCTGCAGAGGCACTGAAGCCGGCATAAGGGATCAGACGATCAAGTATATTGTTAAATTCAAGGATGGTAAGTGTCTTGGCATTCATGACGGTTTGAAGTTTATCACACCTCTTATAAACTATCTGACGGCTTCTTTTTAAACATCGCTGGGAAAAATGGCAGGACCAACAGGTTGAGTGCAGCGAATATCACAAAAGTCCAGCGAAAAGTGACAGCATCAGCCAGCGCCCCACTCAGACCCAAGCCAATCCCCTGCCCGACGTTGGTGAATGCCATCAGAATGGCAAACATGGAGGCAGCAATGCGTTG
>CAZJLN010000133.1:0-6512 GCA_964546745.1 uncultured Anaerolineaceae bacterium
CCTGAAAAACCCTGAAACGACTATTTACAGTTGTGTCCTGTGATTCAATGATGCCCTGGCCTTCCATGTTTGACTGTCCAAAACAGAGAAAAATGTAAAAATTTGATTTTTCTGCGTTAAGATTCAGGCTAAACAGCAGGAATCCAATTAATAAGATCAGGTCTGATTTTATTTTTAGTATTTTCACTCTTTTTTACTTTAGCACCTCCAATATAGTCAAAGAACCCAGATTGAATAAAAATATCCTTAATCTCTTTATTTAATGGAAAATTACCATTAATATTAATTTTTTTATGATGAAAAGTTGACACTATTGATAGCATGAAAATAATCGCATCGTTAGTTATTGAGGTAACAGAAGTTAAATCGATAAAAGTCCTTTTATGATGAGCCAAATTCTCTTGGAGTCTTTTATATAACTTTAAGCAATCTTCAACATTATTAATAAAAGAAAAGTTGTCCGGGACCTTAATACGCCTAAAAGATTTTAAGTGTGAAGAGCTTCTTTTGTTAGTTCCTGGAATATAACTTAATCCTGACTTCCATCTTAGCAATCTCTTCTTATGAGTCCGTTTTCTTTTACTTTGCCCTTTTATGTGGCTACGGACAATCTGAATCCTGATTGTACTCGATTTTGTATGTTTATTATTTGACGACAACTTATTTAACCAATATGTTAAAGTACCAACAATTTCAAAAAATAACATCAATCTATTTATAACTACCTATCCGCTGCCATTCCTATACTTTCATTAGGGGGATATATCTTCCTTTCTGCAACATCAGCCAAACGATCCGCCATCATCCTGGCCTGTTCAATAACTGTTTCTGTTGCTCTGGCTTCTAGGTCCGGTGGATAGCCATGTTTCCTGAGAATCTTTTTGACTGCTATTCTCATTTTGGCCTGCACGTTCTCTCTTAGTGTCCAGTCAATACTGGTGTTCTTCTTTACTGTTTCAACCAGCTCCCTGGCAATATGTCTGAGAACATCATCTCCCAAAATTTTTACTGCACTGTCATTCACTTCGAGTGCTGAATAAAAGGCATACTCCCGGAAATCCAATCCCAAATCCTGTCCTCGGCGATCAGCTTCCTTGATATCCTTGGCCAGTTTAATTAGTTCTTCAATTACCTCGGCTGATGTGATCAGGTTGTTCTGATACCGCTTAACTGCCTCGTCAAGCATTTCTGAAAACTTCCTCGATTGAACCAGGTTGGTTTTCATCCTGACCTTAACCTCGTCATGTAACAGTCTTTTTAGCAATTCCAGGGCCAGGTTTTTGTGTTTCAATCCACGGACATCTGCCAGGAATTCATCAGATAAAATGGAAATATCAGGCTTCTTCAGCCCCGCTGAATCAAATATATCCACAACCTCATCAGTGGTTATTGCTTCAGAAAGTATTTGCTTAATGGCGGTGTCTATTTCTTCATCAGAACGGCTTTTGCCACTTTGAATAACTTTAACAATTCTTGCCTTAATGGCCTGAAACAAGCCAACCTCATCCCTGATCTCTGATGTAAATGGATGAGGTACAGATATGGCAAATGCTTTGGAAAGTGCTGTCACTGCATTAATATAGCGTTCCTTGCCTTTTTCTAACCCCAAAATATAATTGGCTGCCTGGATGGGAAAATAAAGCTTCTCCTTTGAGCTCAGGTTAAAGAAGTTTCCATAGTTAAATCCTTTTGACAATGTATGGTCAACAGGCTGCTCATTAAAAAGCTGCACCACTATTTCATACTTTTCCATCATGGCCAATGCAGCTTCTTCCTGATCAAATGTAGGTTTTCCTTTACCTCCGTTTTCAGTATAAACTGAAAGCGCTTTTTTCAAATCGGTTCCAATACCAATATAATCAACTATCAATCCCCCTTCCTTATCCTTATATACTCTGTTAACCCTGGCAATTGCCTGCATGAGTCCATGGTCTTTCATGGGTTTATCAATATACATGGTATGCAGACAAGGCACATCAAAACCTGTAAGCCACATATCTCTTACAATGGCAATTTTAAGGGGATCCACAGGATTCTTCAGGCGATCTCCCAAGGCCCTTCTTCTTGGCTTGTTCCTTATGTGATTCTGCCAGGCCAGTGGATCGGAAGATGAGCCTGTCATGACAACTTTGATAACTCCTTTATCATCATCGTCAGAATGCCATTCCGGTCTCAAATTTATAATAGCATTGTACAATTCAACACAGATCCGCCGACTCATGCATACCACCATACCTTTTCCTTCAAGAACAGCGTTCCTGGATTCAAAATGATTCACGATGTCCTTTGCAATTAAAGTAATTCTGTGTTCATTACCCACAACGGCTTCAAGTCTTGCCCATTTGGCCTTTAGTTTCTGTTTATCGGTTTGTTCTTCACTCTCAGTTAACTCTTCAAAATCTGCATCAATCCTGGGCTTATCCTCCTCTTTAATATCAATTTTAGCTAATCGGTTCTCATAGTATATTCTGACGGTAGCGCCATCTTCAACAGCCTGCTGTATGTCATAAACGTCAATGTAATCGCCAAATACCGCCTGGGTGTTTTTATCGGTTTTTTCTACAGGAGTTCCGGTGAAACCAATAAATGATGCATTGGGCAGAGCATCCCTCATATGTCGGGCAAATCCATCCATGAAATCATACTGGCTCCTGTGAGCTTCATCGGCAATTACTACAATGTTTCTCCTATCAGAGAGCATCTCATATTGTCCTGTTATACTCTTGGTTTTGCCATTGCCAATATCAATTCTCTCAATTACTTCCGGGAGAAACTTCTGGATGGTGGTAAATACAATACCCCCTGAAGTGACCGCCAACAATTTCTTCAATTCCTCCCGGCTGGTTGCCTGCACGGGTGTCTGTCTAAGCAAATCTTGACTCAGGGAGAAGGTATCAAATAGCTGGTCGTCCAAATCATTCCGATCAGTCAGTACAACAAGAGTTGGATTATTCAGGCTCAAAACCAGTTTACCGGCATAAAATACCATGGTTAAACTCTTACCGCTCCCTTGGGTGTGCCAGATAACTCCTGCCCGCTTATCGCCATTTTCTGCAGTAGCCAGCATTGTCGTTTCCAGGGCTTTGTTTACTGAAAAGTACTGATGGTATCGGGGAATTATCTTAGTAAGCTCATCTTTGTTTTGATGGAAGACGGTGAAATGTCTGATAAGATCTGGAAATACCTTTTTATTAAGTAGTCCCTTTGCCATTACCTCCATTTGAGGAATTACCTCATCGGCTTGCACTTTTCCATCGATTGACTTCCAGGGCAGGAAAAACTGCCGGGGAGCAGTGAGAGACCCGTACACCGCCTCCCATCCATCGGATGCTATAAGAATGGAGTTATACTGGAACAATGAAGGGATTGCCTGTTTATAGGTTTGCAGCTGGTTAAATGCTGATTTGATGTCGGCCCCCTCATCAGCTGCATTCTTCAACTCAATGACCACCAATGGCAAGCCATTGATAAAAAGAATTATATCTGGGCGTTTGTTGGCGTTGTTCTCAATAACGGTAAATTGATTGATCACCAGAAACTCGTTTCTCTCGGGATTTTCATAGTCAACCAGCCAAACCTTATCGCCAATAATCCTGTCCCCCTTACGGTATTCAACATCAACCCCCTCAGTAAGGTAACGGTGGAATATGTAGTTGCTCTGGAACAGGTTTGGGCTATCGCTCCTTAGTACTTTTCTTAATGCCTCCTCTTGTGCCTCGGCAGGCACGTTAGGGTTGATGGTTGCAATGGCATGCTGCAGTCGTTGCTTCAATACTACTTCATGGTATTCCCTTTCCTGAGCTATGCTATCGGGTGAAATATCAGCACCATTGATAAAGTTATAGCCTAACTCAATAAACTCCTGAATGACTATTTGCTCAATATGGTCTTCTGAGATAACTGCTGTCATTAAATTGTTTTTTCGATTTGTGATAGGGCTTCATTAACTTCAAGTTCACCTGATAGAAGTTTGGGCAGAAGTGTATCTCGAAGTTGAATAAGAGAATTGTTCTCTGATTCTGTCTTAAAGAGCAATTCATATCTTAATAACAATACTCTTTCGGTAAAACCGTTAATAAAATCAAGTCCCTTAGCGGCAAATTTTACTGTGGATAATTCTGTGAATGTTATTTGTGGAAAGGTACCAGAGCGTGATTCAGCTAATCGTTGTAAATAATCTAATGTTGTCTGTTGAGTCAAAACAAAATAAGGGAACAACGGATTAATATCAACTTTGGATCTTAATACCATTAGCTTAGTCGAAACTACATATTCCTCTGCGCTAAAATATACAAATGCATATCTTTTATTGGCTGGTCTAATCTCACTGTAGAGAATATCATTTTTTTGAATGGTCTTTTTTGCTTGACCTGGTAACAAAGATGAAAGGGATTTGTTGTTGTGTAAGAATTTTCCATCGAGTATATCTCCAGTATTTAGGAATATCACTTCATTAACTTCTTGGAGAGGATAAGTTTTTGAAACTGTATCTACAACATCCCCAAGAGAATAAATTTTCCACCCCTTTGGTATCCCCCCCAATTCACTATCCACCATTTCCCCGCCGGAGGATTTGTAGGGCCTTCCATGCTCATCGGGAAACTCAAAATCCACGAACCAATGCTTAAAAATTGCCTGTGACAGATCTTCCAGGTTTTTATTGATGGCATTGTTGAGTTCGATTTTGTCATCGAGGGAGGAGAGAATAGAGGCAATGGCAGTTTGGGTGGGGAGGGAGGGGAGTTTAATATCTATTTCTTTCAATGACCTAGTAGGACTAGCGATAGAAGGGACACCAACTTGAGCACTGTTTTTCAATAATTCATATTGACCATTGGGTGATTTAAACCAATAAAAAAGAAACTTTGGAATAATGAAATTATCATTTACTTTCAATCTCATCTGGCTTTGAGAAACCAGATAGTATGGATATTGTCTTTCTGGTATTATTGCTACCTGTCCTATTGTACCTCTATGAGTAAATACTAATTCATTTGGATAAGCAAGACATCGTTTTAATGACTTAGCCTTTGCTTCACTTACAAATACAAATTTATCATTAGTGAATCCATTTTCGTTTAAATTGACTCCTCGGATAACTGGAACTCCAGATGAGATGAAATTGTCTGTTTTCAGATTGGACCCAAATGGACCCATAGCAATATCATCTGAAATATCACCCAATTTATATTCTTTCCACTCACTCATAGTCCTTTACTTATCAAGATTTCTTTTTCAGTGCTCCATTGAATTTTTGCATTAGGTATTTGTTTCAATATTTTTTCTTCAATTTCATTTTTAAACTTGACCTCATCCTTCACAAATGTTGAGACATAGTAAGAAAGATATCTCTGATCGCCAATTTTCCTTTCACCTTTTTTTAGCAAGGGATCTAATACCTCAAATGCTTGATGTATAATCCAGGGATATGGTCGAATGTGGCGGTGCATAAAATGATTTAGCCAATCGTTTACCATTTCAATCTCGTTCCAATTAATCTCATTCTTGTATTCAATATTTTCTAAATCTTTAATAATTGGATAGAGTTTTGAGAAACCTACAGGTTTTCCATTAACTCTTATAAAATCAATCATTAAAAACCCAAGGATTCTTTTTTCAAGAGCAAGTCTTAACGCATAAAGTACCAATAAATCTAAATCATAACGTCGGTCAGCATCTTTGGGTAATTGGTTATGATAAAACAGCCATTCAGCATGCTTATAATGAACTGTAGAAGGTAGTGTGTTTGTGCAGCCAATTATAAATGAAGTATCTACTTTATCTTCTATTACTCTGATATATGGGATTATCTCAGCAATAATTGTTTTTACAGTTTCTATATTTTCTTCAACTTTCCTTTTGTTAAGAATATATCTAAAAAAAATGTTTGCTGATTGAACTTGGCATCTATTTCTTAAACCAGTTTCTCTTCCCTTCCATCTGGTCTTAAAAATGTTCTGTCTTATGCAGCCCAATTTGAGTGGATCACCGGATATTGAATCAAGATAATCAACCAAGACCTTTATATTTTCATAAGATGGGGAAAAATATGCAGTTTTAACGGGCATTCTAATTAGGGTTATTTAATCTATATCTTAATGCCAATCTTTAACAGATTCTCTTTTATTCTATTCTGCAATTCAATAGACTTCTCAAACTGTTCTTTAAGGTTTAATGTGATTTTAGAGACCTTTTCATCAAATGAGATCCCATCGTCTTCCACCTCCTCAGTACCAACATAACGACCGGGAGTGAGAACAAAACTGTTAGCCTCAACCTCTGCCAATGTTGCTGACATGCAGAATCCTGCCACATCTTCATATTGGCCATCCTTATTCCTCCAGGCATGATAAGTCATAGCTATTTTTGCAATATCCTCCTCGGCAAAGGCTTTGTTCCTCCGGTTAACCATATAACCCAGTTTCCGGGCATCAATAAACAAGATTTCATTACTCCTGTCCCTGAACTTGTGGTTTTTCCTGTTCCTTGCCAGAAACCAAAGGCAGGCAGGT
>CAZJLN010000134.1:0-2786 GCA_964546745.1 uncultured Anaerolineaceae bacterium
ATTGATCAATAAATATCAAATCATCTCCAATTAAACATTATTCAGTGTTAATAAGAACACAGTTTGGGTTTAAATGAACTTTTCTGCTTTTATAAGTAAAATATTACCTCGAAAAAAAGGCACCCGTATCGCCTTTTTGGTTCTTCTACTCTTGGGTCTGTTGGGTTCTGTATTTACGGGGAAATTTGTCGATAAATTAGTATCATCCATGACGATCATTAAACTTCCTGGGGTGCCAGTTGATCAATCATCTCAAGTTGAAGAACCAGACTTACCAGATACAACTGGCGAGGAGGTTGGATTTAAACCAATTAATACCACTTCAGAGGTTGAAATTCCAGAACCTTGGGATGGCAAGAAGCGGGTAAATTTGCTCTTCATGGGTCTTGATTATCGTGATTGGGAAGCTGGGGAGCTTCCACGTACGGATACCATGATCCTGTTTTCGTTTGATCCGATTAATAACTCTGCCAGCATGATTTCAATCCCACGTGATTTGTGGGTATCCATTCCTGGTTTTGATTATGAAAAAATAAATACCGCCTATTTCTTAGGAGAAGCCTACAAGATGCCGGGGGGTGGACCTGGATTAGCCATCAAAACTGTAGAACATCTCTTGGGTATTCCGATCGATTATTACTTGCAGCTTGATTTTTATGCATTTGTAAAATTTATTGACCATATTGATGGCGTGAAAGTTAATGTCCCCAAAGAAATTGATATTGTCCTGATGGAAACAAATGAAATAGTAACTTTGCCGCCAGGTCCGGTTGTGATCCCAGGCGATATGGCTTTAGCATATGCCCGTGCGCGCTACACAGAAGGTGGCGATTTTGACAGAGCTCAGCGTCAACAACAAATTATTATGGGAGTTTTAGATCGCATCACTGAATTCAAAATGTTTCCAAAAATGGTGGCTAATTTCAATTTGCTCTATGCAGATTTATCAGCTGGAATCCATACCAATGTAGGCATTAATGATGGGATGCGTTTAGCATCCAGTGTCCTTCAAATTCCAAAGGAAAATATCCGGAATACAGTCATTACAGGTCAATATGTCACTTTTGAAAAATCTCCCGATGGTCTGGATATTCTTAAGCCCATTCCCGATAAGATCCGTTTACTCCGTGATGAATATTTCTCTAGTGGGGTGGCTGTAGGTCCTGCAGCCGTTGGGGATAAGTTGATTGATCTCTGTAAGGTTGAAAATGCATATATTGCTGTTTATAATGGATCATCACATCCCGGATTAGCTACGGAAACAGTTGCTTACCTTAAAACTTTGGGTCTAAATGTTGTTGAGGAAGGAAATACGGATTACACAATTTACTCACAGATAAACTTGATTGGCAGCAAGCCTTATACACTGAAGTATTTGGTCGATCTCACAGCCATCCATACCAATCGTATTAAGAATCTTTTTGATCCAAGCTCAGAAACACACATTAGCCTCATCTTGGGTGATGATTGGGCAAACAACAACCCAATGCCTTAAAAAGATAACCCCCGAAAGACGATAGCTTTCGGGGTATATGTTAAAACCTTACTCAATTGGCATTATCAAATAAAAGGGCACTAGCTAGCGCCGCCAAAGCTCTGGCCTGATCTTCTGTTTTAGGTTCACCAAGTAGACGCTGTGCCTGAGCGGATAAGGCTTGAATAGGGTCAGTGTCCTTGAGTAACTCCAAGCGGCTTCTAGCTCTTGTCAGATCCTGGTTGGCTTCAAACGCTTCTGCGATCATTAATCGGTAGGCATTTTTTTGTAATCCACTCAGGTTTTCTGGTCCATAGTCAGTCTTAAATTGCGGAGAAATGAACAGGGTGATCACCAAGCCTATCAAGAAACCAATGACCAAGCCTGTTAACAAGTACCAGGGTGATTTTTGTGCCTCCATTGCTTATCTCTTCTCACTCATTTCTTCTTATTACTTATCATTGCATCAGACAAATTTGTAAGCAACGTCAGATCGCTCTCAGAATAACCAACCCCGCTCGCAAATTCGAGAGCGTCATCAATGGTTTCATGCCAGGGGGTGCCTAATTCAAGTAGCCTGGTTTTTGCAAAGGATAGATCTTGGCTGGCATGAAAACGCTCAGCTGCCATCAATACGTAATCGGTCTTGTAATCCATGCGTAGATCATCGATTTTTACTTGCACTATTCGAGAAGGTGACAGAAGCCAGCCATATATCAATCCTGAGGTGATACCAATCAGGATAACCAGGATAAAAAAGGTGATTCGACGTCTTTTTTGCACAAAAACCTTATGACTTTTTTAACATCGGCACTTTGATGCCGTGTTCAGTAGCAAAATTAATGGCTTCGGGATATTCAGCATCCGCATGCCGAACCACGCCCATTCCGGGATCACTCGTGAGCACGCGCTCAAGCCGGCGAGCAGCCTCAGGCGTACCATCCGCCACGATAACCTGTCCAGCATGTTGGCTGAAACCAATCCCAACACCACCGCCATGGTGGAAGGAAACCCAAGTTGCACCGTTGACCGCATTCAAAAGAGCATTCAGGATTGGCCAGTCACTGACTGCGTCTGTGCCATCCAGCATGGACTCAGTTTCACGATTGGGTGACGCTACAGATCCTGCGTCCAGGTGGTCTCGCCCGATCACGATAGGTGCGCTGACGATGCCATCCGCTACCAACTGATTGAAAGCCAACCCTGCCTTGGCACGTTCCCCATAGCCTAGCCAGCAGATGCGTGAGGGCAGTCCTTGGAAAGGTACTTTTTGGCGTGCCATCTTTAGCCAGCGCTGCAGGTGCTGATCTTC
>CAZJLN010000134.1:2796-6490 GCA_964546745.1 uncultured Anaerolineaceae bacterium
AGGATCTCCTGATAATGCTACCCAACGGAAGGGACCTTTGCCTTCACAAAACAGAGGGCGGATATATGCAGGAACAAAACCCGGGAAATCAAAAGCATTTTTGACACCATAATCAAATGCACGTTGCCGCAAATTATTGCCATAATCAAACACTTCCGACCCTTTTTGTTGAAATGCCAACATGGCTTCAACGTGTTTTGCCATCGAAGCCTGTGAACGCCTCTTATACTCATTTGGATTAGATTGACGAAGTGCCATAGCTTCTTCCAGTTTCATCCCCACAGGCACATAGCTCATGATGTCATGGGCAGGAGTCTGGTCTGTGACAACATCCGGGATAACGCCGCGTAGTGCTAACTCTGGGAAAATCTCAGCCGCATTGCCAATCAAACCGATGGATTTTGGAATTTCCTGATTAATGGCTTCTTCCACCAAAGTCATTGCTTCTTCCAATGTATCTGTCAATGCATCAACATAGCCAATCTCAAGGCGGCGGCGTGCGCGGTCTGGGTCAACTTCCACGATCAATCCTACCCCTTCGTTCATGGTAATTGCAAGTGGCTGGGCTCCACCCATCCCGCCCAAACCTGCCGTAAGGACGAACTTCCCTTTCAAAGATGGCCAACCACGCTGAACCGCCAAAGAACCAAGGGTTTCATAAGTCCCCTGTAGGATGCCTTGTGTGCCAATATAGATCCATGACCCGGCGGTCATTTGGCCATACATCATTAGTCCCTTTGCGGCTAGGGAGTCAAAATGCTCTTGCGTCGCCCAATGTGGCACTAGGTTGGAGTTGGCAATCAAAACGCGGGGGGCATCAGTGTGGGTTTTGAAAATTGCTACAGGTTTTCCTGACTGGACCAATAAAGTTTCATCTTCTTCGAGATTTTTCAGCGACTCCAAAATAGCATCAAAAGACTCCCAATTCCTTGCTGCTTGTCCGCGACCGCCATACACAACCAGTTCCTCTGGTTTCTCAGCAACGGCTGGATCAAGGTTATTTTGGATCATGCGGAAAGGTGCTTCAATCAGCCAGTTCTTACAGGATAATTGGGTTCCACGGGGGGCATGTACTTCTCGGGCACCACTCATGATATTTACCTCCTGAATAATTTAATTAAATTGATTATACGACAAACGTTTCCACATTAATCCTCCTACCAACTTGCATTATGATGATAATTGTTTACAAAAAGATAAAATAAAATCCAAAAATAGTAATATAATAAAAGTCTAATTAATCACTGCGTCTGGACCTCAGCACAGCAAACGTCTTTAAAATGAAGAATCATTACTTCGGGAGGTGCCTGTCAGTAAATCTTAAGTACAACTTCAGAATCCAAAAATTAACTTAGTAAGGAGAAATAATGAAAAGGTCGAAAGTAAGTTTGTTTTTAACAATTGTTCTCGCTTTTGGTTTTATTTTTTCAGCAGTTTCGCCAGCTGATGCTGCTCCTGAAGATGTGGTACGTATCTGGGTATCCTACAAACCAGGCACTTCCACCTCCGTTCTAAAATCCCTCAATGCCGTTAATGCCAAAGTACACTTTGACTTTCCTGAATTGGAAGCCTATGTAATTAGTGTTCCTTCTGCGGCATTAAATGGGATCTTGAAAAATCCCTTTGTGCTGGGGATTGAAGAAGACGCTGAACGCTATCCAATTGCGGATATGTCTGCTAAGGTGACTGCTGAAGCTTTAGCTACCTTAGATGCAATAGGGCAAGTTGTCCCTTACGGCGTTGACATGGTCCAGGCACGCGATGTTTGGGATGCAAACCGAGATGGTGTTGTAGATGCAGGTGCACCTACCGGTTCTACACGCAAATTGTGCATCATTGACTCTGGCTTTTATAGGGATCACGAAGATCTCCCAGAAGGCATAAATCAAGTCAGCGGTTATTCTCAAATGGTTACTGAGTGGTATGTGGATGGTTTCGGTCACGGCTCGCATGTCGGTGGTACCATCGCCGCACTGAATAATGGTGTGGGTGTAGTAGGTGTCACACCTGGGACGGTTCAACTCTATATTGTCAAATTCTTTGGAGACGATGGGAACGCTACCTATGCTTCCAACTTGGTAGATGCATTATCACGCTGCCAGGCAGCAGGCGCAAACGTGGTTAGCATGAGTCTGGGTGGTTCACGCTCTGTGCGCACCGAGAAAACTGCCTTTGCCGATGCTTACACTGCTGGTGTGCTGAGCATTGCCGCTGCTGGTAATGGTGGCACCTCAGCTTACTCTTACCCTGCTTCTTATGATTCTGTAGTATCTGTCGCAGCCATTGACTCCAATATGGAGGTAGCAGATTTCTCACAGTATAACAGTCAGGTTGAATTAGCTGCCCCTGGTGTTGCAGTACTGTCTACTTTGCCTTATATTGATTCAACCAGAGTCACTGTTGATGGAGTAAATTACGCTGCGCATCTAATTGAATTTGCGAATACCACCACTAAAAGTGGCGCTTTGGTTGATGGCGGTTTATGCACTGCTACAGGTTCCTGGAGCGGCAAGGTTGTACTCTGTCAACGCGGTGATATTTCATTTTATGATAAGGTAATGAACGTGCAAAATAGTGGTGGTGCAGCCGCAGTCATTTACAATAATGTATCTGGGATGTTCTCTGGCACTTTGGGTGACGGAGCTTCCTCAAGCATAATTGCTGTGTCGATCAGCCAGGAAGATGGTTCAATCTTACTAGGTAAATTAGGACAAATTGCAACAGTCGTAAATGGAGAAATTATTACTGGCAGCGGGTATGAAGCCTGGGATGGCACATCAATGGCAACTCCGCATGTTTCTGCAGTGGCTGCTCTTGTTTGGAGTGCTGACCCAACCTGGACCAATGCAGAAATCCGTACAGCATTGCAAGCAACCGCCTTTGATCTGGGAACAGCTGGAAAAGATGTTTACTATGGCTACGGTTTGGTTCAAGCAAAAGCCGCCCTGGATTACTTGGGCGGGGGAACGCCCCCTCCTGATAATGTAGCCCCAACTGCCAATTTCACCTTTACTACTTCAGAATTAACGGCATCCTTTACAGATACTAGTACTGATTCAGATGGCACCCTAGCTTCCTGGGGTTGGAATTTTGGCGATGGTGGAACTTCCACATTACGAAATCCAGTCCACACCTATACAACAGCAGGGACATATACAGTTGCCCTAACCGTCACCGACGATGATGGTGCTGTAGGTACAATCAGCAAAACAGTTTCTCTAGCTCAAGCCGGGCAAACAGTCACTATCTCTTCCTTAATTGGAAGCAAAGCCACAGTTAACAGGAACTTCTGGCGTGCAACTGTGATTGCGACGATTGATCCTGCCTTAGCAGGCGCAGTCGTTAGCGGCATTTGGAGTAGCGGAACTTCAACGTCATGCACTACCGACACAACCGGTAAATGTTCTGTTTCTCTCAACTTCAGGACAAATGTCTCCTCTGCTACATTCACGGTGTCTAATGTCACATTGGCAGGTTATGATTATGTCCCAGGTGTTACTACTGTGACGATCACCAAACCTTAGTGATATGTTGCAGGTAGAAAAAAAATTTTCTTAAACTTTACCTAACTAGTCAATAAAAAATCAGAACCAACCATCAACAGGGTGGTTCTGATTTGATTAAGCCAATGAATTAATTAGCTAAGTACCTCAACCCACTTTTGCGCTACTTTTCGGTTGCGGTTTTCAAGAAT
>CAZJLN010000135.1:0-6469 GCA_964546745.1 uncultured Anaerolineaceae bacterium
ATCTTCCTGCTCACCCCAGCGTTCATCAGCTTTCTTTTCTAACATTGGTACTCCACTGATGAGAGTTAATTGGATGATCACCCAAACTGGAGAAATCAAGGTCAACAACGCCCATCCTTTTAACACTGGTAAAGCGATAATCGCAATACCAATCCAAAGGACAATTTCACCAAAATAGTTGGGATGGCGCGATAGTGACCATAAGCCCTCATTGATGAACTTACCTCTGTTGGTAGGCATTGAAGTGAAACGACTTTTTTGTGCATCAGCGACCAGTTCAAAGAAAAAGCCGAAAGCCCAAATGAGAAAGCCAATAAGAGCTACCCAACCCAGCTCTTTTTTGACAGTTGAGGTAATGCCAGCCCAAGCTGCTGCTGCGGTGAATGTGACCCATAGACCTTGTAGGGTCCAGGTGAGCAGAAACTTGCTAAAGTCTACTTTGATCTCTGCAAAACGGCTATCCTGACCTTCTTTGATGACCCGAGTAAACAAAAAAGTACCCAAACGCGCTGCCCAGACAACCACCAGGACGAGTAACAACACAGAACGTTGATTAATTTGCGATAATGATAGAACCAACAACGTTGTAATACTGATGTAAGTGATGCTGCCAGTTAGATCATAAAACTTTTCTGTCTTGAGCTTGTAGGCGACAAAAAATACTATCCACTGAATCAGATAAGCCGCGATGACAGCACTTAGGAAAACGGGAATCCCCCAAATTGTTGAACTACTCTGACTGCCAGCAAAGCCAACCCCTAAACCAATTAATGTTGCTAAAAGAATTGCGAAAATGTTTTTTATTGTTGATTTGTCCATTCTTGTGATCCTCTTTAAAATCTATAAGTTCTAACAAGTTTATCTCTTATTTGCTTGAACTTCATAATTGTACAATGTTAGTATAAGCTATTAACCTGAGATCTATATTTTGTACTAACTTTTTTGTTTGTCTGGAGAGCAAAAAGTTGATAGTACTATGTTCAAGTATTTCAGCAATGCCCCTCCTGATGTGTGATTCAGAGAAACTATTCCTTAAATAAAGTAAGAGGCTGCAAGAGTGCGCAGCCTCCTAATAATCTAATATTCAGACATCAGCTGAAATACTTTTTTACGGAAAGCCTCTCGATCCAGATTGGTTACGATATAGGCATTATTTTCTTTTTGGGCATCACTATAAAGGTCCGTAACAGTTCTGCCTTTGGTGAGCAAGCCTTTGGTCTCCACGCGGATCCAGACGGAATGCGTTTCAAATATGGACGAATCGGCTGCATACAATACTGTCATGGGATCATGCAAGCTCATACCATGAAAACCATGTTTGATAGAGAAGTTTTGAGGACCCTGGGCAACATCTCTAAAGAATTTGGCAGGTGCACTCCCCAGCGCACCAATTTCTTCAACTTCTTGAGGGGTCAAGTAGGCTTTCATGGTCACATCCAGACCACACATGTAGACAGGTACACCAGAGCAAAAAACAATATCTGCAGCTTCGGGATCCGCAAAAATATTGAACTCTGCGGAAGGGGTAACGTTTCCAATCGTCGCGGAGCCGCCCATGATCACAATGCGTTTGACCAATTTAGGTAGTTCTTTGTATTTGATGAATGCCAAGCCTAAGTTGGTAAGGGGACCCACAGCAATGAGTTCAAGCTCACCTTTGTGTTTAACCGCTTCGTTATAAATGGCATCCCAGGCAGGAAGTTCCTCCACCATTTTTTGCGGGAGGGGAAGTTCGAGGCCGCCCAAACCATTCTCACCGTGAATATACTTGGCAATAACCTGGTCACGATAGGTTGGTTTATCTGCTCCACGATAGACAGGAATATCCCACCCAATTATTTCAAGAACGCGTAAAGTATTAGCGGTCGTCTTTTCAAGCTCAACATTACCGGCAACTGTTGTGATGCCCAGAACCTTAAACTGGGGCAATCTCTTAGCAAGCATGATGGCGATGGCATCATCTACTCCCGTATCGCAGTCAAGCATGACAGGTATTGGTTTCATTTTGCCACCTCCCCATAAAATGATGCTGCATCGACCAGAAGATCGATAAAGGCTTTGCGATCAATGTCAATAATCACAGAGGTATTAGCCGGTTGCCGACACACGCCAAAGTGATCCGCAACGGTCATTCCACGACATAAATCGCCGGTTGTCTCTACCTGAACAAAAAGGTCTTTAATGGTTAGGATTTCGGGCTTAATCAAGGCGACAACGGCGACAGCATCATGGACAGGTGCGCCTGCATAGCCTTTTTCCCGGTGAAAACCATAAAAGAAATCCAACCATTCTGCTACTATTTTTGCGACAGGATTGTTCAGATCGCGGATCCTTTCAAAATCTTCTGGGAATACCAGCGCTTTCTCAGTGACATCCAATCCAGCCATAAAAATTGGGATACCTGAACGAAAAACAATATCAGCAGCTTCAGGATCTACTAAAATGTTAAATTCCGCAGCAGGTGTCCAATTTCCGAAGTTAATCCCACCGCCCATCAGTGAAATTCGAGCGATTTTTGGTTTTAGGTCTGGATACAAGAGCAATAAAGCCCCAACGTTTGTCAGCGGACCAGTTGGAACGATCGTGACAGGTTCGTCACTCTCCTTGATCACCTTTGCCATAAGTTCAACCGCCTCGATAGGTAGTGGTTGGTAAGCTGGCTCAGGTAGTACAGGACCATCCAAACCAGATTGTCCATGCACTGTAGGAGCAATGATGGGTTCCCCAATGAGGGGTTTGGTTCGCCCCATTGCGAAGGGGACATCCAGCCCAATCAGAGTCATAATACGCAGTGCATTATAGGATGTTTTTTCGATGGTTTGATTACCACATACGGAGGTACAGGCTCTAATATCAAGCATGGGGCTCGCTTTGGCGAGCACCCATGCGATTGCATCATCATGACCTGGATCTCCGTCTAAAATGACAGGGATCTTATTCATTTGTTAACCTTTCTGCTGTGTTTCTTTATACTTTTTAACTTTTTTGATTGTACTGATCGCATAGATAACTAGACCAAGGATCGTCACCAAATAAGGAATCACAGAAACCAAGTAACTGGAGACGCCTTGAAGACCAGACACTTTAGTTCTCAACGCTTGTGCCAATCCAAAAAGAAGTGAAGAAAGCATTGTGCCTAGAGGTTCACCTCTCCCCATGGCTTGTGCAGCCAGGGCAATAAAGCCACGCCCTGCGACCATGCCTGAGTTCCAGCCTTGTGAGTAGTACATGGACATGAAGGCTCCGCCAAATCCAGCCAAAGCACCCGATATCCCAATCGCAATGTATTTGACCTTCAATACAGAGACACCGACGCTAGCTGAGGCATTTGAATTTTCACCAACTGCACGGATATTGAGACCTAGAGATGTCTTATATAAAAGTGCCCATAATAGAAATACAAATAGGAATGCAACATAAGTCAGCACAGAATGCCCAGAAAGGATCTCCCCTAAAATAGGTATATCCTTGATTAGAGGAATATTGACTGTGGGGATGAGGATATTGGGGGTCACCAGTGAGCCGGTGTTTCCGCGCATGCCCGTAAACATGTATAGAAGGAAAATCGTTCCTCCTCCCCCCAGCATATTCACAGCAATACCAGCTAGAATGATATCTGTCTTGAGCTTAAGCGCAAAGAAACCCATCATTAGTCCTAAAAGGACGCCAACAATGACAGCTCCTAGAACGCCCACCAGCCAACTTTGAGTCCAGTAACTGAAAAGGACGCCAAACAGCGCTGAGATCATCATGATACCTTCGAGACCGATATTAACCACACCAGCCTTTTCCGCAATCACTGAACCCAATGCTGCAAAAAGAATCGGTGCTGTAATTCGAATGACCGCAAACAAGAAATCTGCTTTAAAAACCATCTGCATTAATTGCTCAAACATTATGCCTGCCCCCTTTCCCCAGCCTTAGCACTTTCCTGCTTGGCTAGGTCTAAACGGGTGTTCTTGACAACCAATTTCTGCCTGTATTTGGCAAGGAATTGTTCGGCTGCAAAGAAAAGGAAAATGGCTGCCTGAATAATATCAATCATCTCTGATGGCACATCGCTGTATGTTGCCATCAATTGGCATCCTTTGTTAAGATAGGCAATAAAAAAAGCAGCAAAAGGAACAAAAATTGGGTTGTTTTTTGCCAAGATAGCAATTGTAATACCTGTCCAGCCGTATCCTGGCAACTCTTTCCACAAGAAGGAGTTGAAACGACCCAGAACCTCAATACCTCCACCGATCCCTGAAAGTACGCCACCAATCACCTGAGATAAAACTATGGTACTACCAACCTTCATACCTGAATACTTTGAGAAGGGTTGATTAATACCAATCATTCGAATGGCATAACCCCATTTGGTTCTGTACATAAAAAGAGCAACAATAACGACAAATATTAAGGCAATCACAAAGCCCCATGATAGTTTAGAACTACCCTCAACCATGGATGGAATTTGAGCTGTGGGACTTATCGGATAAGTTTGAGTTGAACCTTTACTTCGATCTGCAAAGGTGAAGTTGAGGAAATGCAAGACGACAAACATGATGATGTAATTCAACATCAATGAAGTAACCATTTCGCTTGCACCTAGCTTCACCTTCAGAACTGCTGGAATTAGCATTACGACACCGCAAGCCGCTCCTGCTATTAGCAATGCAACCGTCTGATGCAATCCGGTATTCATCGCTAGATAGATACCTACCAAAGCCGCAATAAATCCGCCCAACATTACCGATCCTTCACCTGCGAGGTTGAATTGATTGGCTGAGAACATAACACAAACCGCAAGGCCGGTAAAAATGGTTGGAATCATGGCAGCTAAAATTGTGTAGAAACTTTGTGTGTTGAATGCGAGAGAACCGGATCGTGATGTAAAAATTGGCCCTACCAGCAAGTATTTGAGGGCGATAAAAGGCTCATCAGAGATAATGAATATGAAGATGGCACCAACTGCCAAAGCAAGTAAAATGGCAGCAGCCCCCCTAATCAGGTTAAAAGTTAGCATTCTTCGATCAGTCATGGCACACCTTCCGAATCTCTTCATCCGTCTGACGTTTTAGACCTAGCATATACTCTCCCATTATGACATCATCTAGCTGTGAAGTGTCTTCAAAATAAGCGACAATCTTTCCACCATAAAGAACAATCAGGCTGTCACTAAGCTCCATAACTTCATTCAAATCTGCAGAAACAAGTAGAACAGCTGCACCTGCACGACTCAGCTCAACAATCTTCTTTCGAATAAATTCAGTTGCACCGACATCAATGCCACGTGTTGGCTGATCTGCAATTATGAGTTTAGGATCACTGGAAAGTTCACGAGCTACCACAACTTTTTGAATATTACCACCTGAAAGCATTTTTACTTGTTGCTTCCTAGATTTACAAAGAACCATGTAATCTTTAATCAAATTGTCACTCTCATGATGAATTTCATTCATTCTGAACAAGGGTCCCTTGTTGAACTTCTTTTGAGAATAACGATCCGAGATCACATTTTCTTCAATTGTGGCAATATCCGCAATCCCATAGGTCATGCGATCTTCAGGTACAAGAGAGACACCAAAGGAACGAATTTCTTTTTGGGGAAGATTGATGATATTTTTTCCATTCACTTTAGCAGTGCCTGAGTCAGGCGTGTTGAGGTTGAATAACATCTCGACCAACTCCCGTTGACCATTGCCTTCAACACCTGCAATACCTAAAATTTCACCTTTTCGTACAGAAAAAGATACGTTGTCCAACATCTTCTTTTTCCATTTATTAGTGTATTCAAGATTTCTGACCTCAAGGACGGTATCGGTTGGTTGTGATTGTTCCTTCGCAACTGTTAATACTACATCTCTACCTACCATGAGACGGGAGATCTCTGCCTGACTAATGCCTGCAGTTTCGTATACACCCATTGATTTACCACCACGCATGATGGTGAGGCGATCCGTAATTTGTTTAATTTCAACCAGTTTGTGGGAAATAAAAACAATTGTAAAACCCTGTTCTTTAAGGTTTATGAGTTCTTTAAAAAGCTCAGAGGTTTCTTGTGTGGTCAATACAGCGGTTGGTTCATCAAGAATTAAGATCTTTGCTCCGCGAACAAGTGCTTTTAGGATCTCCACCTTCTGCTTCATTCCCACAGGAATGTCAACAACTTTTGCATTTGGATCAACTTTTAGGTTAAATTTTTCAGCAGCTTCTTCTGTGATCTGAACTGCTTTTTTGTAATCGAGAAATATCCCTGATTTTGTAGGTGCCATACCAAGAACGATGTTTTCAGCAACGGTCAAACTAGGCACCAACATAAAATGCTGATGTACCATACCGATGCCCTTGGAAATTGCAACCGTCGGAGAGGTTAAAGAAACAGCTTCTCCGTTGATAATGATCTCTCCTTCTGTGGGCTGTTCCAAGCCAAAGAGGATCTTCATTAATGTGGATTTTCCAGCACCATTTTCACCCATGAGGGCAT
>CAZJLN010000136.1:0-6463 GCA_964546745.1 uncultured Anaerolineaceae bacterium
CCAAGGGGACATTTTAACTTAACGCAAAGGGGACATTACTATAAAACGCTAACATGGGGGAGAATCAGGTTGACATATTTTAAGCATATGGTTATAATATCTTTCCTTGCCCCGGCAGGTTTATTGCTGGGGTAAAATTATGATACCCAACTTTCCCGCACCCTTGCGGTGGCACGCGAGCACTGCGGTTAAGTGAAGATTGGAGAAAAAATGAAATATGTGATTGTTGAGTCTGGCGGCAAGCAGTATAAAGCCGTCGAAGGCGGCACCCTAACCGTGGATTTGCTACCCAGTGAGGTTGGTGACGCAGTAACGTTAGAAAGTGTTCTGCTCGCGGTCAATGATGGTCAGGTTTCTGTTGGAACACCCACCGTCAAAGGCGCAAAAGTACAAACAACTGTACTGGAGCACACTAAAGGTCGTAAGATCCTCGTTTTCAAATATAAAGCTAAAGAAGATTACCGGAAGAAAACCGGTCACCGGCAGAATTACACACGCCTGCAGGTGGAATCAATCACTCTGGAGTAGGTAAAATGGCACACAAAAAAGGTGGCGGGTCATCCCGCAACGGTCGTGATAGTCAATCCCAACGTCTTGGGATCAAGAAGTTTGGTGGCGAATATGTCATCAGCGGTAACATCCTTGTTCGGCAACATGGCACCAAGGTTCATCCTGGGTGGAATGTAGGCTGTGGTAAGGACTATACCTTGTTCGCAACAACCGATGGCTTTGTGAAGTATGAAACACTTCCAGGTGGTCGTAAACGTGTCCATGTCCTGGATTCAGCTGAATAAGCTGTGATCAGGCAAATGAGAAAGGACAAGAAAGAATAATGAAAGCAAAAATCCATCCAAAATATTATCCAGAAGCCAAAGTAACCTGTGGCTCTTGTGGTGCAACCTGGACAACCGGTTCTACCGTTCCTGAAATCTTTACCGAAGTTTGCTCCAATTGCCACCCGTTTTATACGGGGCAACAGCAGAAAATCCTTGACCGCGAAGGTCAGGTGGACCGCTTCTACAAACGTCTGCAAGTTCGTCAAGATTA
Source organism: uncultured Anaerolineaceae bacterium (assembly GCA_964546745.1). Lineage (GTDB taxonomy): Bacteria > Chloroflexota > Anaerolineae > Anaerolineales > Anaerolineaceae > CAZJLN01. The sequence goes on from CAZJLN010000136.1 coordinate 1,048, forward strand.
TGTTGATGATATTAAAGCCCGTGAAGAAGCTGCGACCTCCCTAGCCCGACCTGTATCTGATCTCAACCTCAGTGCAAAAGCGATTGCTTCGCTTGACAAGGTTGGCATTAAGAATGTTGGTGATATCCTTGCCAAGCTTGAAGGCGGTGAGAAAGCCCTCCTCGAAATTGAAGGCTTTGGTCGCAAATCTCTTATTGATATGAAGAAAAATTTACGCCAATTGGGTTATGTTTTACCCGCTGCGGCTGCAGAAATTGAAATATAGTATTTCAAAATCGGATATTTTCCAGTAAACTTAACAGGCAGATGAAACCCATCTGCCTGTTATTTTTGTATCATTTGGAGGTGCTGGATGAAGCATGAGTATGGCTCTCTGGAAGTTATCACTGGTTCTATGTTTTGTGGAAAAACTGAGGAATTGATTCGCAGACTCAGGCGTGCAAAGATCGCTAAACAAAAGATCCAGGTTTTCAAACCATTAATCGATTATCGTTATGGGATCAGCAAAGTCACCTCACACTCCGGCGCAGATTTTGAAGCCATACCCGTTGAGAATTCGGATATGGTCCTCGCTAAGCTTGAACCAGATACAACTGTGGTTGGGATCGATGAAGCTCAATTCTTTGATTATGGCATTGTAGACGTGGCAGACATGTTAGCTAACAAAGGCTTACGGGTTATCGTTACAGGACTAGATATGGACTTTAGAGGGGAACCATTTGGTTGTATGCCCACTTTGATTGCCAAGGCAGAGCATGTGGACAAGCTAAATGCTATCTGCATGGTTTGCGGTGAGCCAGCCTGCCGTACACAACGCCTAGTCAATGGTGAACCTGCTCACTATAATGAGCCCATTGTAATTGTTGGTGCGGCTGAAATGTACGAAGCACGCTGCCGTAAGTGCCACCAGGTTCCAAGGGATTGAGAGGAGATGATGCAGGATTACAACGATTATTTAGATGAAGTCTTAATCTCAGAAAAGCAATTACAAGCTCGCATTGCTGAATTGGGAGCTGAAATCAGCCGGGATTATCAGGGAAAACCCCTTCTGATGATCTGCATTTTAAGAGGTGGGGTCATGTTCTTGACAGATTTGATCCGACACATCTCAACACCACTTGCCATCGAGTTTATGGCAGTTTCTTCATATGGATCAGGCAAACGCGAATCCTCTGGCAATGTACGTATCACCCTGGACCTTAACACCAATATTACAGGGCGGGATGTGATCATCGTGGAGGACATCATTGATAGCGGGCATACGCTTTCATCGGTGATTGAATTGCTACAGACGCGTAATCCTGCTTCATTGTGTATTTGTACTCTATTGGATAAATATCAACGGCGGGAAGTGGATGTGCCCATACGTTATTGCGGATTCAAGATCGAAGACAAATTTGTTTTTGGCTATGGCTTGGATATGGACGAGTATTACCGCAATCTGCCGTTTATTGGAACTGTAAATCTTGAACACTACCATCCCGAGCTTTGATCGATCTGCCCTGAACCTGCTTGAAATCGTTCGTCAGCAGGCAAAACAACAGCAACCTATTTACCTGGTGGGTGGCGCTCTGCGTGATCACCTTTTGGGAAGGAAGATAAAAGACCTGGATTTTGCGCTTGTTGGAGATACTGGGATCGTTTCGCGAGCTGTTAAGCGGGCACTAGCTGCCCAGGTATTTATTCTTGACGATACTCGTCAAACTGCTCGCGTGATTCACCGGACTGAGGATGGTGAGATCATTCATCTCGATTTTGTAAAATTTACCGGAGAAACCCTTGTAGAAGACCTGGAAAATCGTGATTTCAGCATCAATGCCTTGGCAGTCGACCTTTCTCGGTTGGACTTTCTGGTTGATCCTTTAGGGGGATGGGATGACTTGAAGCAGAAAATCCTGCGTGTATGTTCAGAGCATGCAATGCAAGACGACCCACTGCGTGTATTAAGGGGAATTCGCCTGGTCTTAAAATATGACTTGACGATTGATGTTCACACAACAGACTTAATGGTTGATGCAGCCCCAGACATAAAGCGCATTTCAGGTGAGCGAGTTAGAGATGAGTTAATCAATATCCTGGCTTTGGGAAAGCCTCGTTGGGCTTTTCAGTTATTTGACAGGATAGGGTGCATTGAGCCAGTATTTCCAGAACTGGCGATGTTGAAACAGGTTCCTGCCGTAGCACCTCATGTGCATGACCTGTGGGAACACACGCTTAATGTTGCAGAATATCTCAACTTGCTGATGGATGCAATCCTCTCCAATAGTCCAGATTTGCTTCAGCAGCTCCCATTTTTTGAGGCGCTTGAGAGCCGTATCTGGGAATTCAACGATAAACTCCGAGATCACTTTTTACAGGATATCCAACCTGAGCGTTCGCGAAAGAGCTTGTTGCTATTAGCAGCACTTTATCATGATGCCGGAAAACCCACAGCTTTACAGGAAGCTGCAGACCGTCGCCTACATTTTTATGGTCATGCCAAGCAGGGCTTGTCTGCTATCAGTTCTCGAGCAATCGCATTAGCGCTGAGTAACCGTGAAGTGGAACTGCTGGCTGGTGTGGTTGGAAATCATATGCGCGTTCATGAGCTTGCAGCAAACTCGGAATTGCCTTCAGCAAAGTCAATTTACCGCTTTTTTCAGGATTGTGGGGACTATGGCATTGATATTTGCCTTTTGAGTCTGGCTGATATGCTGGCTACCTTTGAAGAAACTTTGGCAACTGATCGTTGGACCAAAGAATTGGATGTGGTCAGGATGCTCATGAATGCGTATTGGCACCATGAGGCTGAAATTATAAATCCCCCAAAATTGATGTCAGGCGATGACCTGCAAACAGAATTTAACCTTACGCCTGGTCCGATTTTTAAGGAAATACTGGATGCTCTGCATGAAGAGCAAGCAGCCGGTATTGTGCTTACGCGAGCTGAGGCACTCGACTGGGTGAGGCAGTATTTGGATAGAATACCATTTAATAGGTGAAAATGATGAATATCAGAGATAGTCTGTCCGTTCCTATTCTTAAGTATTCATTGATTGGTAATGGGAAACCTCTCATCTTATTGCATGGATTTGGGCTCAATCGACATATTTGGGACCCGATCTGTGGGCTTCTCCAGAAGCAATGCCAGTGTATTAGCCCAGATTTGCGCGGGCAAGGAGAGTCTGATGTGCCTGAGGGCATATATACGATGAAGGTGATGGCTGAAGATATCCTCCGATTGATGGATAAGCTTCAGCTTGAAAAGGCATTCATCGCAGGGCATTCGATGGGCGGCTATGTGGCACTTTCACTTGCTAAGGATCACCCAGATAGGCTGGATGGTATTGGTTTGATTGCTAGTCATGCCAGAGCAGATACTGACGAAAAACGCGCAGGACGTATCCATGACATGGAGCAAGTCAAGCTGCACGGTTCGGTCATTCTTGCTGAAAGCCTGGGTCCTCGCCTCACAAAAGATGCAAACCTGGTTGAGGCGATGAAGACAATAATCCTGTCAACCGATCCGAAGGGGATTGAAATGGCTGGATTGGGGATGGCAGAAAGGCAGGACTGTATGGAAGTGCTCCGAAATTTCCACAAGCCTGTGCTGGTAGTGGCAGGTGCAGAGGACATGATTGTCCCTCTCACAGCCAGCCAAGAAGCAGCAGAAGCAGCGCCTTTGGGCAAGCTGGTTGTGATTCCAGACACAGGACATATGCCAATGCTGGAAGCACCAAATGTATTGGCAGAGGCGTTTCAACACTTCATTTAAATTAAATATGAGGAGCATCGAACATGAGTGACATACTTTCCCTGATCTTGCAAAGGCGCAGCATCCGCAAATATTTAGATCAACCTATAGAAGAGGAGAAAATTGAGCAGCTGCTGAAAGCAGCTATGGCTGCACCATCTGCCATGAACAGACAGCCATGGGAGTTCGTCGTCATTCGGGATCAGGAGATCCTGGAGAAAATTCACAAAACACTCACTTTTGGAATAATGCAAGCGCCCTTAGCAATTGTTGTTTGTGGAAATCTTTCAGGTATTGGCAAAAAACTCACCAATAGTTTTTGGGTACAAGATTGCAGCGCCGCTACCCAAAATATTTTATTGGCTGCAACCGGTTTGGGGTTGGGCTCAGTTTGGTGTGGGGTGCATCCCATATACACCTATGAAAAAAATATTTCTACATTTCTTGGTCTACCTGAGGGAATAAAGCCACTCAATGTCATCTTTATTGGCTATCCAGCTGAGAAAAAAGAAGCACGCACTCAGTATAATCCTGACTGTGTACATTATGACCGTTATTAAGTTTGCGAGTATTAAGCTTTAAGTCTGTGCTGCCTAGACACTGAATCTTCCTGTTTTCTTCAAGACATACCAAGCGTGAACTGTCACCCAGGGATTTGGCTTTTTCTTTGAAACGCCTCCCCAAGATACTGCAGAGTATCCTGAGATATCTGGCTTTGAATTTTGATACAACCGGGCTTCAGCGGGGAAACCACCGCCTGGAAGCATCTTCTGTTGCAAAAGATCTAAGGCTTCACTGCAGCGAGGATCCTGAACAAACCCCGCATCTGTCATGACTTTAAGCGCAATCAAAATATCATAATACCAGTAAGTGGGGTAGTGAAGCACTAGGAATTCTGGCTGCATCAGTTCTCCATCTGACTGTCGTTTAAAAAGGTGCCTTTTTAAGAAGATCTCAGCAGCCCGGGTGACTGCTTGAAGCACCTCAATAGATCCGGTGATCTGGCTGTATAAATTCAATGCCCGTAGAGGCATGAGTGTTTCCCAGAAGGAAGAGTGATGCGCCTCCGGACGTTTGTCGCAATTCCACCCGCCATCTGGCCACTGCCATTTAAGTAAGTTTTCAGCAAAGAGTGGCGTGCGCTCGTCAGCCAGACCTAACGATAGGCTAGAGAAAAGAGCATTAGCTTCCATGCTAGCGCAGCGTCTGGTTCTGCCATTAATGGTTTTGATTTTTTTGAAATGCTCTTCTGAAAGCAACCAATTGTAAACCTTTTCTCGTAAGGTTAATAAGCTCTCATCCCCCGCAGGGTAATTAAGCTCAGCCAACGTTATCAGGAGCCAATGTGCGCCATTCCATTTCTTGTAGGGATGGGCAGTTAATTTGCCTTGTTGAAATTCAGAAAGCATAACTTGAACACGATCTGATTTACGGATCTCTTCTTGAATCTGTAGCATTTGTGGTGATTTGGGATTCTGTTGAAGTAGTAAAAGGTTAGCTTTATAGCGTACATCTGGCTCTTCATGATTTAGCAACCAATCAAGAGAGTGAGTGGGAATTCGTTTCATAATTCTCTCCTTATTAATGCGCATAGCCACTATCAGATAATGATCTTGGTATTTTTTTAACAACCAAAAGATATGACATGAGCTTGGTGACTCTATAATTCAAGTATATTCACTT
>CAZJLN010000137.1:0-5989 GCA_964546745.1 uncultured Anaerolineaceae bacterium
GAAAGTTAAACCAAGCTTATTTTGCTTTTTATGGCGCATATAACGATGTCCCAGGTGGAGGAGCATCAGGTAGTGATCCAATAGGTCCGGCAGTGACCGCTTTGAGAAATAAAAGTCCAAATTTGAGAACGTTTCTAAAAGAGATTAGTGTTGTTAATTCCTACGAGGAATTGTTACGAATTTCTGAAAAGTTAGACTAGATATGCGATCATCGCATTTTACACATAATCTCCATCAGCTTTCCGGTCGATCAGGGGTCTTGATATTCTTTTTAGCATTTCCGCATCCATAAAGCCCTTGGTAATCAGATCAAATCCGGCTTGTTGTATGTCATCCAAAACATCACTGCCCGTAATTGCTAATGCATGTGCATGAGGGCGTAAAATAGCTCCTCCAAAATCCACATTTGAATCTTCTGCAAGTTCTTTGACAATGCGTACAACTGTATCTAAGTTCTCAAGTTCCCACCATCCGCTAACCCCCACAAGCACATATTTCTTAACCTTTACATCATCTCTGAGCTTTGCACGGGTACGTCCTTCACGAAAAGTCAAAATAGGGTCTAATAATGGACATAGGCGGTTGAGCACTTCTTGGAATGCACCAGGCAGTGGAATATAGACAGGTGTGGCAAAAATCAAGATCTCAGCCTGTTTTATTGCTTGAAGAATTTCATCCATGTCATCGTGGTGAATACACTGCCCAGGTGTTTTACCCCAACAGGTCATCCTTCCGCAGTTACATGGTTTTATGTCAAGTTCGCACGAATTAAAAAGGGTAATATTTGCCCCACCCTTTTTCAATCCTTCCATAAATGGGATTAGCACTTTGCCCGTATTTCTATTCAACTTGCTTGGACTACCATTGAGAACTACAACTTCATACATGTGTACTCCTTATTCGCCATCAGGCATATCCGGCATCGATTCGGCGATCTCATCCGGGTCATCCCCTTTTTCCAAACGATCTACAACCTCATCAAATTCAGGTCCCAGATCTTCTCCTGTCTCACGGCTCATTTCTCGCATCATCTTGCCTAAAGTACGAGGATCATCGGCCAGGCTATCAAGATCACTGTCGTCTGATAGTCTCTCTAACCGGCTTTCCATAGATCGAGCAAACCGAACCTTGTTGATCAATCGTTTCACGTCAATACTTTGGCAATGAGTGCAACTAACTTGCTCAGAGCCATATTCAGAATAGGACAGGAATATTGAGAACTTTCTGTGACAGTTGTTACATCGAAAATCGTAATAAGGCATATGTTTGAACCACCAATTTGTTTGTTTAAAATAAATTATAATCAATTCATTGAAGCAAAGGAAAATTTGTTAATGGATCAATCTGAAGAAAAATTTATCATCCCAACCCGAACGCCACTCTTAATTATCATTTCAGGACCCTCTGGGATAGGCAAGGATGCTGTTGTACAAGAATTAAAGAAGAGTGAAGAATCCACTCACTTTGTAATCACTATGACCACGCGTGCCCCACGTAAAGATGAAGTTGATGGGGTGGATTACTTTTTCGTGAGTAGGCAGAAGTTTGAGCATCTCATCGACCAGGGAGAACTCATGGAACATGCCTTGGTCTATTCAGATTATAAGGGGATCCCGAAAGCACAAGTGCGTGAAGCACTGGCAAGCGGGAAGGATGTGATCATGCGCTTGGATGTTCAAGGCGCCTCAACAGTACGATCCCTTTGTCCAGATGCCGTTTTAATTTTTCTTACTGCTAATTCGCGTGGTGAATGGCTTGAGCGATTAATGGCAAGGCGTAGTGAATCGGCTGAGGATCTAGCCTTAAGGATAAAGACAGCTGAAGCTGAATTTGCATGTCTACCTGATTTTGATTACATTGTCATCAATGGCGAAAGTGCCCTTGAGGAGACTGTATGCACCATCAAAGCGATCATAACCGCTGAACACCAAAGAGTGGTTCCTAGGAAAGTAACCTTATGAGCTTTGAGCAGCCCCCTCAGAAAGAACCTATTGGACAATCACAACAGGTAAGTGTCCGAACCCCCACAGTCAAACCCATTATCACCTATGGTTTAATGGGAATCACAATTTTGGCTTATATCATTCAAATGATTCTAAATTGGATCACTGGCTATGATATTTTGTTTTTTATTGGGGGCAAGATTAACCAGTTGATCATGAATGGACAGGTATGGCGTCTGATTACACCAGCGTTCTTACATTCTTCTATCCTTCACATAGCATTCAATATGTACGCACTATTTATTCTAGGCAGGCGAATTGAGAGCACCTATGGGCATTGGCGCTTTCTTCTTTTGTATTTGCTTTCTGCTTTTGGAGGCAACGTTCTGTCTTTTGTTCTTTCTGATGCCAATTCTTTAGGATCTTCAACAGCAATCTTTGGACTGTTAGCGGCTGAAGGGATCTTCATTTTTCAGAATCGCAAGTTGTTTGGTCAACGATCCAGTGCGATGTTGGGAAACATTGTGATTATTTTGGTGATCAACCTATTAATAGGTTTTGCACCTGGTTCTAACATCGATTATTATGGCCATTTAGGTGGTTTATTGGCTGGATTTGTTTTTGCAGGTATTGGTGGACCGAAATGGACACTAGAGGGGATTCCGCCATTCATTACACTAAAGGACTCTCGACCTAAAAGGGATATCTGGTTAGCAGCGATTGTCGTATTGGTCGGTTTCGTTGTGATGGCTTTAATCCCTATTTTTAAATTCTCATAGAACTTTTCTTAACAATAATTTTCGAATCTTTAAGAGATACTCACTGGGATCTGAGCAATAGTTATCAATCAATAAATCGGCATTAAGGGATTCTCTTGCTTGTGTGGTTGCTACTCCTATTGAGAACATACCAGCTGCCTTGGCTCCGTCTAAACCTTGCTGCGCATCTTCAAAAACAATACAGTTATGGGGATCGACCTTAATACATTGAGCTGCCTTTAAGAACACATCTGGTGCTGGTTTTGAAGGCAATTTTTCCCCTGCGATCATCGCTTCAAAATATTTTCCCAAATTGAAAACCCCAACAATTTTCTGTACATTAAGAGAAGGTGCAGAAGAGGCGATAGCTTGTTTAATTCCTTGCAGTTGGAAATAATTGAGCCAATCCAAAACCCCCGGAAACAATTTTCCTTGCGAACTTGCTAGCTCTCTGTAAAGCTGTTCTTTCACGTCAGTCACGCGTTGATACTGGTTTTCATCAGGTTGATAACCAAGATAAATAGGGAGACAAAGGCGATTATTTTGGCCAAATCCAGTTACAAATGTCTCATAGGTAAGCGACACACCTTCATTTAGCAGTGCTTCACGCCATGCTTCATAGTGCAAATTGCCACTGTCAATGAGTGTACCATCCATGTCCCATAAAATACCAAGTTGTTCATCCATTAGGTTTAACCTCTCGCGGTATTTTACCTCATTACTGTTTAAATTCTCTTATTATGACACAATATGTCTCTTTTTGTTTTTGATTATTATGGTTATAATGGATTGGTTTTATGTCCAAAAAAAGATAAAGTAAGGATAATTATGAAAAAAGCAGTTAGTATCAGTATTGGTTCGTCAACACGGGATAAAGAAGTGACGATCAACCTTCTTGGTGAGGATGTCAATATCAGTCGCATTGGGACTGATGGCGACATGAAAAAAGCTGCCCAGATGTACCGGGACTTGGATGGAAAAGTGGATGCATTTGGTGTTGGGGGAACGGATTTGGGCTTGTTTGTGGATAATAAATGGTACAAATTGCATTCAGTCGCTTCCCTGGTAAAAGATGTTAAGCATACGCCTGTAGCAGATGGTTGTGGCTTAAAAACCACCTTGGAGATTAAAGTAGCTCAGCAATTAGAGTCACTGATCGGCTCTTATCTTGACAAGGTGGGTCGTTCAGTCTTGATCATGGCTGCCGTTGATCGCTATGGCACGGTTAGGTCATTTGTCGATGCAGGTTACAAATACATTTTTGGCGATATCATGTTTGCTTTAGGCGCAGGTATTCCGATGAGGTCAGAGAGGCAAGTTAAAGCATTTGCTGCTACTTTGATTCCAATTGTCTCAAGGCTTCCTTTTGAATGGGTTTATCCCACAGGAGAATCTCAACATAAGCGTACGCCTAAGTACTCGAAATATTTCCATACCTCATCCGTGATTGCAGGTGACTGCCACTACATCACTAAATACATGCCGGATGATATGGCAGGTAAAGTGGTTGTGACGAACACTACAACAGAACAAGACGTTGAACTCTTCAAAAATGCAGGTGTCAAATATCTAATGACCACTACACCAGTTTTGGAAGGAAGGTCTTTCGGTACCAACATGATGGAAGCAGCTATCCTTGCTGCGATAGGGTACAAGGAACCCGTCTCATATGCTCACCCAGATCAATACTTTCCCATGTTATCAAAGCTGGTTGAGCAAATTGGATTTCAACCGTCTCTTAGGGAGCTAAACTAATGAAAGCTTTGATTCTGGCAGGTGGTGAAATTGATGAGGAGGATCTGCTTTCTGATTTTCATGAATTTAGAGTAAAAGCATTAATTCCAATTTGCGGAAAGCCCATGGTACAGTGGGTTGTAGATGCAATGGATGCAAGTGAATTTGTTGACAGTATTTTTATGGTGGGGTTGGACAATGAAAGTGGACTTGTATCCTCAAAACCTATCACATATCTACCAGATCAATTTAGCCTATTTGAAAACATAAAAAAAGGTGCGAATTATTTAAGTCAAATATCCAATAAGGATGAATTATTTGTCTTGGTCTCAGGGGATATTCCTGGATTGACTGTTGAAATGGTAGATTGGTTATGCAGCCATAATTTTAGCGATGATTTGGATATTGTTTATTCCGTAGTGTCGAAATCGAAAATGGAAGAAACCTTCCCGAAATCAAACCGGTCTTATATCAAATTTAAGGATACACAAATTTGTGGTGGGGATATCAATTTGATCAATACCAAATTAATGGCAAAGTCCTGCGATCTCTGGGAAAAACTCTCAGAATCCCGAAAAAGCTCTTTGAAACAAGCAGCTTTAATTGGATTTGATACCCTGTTGCTTTTAGTTCTTAAGCTGCTGACTTTAGATCAGACTGCTGAGCGTGTCTGCAAGAAATTGAATATTTCAGGTAAAGCGCTTCAGGTGCCTTACGCTGAAATGGGCATGGATGTTGATAAGCCCCATCAATTAGAATTAATGCGGGAATTTCTCTCAAAACGAGTTGATTAATGCATATGCAGGATTTAATGCAGGCAGATGTAAAGTATTCCTCTGCCCTGCGAATTGATGATTCAAAATCCATAAATAGGATACTCTGTGTTTTCTTTGCCCACTCTGGTGACTCCTGGTTTTGGTTGGCTGGATTGGTCATTATCTGGTTTGTAGGAAACCAAAGATGGCATAATACTGCAGCTTTTTTGGCATTGGGTCTGACATTGTTGTCAGTGGTTGTACTTTTGCTCAAATTTTCAATTAGAAGACCAAGACCTGAAGGTGATTGGGGACAAATTTACCGTGCAACTGATCCACACTCTTTTCCATCAGGCCATTCTGCCAGAGCCGCAGCAATCGCAGTGATGTCAATCTTAACTGGGCCTGCCTGGTTTACAACCCTGATGCTTGTTTGGGCACCTCTGGTAGGATTAGCGCGCATTCGATTAGGTGTACATTATATTTCTGATGTTGTGGTAGGGATGGTCATCGGAATAGTGATGGGACTCTTAGCGAATGCTATCTATCCCTTGCTAGCTTCCAGCCTTCCATTCCTTTTTTAAAAAGAAAAAAGGCATTCGCATAGGAATGCCTCTCTTATAAATAATCGGTATTAAGCCAAAATTACGCCAGACATGGCAGGGACAGAAATATTTGGTAGGGTTCCATTGATTACATTCACATGCAGATCACCAATTTGATCTTGCAGCTGTATTCCATCTTCGAAATACTCCTCCACTATAAAGGACTTGGTTTTTGGAGTGGCATTGGTGTTAAT
>CAZJLN010000137.1:5999-6442 GCA_964546745.1 uncultured Anaerolineaceae bacterium
CACTAATACAACATCATCTGTGTCTTTTCGAATGTAGGCAATGAGCCCGTCATCACTATAAAGCGGGGTGTATTCACCTGTTCTTAAGGCTGGGATCGCATGCCGTATATGGATTAGTTCCTGGATTTGATTTTTTAGATCATGATCCCATTTTTGCTCATCCCAAGGGAATGATTTTCGACAACCTGGGTCTTTTCCACCCGTAAGACCAATCTCATCACCATAGTAAATACACGGCGCGCCGGGGTAAGTCATTTGGAAGATCGTTGCAAGCAGAAATCTTTGCTTGTCTTCTTTGACCAAACTTAGGAAACGTGGCATGTCATGGCTGTCTAGCAAGTTTAATTGCGCTAGAGAAAAATCATGGGGGTATAGTATTATAAGTTCATCGCTTCGTTTCATAAAAGTCTTAGAATCCATCGATTTAATTCCATGGAATCCCA
>CAZJLN010000138.1:0-6427 GCA_964546745.1 uncultured Anaerolineaceae bacterium
AACAGCCAGCTGGGATATGAAATGCAATTTGAACGCTTCCAAAAACCTGCACGGACAAGGATAGCAAGCTCATTTTCCCATCTTTGGCGTTGATGCGAGCCGCCACTTCCTTCTGGACTGTCAGGATCATGCGTTTAGGTGGACGCTTGGACTCAAGCAAGCGCCGCAGGAGCGCAGAGGTGATGTAATAGGGGATATTGGCGACGACAACATAGTCCTCAACCTCCATGATCTCTTCAGGGAGGAGCTGCATGATATCTCCGTGGATCAGGCGGACATTTGGGAAGGGTTGGAGTACTTCTGTAAGGATCGGGATGAGGTGGGGGTCAATTTCGACCGCAGTCACGTGAGCAGCGTTAATTGCCAATACGCGCGTGAGACTTCCGAGCCCTGCCCCAATTTCAAGCACAGAGTCCGTTTTCTCCAGTTTTGCAGCAGCAGCAATGCGTTCAAGGGCTGTTTGTTCTACAAGAAAGTTTTGCCCAAGCGATTTACGAGGGGAGAGACCATGCTGCTTTAAAAGTTTCGTTACGTTGAGGGGTGGCAATGTCATGGGAGTAAATAGGGTATAGATTGGGGAACTGGCGTCAGAAAGTACATGCTCACCCAGGAATGCCAACCCACGTAGTCGCTATCACTGTAACCAAGATCGATCCAGGGAGTGCCAGGGATGCCGCCGCCGGTATCAGCGATCTTTCCAAAGCCATACCCTGGAATATAGACTTGTTGAAGTTTCATGGCACGGTACCAACTGGGTAGCACTGCAACAATGCCCTTCTCCAACGGAAGTCCAGAGGCTGTTTTGGTGGTGCCGTCATAGCCCTCGCCTTGCCGGCTGGGGGAATACGAGGTTGCATACACACTGAGTTTGCGATAATACTCCAAGTTGATCCCATCCACAACCTCGCTGCGTACGAACACCTGGGTGCCATAGCCAAGGATGCCATCCTGAGGTTCACTGGCTCGCCAGGCTGCCTCTTTTAGGCGAGCAGTTTCCACGCCATTTTCATAGCGAATGCGCGTGCGATTAATGAGCAGACCTGTAACACCTGGCTGGATGACAGAGCGTCCATCCAGTTCCATTTCAGGGTCGGGGGCATACGAGACCTGGAATGGGAATTCCTCCTTTATCAACTCCAGGCTCTCCCGTACCCGAACGAGCGAGATCTGCCCATTGGAAGGTACTGGTTCATCCTCACCAGGTATCGCGTAATCGGCTCCCTGTAAAACGATTCCCAAGTCCGCCAACGCATCACTGACTTTTATTGCAGAAGATTTGCCTTGAATCGTTTGTTCCCCCAATTTTGCCTGGATGGTGCGACCTTTGCGAATTTCAACCTTCAAAGATTCGGAAAGTGGAGACTCCAGATCCGTGGAGAGCCAATCTTCAGGAGCGAGCTGGATGCCTGCTTCGTGCAGTGCCATTCCCAAAGTAGGCTGTGCGGAGACCAAAACTTGTGGTTCGCCGTCTATCTCAAGGAAGATGGTTCTGGCGGAGACATATTGAAGCGATCCGATCTTGGCTTTTGTAAGTGGCGTATCGGGGTCAATTGGACTGCCATTCCAAAGGATCTGATCCTTGGGAAAGAGCTTAATGCCAGCCTGTTGCAAAAGGATGGCTGGAATACGGCTCGTCGTTGAAAGCTGGGTGATCTCTTTCTCGTTCAATACCTGCACGGTTTGGGCACGACTAATTTTGATGATGTTCGGTGAGAATAAGAAAGTATCCAGGGGGGGGTTGATCTGGTCATTTTCAAAAAGTTCAATGCCTGCTTGTTTTATAACCCCTGCAGGAGTTAATGCAAAGGATGAGATTGTTTTTGATTCCCCATCAATCTGAATGGTGACCGCTTGATGGAGCGAGAGGAACAACAGACAAATTCCAATGGCTACCAGGAGGATCGGAAACAAAGCCAACCAGTTTGGTCTTTTTGAAGTAGAAATATCAGTTTGATTTTCCATTAGCATTCTGACAGTTCGTCATTAATTGCAGTATATCATTTCTGGGGTTTACTTTCCTTTGCGGTTTTATGTATATCCTGATCCTTCCAGTTTAAGAAGGGTATCCATAAGATAGCGCTGCCAGGAAGTGCCTTGAATTAGATTAAGTGGAATGCGGTAGGCGTTTTTGCCGACCCGGGCGATTGCATCAACAGTAGGTAACTTGCGTTGAGTAATACCCGCAGGCAAAGAAGGATACTGTAAGGTTAATTGTGTATTGTCCATCGAAATGGATGCCAGACCTGCCCGCAATGCCCTGATTTTGACTTTCATCTGCCAGATCAGATTTTCAACCTGTTCAGGCAGCGGACCAAAGCGGTCTTCGAACTCAATGGCTGTGGCTGCTGCCTCGTCTTCAGTGCGCAAATCTGCAATGCGGCGGTAGAGGTTGAGGCGCAGCTCCTGGTCTGGAATGTAATCCACGGGTAAGCCGAGCGGAATGGGCAGCTCAACGTTAATGGGCAAGCTGGGCACATCCAGGACTGGTAGATCTTTGATCTCTACAGGCTCCCCTAATGTTGAGCGAAAGAGTTGGACAGCTTGCGCCAGCAGCTTGGTATATAGATGAAACCCCACTGCTGCAATATATCCTGACTGACGCGTCCCCAGCAGATCACCAGCGCCGCGCATTTCAAGATCGCGCATGGCGATAGCATAGCCTGAACCCAGTTGCGTATTCTCTGCAAGGATCTCCAAGCGCTCTTGACCTTCTGGGGTTGGTGGGCGAACCTTATGGCGGAAAAGGTAGGCATAAGCACGTTGAGCGCCTCTGCCAACCCTGCCGCGCAGTTGATAGAGCTGAGCCAAGCCAAAGGTGTCTGCACGGTCAATAATGAGGGTGTTGGCGTTGGGAATATCCAAGCCGGATTCGATAATGGAAGTGCATAAAAGCACATCGATCTGACCATCGTTAAAAGCGTGCATGACATCAGCAAGCTCATCCTCAGGCATTTGCCCATGCCCAATGCCGATGCGCGCCTCAGGTATCAGGTTGCTGAGGTGATTGTAGATGGATGCGATGGTTTGGACCCGATTGTGGACAAAGAAAACCTGACCACCGCGCTCCATCTCCCGCACAATCGCTTCCCGTACCAAACGCTGATCATAAGGTCCGATATGGGTGACGATGGGAAGGCGTTCTTCAGGTGGGGTGTTGATCGTTGAGATATCGCGTGCACCGGTGAGTGCCATGTAGAGGGTGCGGGGAATGGGGGTGGCAGTGAGGGTCAGGACATCCACGGAGGTGCGCAACTTCTTCAGATGCTCCTTATGGGTGACCCCAAAGCGCTGTTCTTCATCAATGATCACCAGCCCCAGGTCTTTGAATTTGACATCCTCAGAGATGAGACGGTGCGTACCGATCAGAATATCGATTTTTTGATCCACCAGCTGCTTGATGATTTGGGTCTGCTCTTTAGGCTTTCGGAATCTAGACAGCATTTCGACCTGGACCGGAAAGAGAGACAGGCGCTGGGAGAATGTGTCGAAATGCTGCTGAGCCAATACTGTCGTAGGCACCAGGACAGCCACTTGCTTACCATCCATGACGGCTTTGAAAGCCGCACGTAGAGTCACCTCGGTCTTCCCGTATCCGACATCCCCACATAAAAGCCGATCCATTGGTAGGGAGGATTCCATATCCTTTTTGACCTCTACAATGGCTTTGAGTTGATCTTCAGTTTCAATATAAGGGAAGCTGGCTTCGAGTTCCTTCTGCCAAGGCGTGTCCGGGCTGAATTGGTACCCACTCGCCATTTTGCGTTTGGCATAAAGCTCAAGCAGGTCTGCTGCCACTTCCTGTACGGCATGGCGCACCTTTTGCTTGGTCTGATGCCATTCACTGCCGCCCAAACGGCTGACGTTGGGGGTGTCTCCACTCGGACCGATATAGCGCGTGATGCGGTCGGCTTGATGAATGGGCACAAAGAGCTGATCATTATCCCGATATTCTATGCAGAGATATTCCCGTTCAATATTGCCCTCAATCGGTTTAATCAGACCCATGAACTTACCGATGCCGTGGTCGATATGGACCACCCAATCGCCAGGGGTCAGGTCACCATAAGCCGACTCTGGGGCTTCGGCAGTGGGTTGAAAGCGCCTTCTGGGTTGAGGACGACCCCAACCAAAGATTTCACTATCGGTAAGGAGGTGATGCTGGACATTATCGGGTAGGAAGAGGACCCATCCACTCGATAGTGAACTTTCCAAAAAGCGGCACTCAAGAGCTTGTAGATCAGTCTCGGGATGAGCTTCGCGCCAGAGTTCACGCAGACGAGAGGATTGACGGGAGACAATAGTCCAGGGAAACGCCTGTCTTTCGAGGTTATTGAGATGATTGAGCAGGTCCTTAAGGCGACCATTGAAACGCGGACCTGGATCAAATTTGCTAGCTAAGGGACGCATTTCAGAGGCATTAGTGTGCCCCAGTTCGACAACCTGTTTCTGATGGAATCCATCCTCGATTTCAGTCCAGGTGATGTAGGGAATTGGCGCATCTTCTGTTATTTGCCCGGATTCAAGGGCGTCCCTTCGCCTTTGGATGGCATCCTCTTCAAAATCATTGACTGCTGCCGAGATAAACTCTTCACCATCGAGCAAGATCAGGGTCGAATCGGTGAGAAAATCCATCAGGCTGGAGGGCAATGGATAAACCAAAGGCAAGGCAGACTCAGTGACCTTATCAGGAAGAAAGCCTTTTTTCTCAGCATCCATGGGGAGTAGTTCCCTGGCAGGGAAAACAATGACTTGCTTCAAAGATTCCATAGTGCGCTGTGTGGCTGGATTAAAGCTGCGGAGCGTGTCAACTTCATTACCAAAAAACTCAATTCTCACTGGGAGGATCGAACCAGGTGACCAGATATCCAGGATGCCACCTCTGCGCGAGAATTGACCCATTTGGACGACGATATTGCTGTGTTCATAGCCGACGCCAACCCATCCCCTGACCATCTCATCCAGAGAAATCGAATTTCCTAGTTTAAGAATGCGAGTATTGCGTAGGAATTGCCTGCGCTCCAGTGTACGGGTCATCACTGCACGGATGGGTGCAAGGATAATGGGGGGTGAGGAAGGTTTTTCTACGCCTGGAATCTGGTAGGAAGCCAAGTCAGTCAATACCTGAAGCCGTTCTCGGCGCGTTGAAAGCGACCATGCAATTGAATCATAAAATAGCGAGCTGGGTTCAGGGAAAAAGAGTTTGCGTGCGTCTGGTGCCCAAAAAGAGAGTTCATCGAAAAGTGCCAGAGCTCTGTCTACCCGGTTTGTCAATAATAGGATTGGCTGCTGAAGGTCATGATGCAGGTTGACTAAAACTGGCAGTCTAGCAGCGCGCGGCAACCCGAGCCCCGAAAGGTAACCCTGACCCGCTTTGCCAGCTTTAAGGATTTCCAGGAGTTCTTGGTACTCTGGCAATGTTGAAATTTGCCTGAGAAGGGGATTAACGACTTGACTTATCTCCATTATAGGTGTTCATAGCTTTGTTAAGCCCGTCTTGAATAAAAACTTTTATCGCCTCTACTGCTGACATAATCATTTCATCCTTCAATGATTGTTGATCAGGGGTGAAGTTTTCCAACACAAAATCAACGGGATCCATCCTACCCGGAGGGCGACCAATCCCCATGCGAATGCGAGGGAATTCCTGAGTACCCAGTTTTTCAATAATTGATTTCATCCCCTTTTGCCCAGAAGTGCCACCAGATGGTCGGATCCTGATTGTGCCAAAGGGCAAGTCCAGGTCATCATGAATGACCAGCAAGTTTTCTAAAGGTACTTTAAAGTATCGTTTCAGGGGAGCAACCGATACTCCGGATGCATTCATGAAGGTTTGAGGTTTAGCGAGGATGATTTGTTTGCCATCGAGCTTAGCAACGCCAATGATGGCTTTATTCTTGACTCTCTTCAGTGTGACATCCAGCTCTTTTGCCAATTGATCGACTACCATAAAGCCGATATTATGTCGGGACAGGTGGTACTGCCTGCCAGGATTGCCTAATCCGGCAATAAGAAAGATCTCGTCACTGCTGTTTTCTTGTTTACACATTTATATTTACCAAAGACAAAAAGTAATCAACCTTAAATTTTAACATAGAAAACCATAGAAAGTAAGTTCTTTACAGTTATCCGAAGAATTTCTTTACTTAAAGAAAAATATCTCCAAATAAAGATTTGACTACTCTTATGTAAAGATATTAATCATTATCTATCTCTAAGAGAACTTTTTGATTTAACAAAAATTTAGCTCTTTAATCAAGAGCTAAATTAAATGATTAAGTAAATTTTTACGATAACCAGCGTGTAAGATTTACTTTTTTATTTAACGATTGCCAATACAATAATCAACACAGTCAGAGGAATACACATGCATAGGACACCCAAAATAATCAGCACAATACCCCACCAGGGGAAGGGTTTTTTGGTCTCA
>CAZJLN010000139.1:0-6336 GCA_964546745.1 uncultured Anaerolineaceae bacterium
CGCCTGGAATACAAAACTCAAGTATTCATTATCCACGAAGGTGATTATTACCGCACCCGACTGACCCATACGCTTGAAGTGGCTCAGCTCGGACGCAGCGTAGCACGCTCTTTAGGTGCTAATGAAGATCTGGTAGAAACGATCTGCTTAGCGCATGACCTGGGTCATCCTCCCTTTGGTCATTCTGGTGAATCAGCGTTGGCAAACTTGATGAAAGATTTTGGAGGATTTGAGCACAATAAGCATTCTCTGCGTATTGTTACTCAGCTTGAAAACCGTTATCCTGAATTCCCGGGTTTGAACCTAACTTGGGAAGTATTAGAAGGAATGGTTAAACATGAAACCGACTACGATCTGTCTGATGCAAGTGATTTCAACCCTGACTTGCGCGGTCATTTAGAAGCCCAGATTGCCAATGCAGCAGATGAGATGGCATATACTTCACATGATTTGGACGATGGTTTACGTTCTGGAATGATATCACCTACACAATTAGATGGAATTGCCATCTGGGAAATCGTAAACGAATCAATCGGCAGACGTCGAACTGAAACGCTGGATGACCTTACACGTCATCAGATCATCCGCCGCCTGATCAATATTGAAGTAACTGATCTAATCCAGTCAGTTGACCGCTACTTACGAAAATCTGGTATCAAATCACCTGAAGAATTGCAGAACTTACCTTATAATATCGTTGGTTTTAGCGAAGATATGCACCGGCGTAATAGAGAATTGAAGGATTTCCTCTTTACAAATCTATACCGCCATTACCGAGTGGTCCGTATGTCATCAAAAGCAGACAAGATCATTACCGACTTGTTTTTAGCTTACCAAAAATCTCCCACAATGTTGCCTGATAGTATTCAACCATCAGTAAAGGATTTCGGGCTAGAGCGAACCATTTGTGATTACATTGCAGGCATGACAGATCGCTTTGCGATTGATGAACACAATAGACTGTTTGATCCTGATGTCCTCCCCTGATAATTATAAAAGATCCAAAGAATTCGGAGAAAAATTTATGAACGACACAATATACCTTACACAAGAAGGCAAAAAGAACCTGCAAAAAGAGTTAGAAGAATTGAAAGGTCCCAGACGGAAAGCAATTGCCAGACGTCTCAAAAGCGCAATTGAAATGGGAGACTTATCTGAAAACGCTGATTATAAAAGCGCAAAAGAAGATCAGGGGTTTTTAGAAGGAAGGATTCATGAAATTGAGACTATCCTTAAGAATGCTGAAGTAGTGGAAAAAAGTCAAAATAGCAATGGCGAAATTGAAATTGGATCAAAAGTCACCCTGCAGGAGGGAAGTTTTCCTGCTGAGGTTTACTACATTGTCGGGGTTAAAGAAGCGGATACTAATAAGGGAAAGATATCATACGCGTCGCCGATGGGCAGTGCACTCATCGGACATAAAAAAGGCGATTTGGTCACTGTAGAAACCCCAGTTGGGAAATTATTATTAAAAATTCTTACAGTTGAATAGATTTTTTTTACGGCAAAAAAAAACCTGGACTTGGTAACCATCTAGTCCAGGTTTTTTCTTTTTAAAATTTTATTTTCGCCAAATGGCAAGCTCTAAAGTGAAGCGTTGAAAGTAGCTGTTTTCGGGAAGAGGAATCTCTCCATAATTCATATCAACAATACGTGCTTCGAGTTGTAATGTGGCGGTTTCAAGCAAAATTTGCTTGCCAGATTCTGCCAGGATGGGCTCTCCTTTTGATTCCAGGCGCCCTCTGAGTCCAACTTCATTAAAGATATGTTCGCTTAAGAATAACTTTGTCACAGTTTGGACATCATTCTTATCAAAAAGCCAGACCTCAAAAGCTGATATTTTCTTTGGCTCTCCAACACCGATCGTATCCCCAATGCTGACACCGCATTCTCCAAGAAATTCACCATTAGGAGCATCAAAGGTGAATGAATCATCATAAAGATCATCACCAAACATATAGGTTGTCATAAACTGGGCGACTGGTTTTTCTTTTCCAGGGATGACCATATCCACAGTTTTTGTTTCAACTTCTTCTTGGATGGATGTTTCAGGTACTTCTTCAGCCAATGATTTGTGTTTGGGAGGAATTTTATCTTTTATAAAAATAAAATACACCAAAACTGCGGCACCTACCAATAGAATACCCAGAATAATGGGAAGCCACTTTCCAATCTTGGATTCAGTGTCTTGCGTTCCATCTTCGTCATTAGCTTCAATAGGTTGTTCAATAACAGCGGATTCAGCTGACACAACCTGACTAAACTTAAGGAGTTGCTCAATGTTTAAGAAACCTTGATCCTTTACAAGCTCTGATAAAGTCTGCTCTTTGTAATCTCCTAGTTCATTGAATAACTGAACAGCTTTTACTTGATCTCCGGTTTTTTCATAAGCTACAATCGCATTGCGAAGAAAATCCCGCTGCAGATCGGGACGCAAACTTTCAGCGGAAGCATCCGTCCATTGAACAGGCCAAATTCCCCACCCAATGGCCAAGCCAAGGACTAAACCAAGAATGACTCCTGCAACCGCAATAAAAACTGGTTTTTTTATGATTTCCAAAAATTTTTCTTTGCTCATCTCTAACTCCTACCAAGCTTTTAGATCTTATAGACAACCAAATGTATTTTAGAACATATTAAGTCTATCTGCAATAAAAGACTGCAAGATTTATACCAAGTGGAATTATTATTCCTCGATGTCCAGTTCTTTTTTCAGAAATGTCTCTTTACAATCCAAACATTGGGCATGGTTTTTATTGGATTCCACCAAGGTGCCGCCACATTTTGGACAGGATATCGATAGAGGACGTTTCCAAGATGTGAAATCACATTCCGGGTAACGTTCACATCCATAAAAGATTCTGCCCTTTTTTGTTCGTCTTTCGATCACTTCTCCTAATTGGCAGGTTGGGCAGGTAACACCAATCTTATTAATCCAGGGCTCTGTATATCGACAGTTCGGAAAGTTGCTACAAGAGATAAATTTTCCAAAGCGACCGATCCGAATTACCAAATCGTGCCCGCATTTTGGACATGGGCGATTGGCCTTTTCAGGTTCTAATTTCTTTTCTGGCATATGCTTTTGCGCAATATCCAGGCTTTTTTCAAAAGGTTCATAAAACTTGCGGATGACCTCCACCCAATCCTTTTTGCCTTCAGCAACTTCATCCAGATTTTCCTCCATTCCCGAAGTGAATCCAATATCTACTATGGTTGGGAAATATTCAACAATCAAATCATTTACCAAAAATCCGATTTCCGTGGGATACAAGGCTTTCGACTCTCGACTGACATATCCGCGATCTTGGATTGTGGAAATAATTGGAGCATAGGTTGAAGGACGCCCTATTCCGTTTTCCTCAAGCACTTGAATTAATGAAGCATCGGTGAACCTCGGCGGTGGTTGGGTAAAATGCTGTTCAGTGATCAGATTTATTAGCTTTTGAGGTTGCCCTTCCCGCATATCATCGATGGGAATGTCTACATTATCAGCATCTTCATCTACTTTATTTTCATCTTTAGCTTCTTCATAAACGACCAAGAAACCCGGGAAACGTAATTTGCTCCCAGATGCCCTTAATAAGTATTGATGTGACTTTCCTTTTCCTTCAACTTCTACTGTAATAGTGTCATAGAGGGCTGATTCCATTTGGGAGGCAACAAAACGCTGCCATATTAATTTATAGAGTCGAAATTGATCTTTTGATAGGAAGGGTTCAACTTTTTCAGGAATATTGTTTACTGAGGTCGGTCTGATTGCTTCATGTGCTTCCTGTGCTGAGGCATTTCGGGTTTTGTATATCGGTGACCTTGATGGTAAATAATCTGTCCCAAAACGCTCTTTGATATACCCACGAGCTTCATGAACTGCCTGCTCTGCGACATGGGTGGAGTCAGTACGCATATAGGTGATCAAACCAGTTGGACCACCATTACCAATTTCAACACCTTCATAAAGTTGTTGTGCAACGATCATGGTGCGTTTGGTTGTAAAACTTAACTTTCGAGAGGCTTCCTGTTGCAGTGTGCTGGTAATAAACGGTGCTGAAGGTTTTCGCTTCCTTGTTCCAATTTTTATTGAATCCAGGATATAAACAGCTTGCTTCATGTCATCTGCAAGTCGTTGAGCATCAGTTTGATTGGCAAGTAACGGATCAGCTTTATCGACCTTAACTAATTTGGCTATATAGCTCTTTTTTCCAGATTCCGGCAATAACTCTGCAGCAATTGTCCAAAATTCAACTGGAACAAATGAGTCAATTTCTCGCTCTCTTTCGACAATCAAACGCAGGGCAACAGATTGAACCCTGCCAGCGGATAATCCACCTCTGACCTTTGCCCAAAGTATCGGGGTAATACCGTAACCGACTAACCTGTCCAACACCCGTCTTGCTTGCTGAGCGTTGACAAGGTCCATATCCAACACACGTGGATGGGCAAAAGCATCGGCAACCGCAGTTTTGGTAATTTCATGAAACACAACACGTTCTGCACGATCTGCATCAATATTAGCGGATTCCATAAGATGCCAGGCAATGGCTTCACCTTCGCGATCAGGGTCAGTGGCAAGATATATTTTTTTAGATTTTGCTGCGAGGCCTTTGAGTTCCTTGACTACTTCCGTTTTATCGTTAGGGACACGGTATTTGGGAGTGAAATTATTTTCAACATCCACCGATAATTGTGACCTAAGAAGATCCCGTACATGACCTACTGAAGCTCTAACTTTGTATTTCTCACCCAGGAAGCGGCCAACTGTTTTGGCTTTAGCCGGAGATTCGACGATCACTAAGTTACCAAGACGTTCAGGTACCTTTGGTTGAAGGATCGGTTTTTCCACGCCTTCATGTTCTTCAGTTTTTCCTAAGCGGTAGACCTTGGTTCCGCAATCCTCGCACACGCCTTTGGTGACTGGCGCACCCTTGGCGTTATAAGTTGCTTCAGCTTCTTTTATTTCTCGTTTTTCTCGACACTTAACACAATAAGCTTTCAATGATGACACTCCTAACAGGCAATAAGCTAATCAAGCCATATTGCTTTCCTTAATTTGAACCTGCCTATCATACCATAATCAAAATAATTGATAAAACAAGTACTTGTAAACATTAGTGTATATTCTTTAGAAAAAAATTTTTAAAACCCCATCATATAAAAATGCGGAACTAGCAGAGAATTAATCCGTATGATAGTCAGCCCTGGGTTCACGCATCAGCACATACTGCATACCACCTGCGTGACGAACCAAGCCTTTCAATTCCATCATAGTGAGACTGGCAGTTAATTTTTCGATCGGCATGTTACTTTTAGCGCAAATCTCATCGACATGCATGGGTTCATACCCTAAATGCTTAATAATTTTTGCTTCGTCAGGTTCGACAGGCAATTCAGTACGAGCGATCTGTTGAGCAGCAATTTGCGTATATCCTAAAGCATCCAGAACATCTTTGGGGTTTGTCAATGGTGTTGCACCATCTGAAATAAGTTGATTGGTTCCCTTACTCATTGGAGAAAGGATTGAACCAGGTACAGCAAAAACATCTCTGCCTTGATCATTGGCAAATTGAGCTGTGATCAAAGCTCCGCTTTTTTGTCCTGCTTCAATGACAATGGTTGCCCGGCTCAAACCGGATATGATGCGGTTTCTTGGTGGGAAGTTTACCCCATCAGGCTGAGTGCCTGGAGGATAGTCACTGATAATGGCGCCACTTTCCATGATCGCATCCGCCAATTTTCGATGCTCTGGGGGATAAATGATATCCACACCAGAACCTAAAACAGCGATGGTGCGTCCGTTCATATCCAATGCAGATTGATGTGCCAAGGCATCCACACCTCGAGCCAAGCCACTTACAATGGTGATGCCGTTGCTTGCCAAGTAGGCTGCTGTATCCTGAGCGATTTGACGTCCGTAACTGGTCACTCTGCGAGTACCGACAATCGCAACAGCCCAATCATCCACGGGGCTGATGTTTCCGCGGTAGTAGAGTACTGGTGGGGGTTGATCAATCTCGCGCAGACGTTTTGGATATTGTTCATCAAGCAATGTTAAAACATTAATTTTCCTTTCAACAACTCTTTCCCAATATTTATCAAGGTCAATATCTTGTCTGATAAGTATGAATTGATCAAGTACTTTGCCGGTTAATCCTGCTGCTTTAAGCGCTTCCAATGGGGCATCCCAGGCAATTGACAATTTGCCAAAATGGTCCAACAGGTGTCGGATGCGAACCGATCCTAATCCTTTTACTTTGGTAAAACCAATCCAATACTTGTGCTCATCCATTGGAAAACCTGCTATTCGATCAAGCCATCGGGAATAATCACTTGCATACGGTT
>CAZJLN010000140.1:0-3547 GCA_964546745.1 uncultured Anaerolineaceae bacterium
GGGGTGTGGTTGTCCTTTACCTGTTTTTAGCACTTGGTTTTGGCTACTTCTTGCTCAAACCATCGGCAAAATAAAGACAACGCGTCATAGGATCATAACAAGCATTTAAAGGCTTGAAAATAGTTGGATTAGGGGCTAATTTTGGTTTAAGGCAACTTTCTATGTTCTCGCCGGTGTTCCGCAGGACCCCACGTAAGCTCACCATGCAAGGATTTTACCTATTGGTTTCCAATACCCAGGTAATTTTATCGTCATTGCCAACTAATGCTAGTTAGTAAACACTGATCTGCCTCTCCTTCCTCGAGGGAGAGGTTAGGTGAGGGTGCCTATTAGTGGTTTTCGTCGGTACTCTCAGGTCGCGAGGTTCCCATGAGATTCATGGTCGGAGTACTAATAAAAACCTTTTCAGAACAAAAAAGTGTTAAGCTAAAAACCTCTAATTCACTTAAGATCATTGACCAAAACTATCCGGTAGCGTGCTTTGTTTTGCCTGACCTTCTCAATAGCTTGATTGATTTGTGACATAGGCATCAGCTCAACCATGGGTTTGATCTGATTTGCTGCAGCAAAAGCAAGCATTTCACGCATCTCAGTAGGCGTGCCTACAAAAGATCCCACGATGCTTAATTCATGCACAACCAGGTCAACCGGGCTGAAATTGACTTCAGGAAAGGCAACAAGAATGATCTTCCCTTTCCTCTTGAGAATATCCAGCATATGATCCCAGAAAATGTTGCCGTGAGATGTGATTAACAAAAGGTCAAAAGTGCCCTCAGCTTGTTTTAAAGCAGTCTTATCCGAACCGTAAATATAATGACTTGCCCCGAAACTGAAGGCTTCAGCTTGTTTTTGTGGAGAACGCGAAATGGCGGTCACTTCATACCCCATCGCTTTGGCAAATTGGAGCGCCAAATGCCCTAATCCACCAATTCCCACAATGCCAATTTTTTGCCCAACCGAAGTGAAATGTCTTGAGAGGGCTGCATAAACGGTAATCCCAGCACACATTAGGACTGCTGCGATTTCAGCTGGCATATCATCAGGCAGCAGATAGGCAAATTCTTGTTGAACCACAATGGAATTAGAAAATCCTCCGTAAGGCGTCCATGATCCATTATTGACCACATCCAAACATAGATTAATATTTCCACTTAAACACATGGTGCAATGTCCACAGGCTCTTGCTTGCCAGCCAATGCCAACGCGTTCTCCAAGGCGGCTTACAGGAACTTCCGAACCAACTTCGCTGATGATTCCGACCACCTCATGTCCAGGTATAAATGGAAATTCAAATACTGAATAGACATCATCAATTGCTTGTAGATCTGACCCACAAATTCCACAGTGGGAGATATCAATCCGCACCTCATTGCTTTTTAATTCTGCTTGTTCATATGAAAACGGCGTTAACACCGCGCCTGGTTGCAGTGCAGCATAACCTGAAATTTGTCTGTCAAACATAACAACACCATCCTTTCGCTTCAAAAATCCTTATCTGATCAGCTATTCATGATGTAATCTGCGTGGGGATTAAGTTAATTATACAAATTACCCAACAATTATTCAATAATAACTTGATTGAACTGATGAATAGCAGTTTCCGAATTGAACTACCCAAAGAAAACCACCAGGCAATGAGTCGCACCAAATATTATTGATGCTAGAATCACCATTACTCTAATCCCAATCATCCATTCTCATTTTTTTTACAATGTGAAAGTTCAGCAATCCGACTACGAGGGTCTAAAAGGACGCATGACGACGAGCGACCTTATCATCCCAGGTTTATCGGGACAAGTCGTCCTCCAATCGCGAAGCATCCCCTTGGGAGTTCAGGATTTATCGCTCTGCGTCCCTTGTAGATGAAGTCCTGTAACGACTATCCGAGTATCCGACGATCAGACAATCCGACTAGAGACAAATACCGATGAATTTCACTTTTCCTTATCCAAACCGCCCACTGATGTATGCCTCTGTGCGAGGATCTTTTGGGTTGGTAAAGATACCATTTGTTTCCCCGTATTCAACCAAAACACCAGATCGGTCCTCATCCATATTAAAGAACGCTGTATAATCCGACACCCTCGCTGCTTGCTGCATATTATGAGTGACTACAATGATTGTATAGTCTTCAACCAAATCCCGCATCAGATCTTCGATCTTCAATGTTGCGATAGGATCCAAGGCAGACGCAGGTTCATCCATCAGGATGATCTGAGGTTGGATTGCAATCGTGCGGGCAATGCATAAACGCTGTTGCTGTCCACCAGATAATGAAAGACCGCTTTTATGAAGCTTGTCTTTAACCTCGTCCCAAAGGGCAGCTTTTCGCAGGCAAGACTCCACCCATGCATCCATGCTGGGTCGCTTGAGTCCACTCTTAAAACCGTTTATGCGCAAGCCCCAGGCGATGTTTTCATAAATGCTTTTTGGAAAGGGATTTGGCTTCTGAAAGACCATACCAATATGCTTGCGTACTTGAACAGGATCAATATCCCTATCATAGATATTCTGCTCTCCAAAAAGCACGTTACCTTCAGTTCTTACAGAGGGGATTAACTCATTCATGCGATTAAATGCCCGCAGCATGGTTGACTTACCACATCCTGAGGGTCCAATAATCGCAGTGACTTTTCTCTCACGGATTTTCAGACTGATGTCCTTGATCGCACGGAATTTATCATAATAAATACTAAGGTGATCTGTTGATATGGCAAATTGGGTTTCTAATTTTGAATTCATAATGCTACCTTCTAAAACGGTTTCTAAGGACTATGGCAATGCTGTTTAGGGAGAGAAGCAAAATTAGTAAAACTAAAATGGCACCAGCCGCGAGATGTTGAAATTCAGCCTGGGGTCTTGCACTCCATTGGTAAATCTGAATAGGTAAAGTAGTAAATTTTGAAAACAAGTTCTTGGGGTCAAAGGTGATATAGGTGGCAGCACCGACCACTACCAATGGAGCAGTCTCACCAATCGCACGTGAGATTGCGAGGATTGTACCAGTAAGAATGCCGGGCATGGCATTGGGCAAAACGTGGTACCAAATAGTCTGCCATTGTGTTGCTCCCACTCCGTAACTAGCTTGCCTCAAGGAATTTGGAACCGCTTTGATTGCTTCCTGTGTATTGATGATAATTATAGGTAGAACTAGGAGGGCAAGCGTAAACCCAGCTGAAATCAGGGTACGTCCATTGGTGGCTCCGCTGTCTGCCATTCCTAAAATTTGTCCGCTGGTAATAGGTGCAAGAACACGCACAAAGATGGCTAAACCCAGCATGCCATAAATAATGGAAGGCACACCTGCCAGGTTATTGATATTGGTTTGGATAATGCGGTTTAGGTGGTTTTCGGTGGCATATTCCTCTAAATAGATCGCTGCGCCTACGCCCATAGGAAATGCCACGAGAATAGTAACCAGAATCGTCCACATAGAGCCCAATAAAGCTGTGCGTACACCAGCATCAAGTGCCTTGGATGATTGAGGACTGCTGATAAAATCACCGCTGATCCAGGATTTAAATACTAACTGTCCATTAGGGTACTC
>CAZJLN010000140.1:3557-6296 GCA_964546745.1 uncultured Anaerolineaceae bacterium
TTGCCTCTTTCTGAATTTGTCTTCTTTTGACTAACGACTCCCAAAATTTCCATGTCTGGACAATTTCTGGCTTGAGTACTTCCAGGTAAACCAATTGATAAACTTCCGTTTGGGTGCGGTCCTCCATAGGTTGCTCTCGTAATAGTTGTGCGAAGCGTCCAACAGAAATATTTGCCTGCAATATTTCAAGTAAATCTGATTTTGGTAGTTCAGATAAATTACTTACATTAAGATCGGATGGCTTAACTTTTGTCTGGATTACCATATACCCAAATGTCTGGTTAATAATATTAAACAAAAGCAAAATTAAAAAAATGACACTCAATAAGGTCATCAAGCGAAAGGTTTGCATAAATAAGACGCCTTTTCGCTGCCTGCCCTTCAGATTGTTCTCAAAGTAAGGTGAAAGTAGGAGTGTTTTCATTCGTACTTTTGTCTGAACTTTCGGACGATCTTTTGACTGGTGATGTTCAATAACAAGGTCATAAAAAAAAGCATAATGGCGATTGCAAAAAGGCTGTTGTAATCAATCGAATCATAGCTAAGATCCCCTCCCGAGATGCGCACAATATGCCCAGTCATTGTCTCTGCTGATTTGAAGGGGTTTAAGGTCAAGTTCGCACCAGCTCCAGCTGCCATTGCAACAATCATAGTCTCTCCCACAGCGCGTGAAATTGCCACAATCACAGCAGCTGCAAGACCAGAGAGGGCAGCTGGCAAGACAATCTTGACAGCAGTCTCAAATCTAGTTGCACCTAATCCGTACGATGCCTCTCTCAAACTATTGGGAACGGCAGAGAGGGCGTCTTCACACATGGACGCTACCAGGGGGAGGATTAAGATCCCCATCACCAAGCCAGCTGATGCTGTATTATAAATATTGACGGTATCCACACCAAAAATGCTGCGCAGTAGAGGGGTCATAAAGGTTAAGGCAAAGTAACCATAAACTACTGTGGGAATGCCAGCCAAGATTTCAAGGATAGGCTTTAGCAGATTCCGTGTGCGTTTATTTGCATATTCACTTAAAAAAATTGCCACTCCCAAACCCAGCGGAAGTGCAACTAGCATAGCAAAAAATGTTGTTGTCAGGGTTGCGTTCAAAAGTGGCAAAATTCCAAAATCACCTGCTTGGGGTTGCCAGCGAGTGCCAAATAGGAACTCAAAGAGGTTCACTTCAGGACTCTTGAAGAACAAGAGTGCTTCCTTACCAATTTCAAAGATGATCCCAGTTGTGGTTAGGATTGAAAAGGCTCCACAAAAGAAAAGGAAACCTTTGATCAATGTTTCAAATGGACGGCGGCGCTTCTTGAGATTTAACATAACTGATTAAATACATTGAGGGACCTGCCAAGCTGGCAAGTCCCCAGTGATTAATAATGATTAGTCTAATGCATCTGCAAGGGCTTGCTTTGCACTGTTCATAGCCTCTTCAGAAGCAGGGAAGTAACCAACATTCTCAATTTCTTCATTGACATAAGTCAGGAAAAAGTCGACGAAAGCTGCCACTTGTGGTTTTTCCTTTAGAATTTTTGCATCTGAGTATATGAAAAGCGGGCGGGCTAATGCATAGCTTCCATTTTCAGCACTTTGTGCTGTTGGAGCAACGCCATCAACGGAAAGGGCTTTCAATTTAGATTGGTTTTCAACATAGTAAGCAAAACCAAAGTAACCTATTGCATATTGGCTGCCTTCCACACCCATAACCAACACATTATCATCTTCAGAAAATTGGGTATTGGCTGCGTCCAAAATGTCTTTCTTGCCCGCATCAATATCAGCCTTTCCGTCTGAGTTGGGGTTCAATGGTGCCATAACGCCTTCTACAAAATAATCAAAGGTTCCCGAATCAGTGCCAGGGGAAAAGCGTAGGATATTCTCATTAGGCCATTCTGCCCGCACATCGGACCATTTGGTTGTCCGAGATGAAAAGATTAAACCTAATTCCTCCAGTGTGACGTCAGTTAGGAAGGTGTTTTCAGTGCTAACCACAATGGCAAGCGCGTCAGTTCCAACACGAAATTCGATTGGGTTTCTGCCAATAGTCTGGCATGATTCAACTTCAGATGATTTGATCGCACGAGAGGCATTCGCGATGTCTGTCTCTCCTGCTACGCAAAATCGTTCAAAGCCTGCGCCAGACCCGACAGAGGAAATGGTGACCTCTCCACTAAAGCCTTCTGCCAAAAATCGGTCTGCCATTGCTTCCGCGAGAGGATAAACGGTTGAGCTTCCGGCTGCAGTGATAGTTCCGCTTAAAACAGTAGGTTCTGTTTCTTCAACTACAGCAGTGGTTGGAAGTGTTGATGCCTCTGTTGCAGGTAAAGAGGTTGGCTCTGCTTTTGCACAAGCACTTATTGTCATTACCGTTACCAATAAAAAGGCTATAACGCGATACTTTTTTTGATTCATTCTATGCTCCTTAAGATATTTTCTAAACCTTACAAGAGCAAGCATATCAGGCAACTATTAAGATCCCCCTATGGTTCAGTTTTGCCTTTTTCAAGGGAATATTAACGAATTGTTATGAAGAGGAATAGAAAAATTGAAAATACTTCCCTGCCCTAAGGTGCTTTGAACCCAGATCTTTCCCCCCTGCGCTTCCACCAATTGTCGAGCAACAGCTAATCCAAGACCAGTACCAAGCCCACTGCGGGACCGGTCAGCTTTGTAAAAACGCTCAAAGACATGCGGTAAATCTTCTGCTGAAATGCCAATGCCTTGATCTTCCACGCTGAA
>CAZJLN010000141.1:0-2211 GCA_964546745.1 uncultured Anaerolineaceae bacterium
TCAGCTTTCAACTTTGAACTTTCAACTTTAAGCTAGAAAAATCCGCACATCCTGCCTGCATGCCTATATTTAGTATATACTTGAGAAGTAAACTTTTACAAGTCAGTTTTTTAGAGGTATCACGGAATGGACTATCAAATCACCCCAGAATGGCGCATCTGCCTCGACCAGGACTATAAGCGCCGCGTGGAAAACCAGGCGCTGGTCTTATGGACGACCGGGCGCACCATCCTGTCAGTTGTGTTTAGGTATGATGATCCCAACAAGCGGGAGGCGCTCTTGCAGGATCTCAAGCAGCGGGCTGAGCAAAACAAGATGGACATCCTCGAATCGAGCACGGGCGAGTTGAAGCGCTTTGCCTCGCTGGAACCGGAAGACATCGGCGAAGGACACCTGCGCCTGGCGCTGCATGCCTTCACCGCTTCACCCACTACCTGCCTGCAGACCGCCTTCTATTTTGACAAGCCGGCAGACCTGAAATGGGCAATTCAAACCTGGGAAGCTATTCAGCATACCCCGCTACCAGCACAAGGAGCACAAGCATGACCGCAATCAAACCCCAAACCGGATTTGTCGGGTTCTTCGACATTTTAGGCTACAAGCAGATCATCCTCAATAACGACATCCACAAGACGGCACAGATCGTTTCGGATACGCTGGTCAACATCCCCTCAACGATCATCGCCAATATTAGCGCAGCTACACCACAATCGGACGAGATAATCCCCTGGCATAACACCCTGGCGGGCATCGACTGGGTGCTCTTTTCCGACAGCATCCTGGTGACCCTGCCGTTTGACCCATCGCTACCGCTCAAACAGCTGTTACAACACTATGCCGCCTTTGTGACGGTCTGTGCCACGCTGCTGAACAAGTCCTTTGCTGCCGGTTTTCCCCTGCGCGGCGCCATCTCGCTGGGCGAGTTCTTTATCGAAGAGCGCTGTTTTGCCGGCAAGCCCATTATCAACGCCTATCATGCGGCGCAGGAGCTAGAGTTTAGCGGCTGCATCCTGGATGAGGAAGCCAACAGCTTCGTCTCGCAAGCCCGCCGTGATTTGGTTAAGCAGGGCGTTAACAGTCTGCTCACTATGCTCGACCAGACCACCATCCTCTATATCGTGCCAATGAAGAGTGATTCTCCACCGCGCAGCCGCACCATCAACTGGGTCTCGCTGGGGATGCAAGGTTTTCCCCAAATTGAGGGCAATGTGCGTGATTATGTCACCTCGGCATTCCTGCGGCATAACAAGATTGCCATGCCAGGCGTGCAGCCCAAGATTGACAACACCGAGATGTTCGTCCGGCATGTGCTCACTAACCTGGAGATCAAGCCATGGTCGATCGGTGATTAATTAGGAATGCCTGGGGGTTTTCTCGTTTTGGCAATTTAGCCTACGCAGAATATGATTGCTGTGACGGGAATGATTCTACACCTTACAAGGTTCTTAGTTGATTTTGACCCGTCGGTCGGGTATAGTATTAATAGCATAACCCCTTAGTGCTCCGTCGATCTCGAATTCTACGTCCAATTCACGCAGAGAAAGGAGATGATATGTCCAAATTTACTTTAGTTGCCGACCCGGGTTCTCAGGAATACATGTACACGCGCACCTTTGATTTTCCTCGCGCGGCAGTTTTCAAGATTTATACCGACCCGGAAATGATTCCCCAATGGTGGGGACCCAGCATCTACCGCACCATGGTGGACAAAATGGATGTGCGGGAGGGTGGCATTTGGCGCTTTGTCCAAACCGATCTACGCGGCAACACCTTTGCCTTCCATGGCGCCTTCCATGCCGTGGAGCCAAACCGACTGATCATTAACACCCTTGAATTTGAGGGAACACCCAGGCATGTATCCCTTAACACCGTTACCTTCGAAACAACAGGGGCTCAAACCATCCTCAGGCGACATGCTGTCTTTCAGTCGGCAGCGGATCGGGATTTCATCCTCAAATACAACATGGAGCAGGGACTCTCGCAATCTATGGATCGCATCGAAGCGCTCCTTCAGGCTGCAGCATGAGGCTCTGAAGGGAGAGGCAAGTCACTTCATAGGCAATACATCTTTCACTGCGAGGCATTTTTACGAAGCAGTCTCACATGAGAAACGAAGATTGCTGCATAGCGCTCACAATGACAGGAAACCGGTAGGATGCGACCTGAAAAAAAATGATTAGTAAACCTGACAATGGATAGAAAAAGCGCCAT
>CAZJLN010000141.1:2221-6253 GCA_964546745.1 uncultured Anaerolineaceae bacterium
ATGAAATAAGGCGCTTTTTGTTACAATTTCGCCTGCGGCGACAATCCTTTCCCCCTTCTCATATGATCAGGAGAAGGAAACTACTTCTTGCCCTTCTTGCCTTTCTTTTCTTTCTTTTCCTTCTTATCTTTCTTGTCTTTCTTTTCCTTTGCCATTTCTTCCTCCATGGCGGCTTCCTCTGCCTTATCCAGGTGCCAGAAGCCCACTAATTCCCCAGCAGAATCAAGACTGAGGTTGGACCAGGAATCGAGTTGCATACTGAGATACGCTAAAGCGCCTGTTGGCAGGGTTTCAATCTTGCCATCAAAATACTGCAGCAGCGCCTCAAGCCCTGGGTTATGCCCAACGACCAATACGCGTTCAATGTCGTCTGGTAGTGCTTTTAACTCCTGGATATAGCCAGAAGGTTCAGCCATGTAAAAATCATGCGGACAAACGATCTTCTGCTTAAAGCCACACGCCTTCGCCACTTGCTCGGCAGTATCATGCGCCCGCACTGCTGGCGACGAAAGGATCACCTGCGGCACCAACTCATTTTCGAGCAGGGCTTTGCCGATGTAAATCGATTCGTTTATACCGCGTTTTTTGAGGGGGCGTTTCTTATCCGGCAGGTCTTTTTCTTTCCAGCTAGATTTTCCGTGACGTAAAAGCAGAAGCGTTTTCATATTTTACTCCTATAAGGAAACGTGCTAATAAGACCATAACAGTTCAAGATAATAATATCATGAATCTAAACGAGTCAAGTGTTTTAGAATCTTAAATTTCAAGAAATTCGAGGAAATTAATGAGACACCTTCAGTTACAGTGGTCAGAATGAACAAAATAAGTATTTAATCACCTAAAACGATGGGGCTTCGGTTGAATTATTCCTTATATAAATCATAAATCCATCCCGCAAAACTGGTATACTTGCCATAATTCGTCAAAATCACCCTCTGCGAGGATGCGGAGTTTGGTAAAGAAGGGCTTTATGGATAAAACAACCCGAAACATCATCATTACCCTTGCGATCATCTTTGGCATTGTCTGTTTGTGCGTGACAGCAATGCTTGCCATCGGTGCCACCTTTTTCATTCGCAAGGCTGATCTAACCCCCAACCCCACGCCTGTGGTCAGCCTGCCCACACCCATGCCTACCGTGGCTTCCCAACCAGGTGAAACTACACTTGACCCGGACGTGGCTGCCAGCATGGATCTGATCCAAACCCAGGTGATCTCCCTGCGTGGGTTGAACCCGACTACCTCCGTTCCGCGCGCCTTGCTCTCGCCGGATGAGCTGCGGCAGAATGTAATCAATGACTTCCTCAGCGAGTACACCCCTGAAGATGCCGCTAAAGATGCCAGCGTTTTGAGCATGCTCGGCTTGCTCCCACCCGATTTTGACCTGATCAGTTTTTACACCGAGTTATACAGCGAGCAAATTGCCGGCTATTATGACGATGAGATCCAGGCGATGTATGTGGTGCAGGGCGAAGCATTCACCGGCGCAGAAAAGACTACCTATGCGCATGAATATACCCATGTACTGCAGGACCAGGCTTACGATTTTGACGGCAAGCTCGGGTACACTGAAGACGCCTGTGAGGATGACTCGGAGCGCTGTGCTGCCATCCAATCCCTCATCGAAGGGGATGCCACCGTCACCGAGCTGGCTTGGTTTCAACGCTACGCGACCCCACAGGATTACAAGGATATTCTGCAATTCTATAACAGCTACGAAAGCCCCATCTTTGATGCCGCTCCTCATTACATGAAATCGGACTTCATGTTCCCTTATGAGAAGGGACAAATTTTTGTGCAACACCTGATGGACCAAGGCGGCTATGCAGCAGTCGATGCGGCTTACCAAAATGTGCCCGTCTCCACCGAGCAAATCCTGCACCCCGAGAAATACCTGAATGACGTTCCTATCCCAGTAGAACTGCCCGACTTGACCCCTGATCTGGGCAGCGGCTGGGAAGAGTATGACCGCAACGTAATGGGCGAATGGTATACCTACCTGATCCTAGCGCATGGCGACCAGGCATCTCAGCGCCTTGAGGACAATGAAGCCCTCCCGGCATCCGCAGGCTGGGGCGGGGACACTTACCTCGTCTATCACCAAACAGACGCAGACCAGTTTGCCTTTGTCATGCGCAGCACCTGGGATACGGAACAGGACAGGCTCGAATTTTGGAAAGCCCTAATTCACCACGCTGACCTGCACTGGGGTGACAGCTCCATCGACAGCCTGGGCAACCAGGTTTGGCAAGATGATGGGGTTTTTGCTTCCATCATTAAACAGGAAGACATGGTAACATGGATCATTGCACCAGATCAACAGATTTATCAGACCATCTTCAATAACCTGCCATGACCCTTCCGATTGAGCGCATCCAAGCCCTGCTATTTGATGTCGATGGCACGCTCAGCGACACCGACGATCACATGGTGGCGCGCCTGGCAGTTGCGCTCAAGCCCATCGCCTGGCTTTTCAAGCAGCGCGACCCCAAGTCCTTTGCGCGCCAGGTGATCATGGCTGCCGAGTCCCCTGGCAATTTCTTCTATACCCTGGCAGACCGCCTGCATTTGGACCGGCACCTTGTCAATCTGATGGACAGGGGCTTCCGCCGTAAACTGTTGCGCCGGCACCCGTCTGACCTGTTCAGGCTGGAGCCAGGCGTAGACGAGATGCTAATGGCGCTGCAGCCACACTACCCCATGGCAGTGGTCAGCGCACGCGACGAGCGCACTACCCAAGCCTTCCTCGATCACTTTAATCTCACGCACTTTTTTAAGGTGATAGTCACCAGCCAGACCTGCAGCCATACCAAGCCCTTCCCCGACCCACTCCTGTATGCGGCGAAAGTGTTACAGATCCCACCGGAAAACTGCCTGATGATCGGTGATACGTTGGTGGACGTGCGCGCTGCCAAAGCAGCCGGTAGCCTATCCCTGTCCGTTTTGTGTGGCTTTGGCAACGAAAAAGAACTACGCAGGGCTGGTACTGACCATGTTCTGTCCAATACGGCGCTGGTCAGCTTTTTACTGTTGAACGATCAAAATTAGACTGGTCA
Organism: uncultured Anaerolineaceae bacterium; assembly: GCA_964546745.1. GTDB lineage: Bacteria > Chloroflexota > Anaerolineae > Anaerolineales > Anaerolineaceae > CAZJLN01. Next base: position 5,278 of record CAZJLN010000141.1, read on the forward strand.
AGATGGGGAAATTGGGTAAAATTGTTACAAGAAGTATCCGAATTTTATAAGGAATAGATCATGCGCAATAAAGATGAACTGGTTGAATTAATTAAGAAATATCCCTATCCCCGTCGCAGATTCATTCGAACCCTCTTGCGCAGCGGGATTGCGCTGGGTGGCAGTCTGCTGACCCACTTTGAAATCTCAGGTAGGGATAACCTGCCAAAAGAAGGACCGTTCATCATCGTCGGCAATCATTTTCACTTTTTGGATACGATCGGTCCGATCCATTCCACGAGTTATCCGCTGGAATTTATCGGCGATTTTGAGATGCCTAATGCCCCTAAGCTGATGCGCATGTTCCCCAACGCCTGGCGCACGCTCAAGGTGGAGCAGGGCACACCCAATTTTGAGACGATCAAAGCCGCTGAAGCGGTGCTGTCGCAAAAGGGTGTATTGGTGATTTTCCCCGAGGGACACACACACGAGCCACCTTTGGGGCAGGCGCTGCCTGGCGCAGCTTACCTGGCGATGCGCTCCGGCGTACCGCTTCTCCCGATCGCAACATATTCGGATAACGGCTGGGACCTTTTCGGGACCATCAAGCGGAAAAAACACCGCATACGCGTTTGGGCAAATATCGGCAAGCCCTTTGGTCCGCTGCCCGGTGCTGGGTTGGATCGACCTTCGCGTGAGCAAATCAAAGAAAGCAGCCGCATAATCATGTCGCATATTGCTGCGCTTTTACCGCCTGCTTTCCGCGGCGAGTATGATACTGGGGCTACGACTGCGGGGTAGGTTTTTTGGGGGTATTCTCTCTCACAGAGACCACAATGACATAAAGGAACTTGTTGTCACTGCGAGACCCTCGTGAGTCAAAGCAGTCTCACAAACCGAGATTGCTTCGTTCCTCGCAACCCTTTACAGGTGCTACGCAATGACCAGATTGCTTCCTTCGTCGCAATGACAACATTTCTCTCCCAGTGGACTCGGA
>CAZJLN010000142.1:0-6252 GCA_964546745.1 uncultured Anaerolineaceae bacterium
GGCTAATTTGTCCTGTCGTGTCAGGCTTTTGTGCTTGAACTGCCGCCAATCTTTACGCGCGGATCGACAATGGCATAGATGAAATCCAGCAGGAAGACGGTGATTGCAAGCAGATAGGCATAGATGATGGTGGTGCCAACGATCACCGGCGTATCATAAAGTCCAATTGCACGATAGGTGACCAAACCCAAACCAGGCCAGGTAAAGACCGACTCAGTGATGATGGCGCCTGTCCAAACCGAGATCAAAAGAAGTGCAAAGGAAGTGATGATGGTCGGCAGGGTAGGGCGCAGGATGTAGCGCCGTTCAATATCACGTGAGGTCAAGCCCTTGGCTTTGGCAGTGTCGACGTAATCTTCCGAGGAATAGATCAGAAAGAAGGTACGCCAGTCATAGATGCTGATAAAGAAAGAGCTAAGGATCAGCGAGCTGGCGGGTAGGATCAGATGCTTCAAGACACTGAGTGCACGTTCGATAAACGTTTCAGGTACAGGTGCATCAATGACCCCACCAAACGGCAGGATGCGTAAAACCGCTGCAAAGATTAGGATCAGGAAGATACCAAAGAACCATGCTGGGATTGCTGAGGTGGGTGAAAGCGTGATAACGAGCTTATCCCAGAAGCTGGCATACTTACGCGAAAGTATCAGCGCCAGAAAAAGCGTGCTTAAGAACAGTATCAACTCAGAGGTACCCATCAATAAAAGGGTGTATGGCAGTCGCTCCAGAATGATCAGGCGCACAGTGCGGGAGCCACTATCACTGGACATATTCTGGGAGCGACCTAAGTTCAGTGTGAGCGCATTCTTGAGATATCGCAAAGCCCTAAACATGAGGGGTTGGTCAAGGTCGAGACGTTCAATTTCGTTCTGGATCTTTTCCGCAATTAACTTTTCTTTTTCGGCAGGATCCAACTGCTTATAAGCAGGGTTCCTCTGAATCTGTATGGTGATATTTTGTTGGATCTCTGCCTTCATCATCTGGTCCACGTATCCCCCCATATTGGCGATCATGATCGTCAGGAAAACGCCGATCACAACCGTGACAAAAAGAGAGATTAGCTTAATCGCGGAATATTGCATCAGCCGTTGAAGGCTACGATTGCGCGTTTTTTCAGCTTTCTCGTCTTTCTTTTCAACAAGTTGAGAGACCGTTTCCATAAGATCTCATCTCCTCAATATCACTGGTTATTTTGCGTTGCCTGTGTGATAACAACACCCAACGTAAGCGTAAATGATATCACTAACCCACTAAACTTGCATCCCTTTCTCAATGGCACTCAGGCGTTGGGATAGCGGCGGGTGATTGTAGTGCAGCAACACGTATAAGGGGTGTGGATTGAGGTTGGCAAGGTTTTCCTGCGCCAGGATGCGCAGCGCATTGGCGATTCCTTGCCCACTTGTCTGCTCTACCGCGAAGGCATCGGCGGCATATTCTGCCTTGCGGCTGAGGTAGTTGAGCGGGAAGGTGAGCAGCAGATCGAGAGGGCTGATCAGGATGCTGAAAAGCAGCAGGCTGAAGCCAAAATGCGCGTCGGAAAGGCCAAAAGCCTGTGCCAGACCAGTATTTTGCGCAACCCATGCAAAACCTAACAGGTACACACCAAACACAACGATCTGCTCCAGCAGCATCCTGGGCACGTCTTTATGGACGGCATGCCCCAACTCGTGCGCTAACACACTGACGATCTCCTCTTCCCCCATCTTTTCTACCAGGGTGTCATAAAGCACCACCTCTCGCGTTTTGCCCAAGCCGCTGAAAAAGGCGTTGAGCTTGGTGGAACGGCGCGAGGCATCCATCACCGAAATGGCATTGACGCGAAAACCCACCTGCCTTGCGAGGGTTTGGATGCGCGTTTTCAGGTCGCCTTCTGGCAGTGGGGTCAGCTTGTTGAAGATGCGTACAAAGACCTTGTTGATAAAAAAGAGCGCAAGTATCACAAAAGAAATGCTTAACCATGCCAATAAAATAAAAAACCAGATCCGGTCCGCAAAGTTAAGATAGAGGGCATGCATTCCTGCCACTAAACCACATCCCAGGATGGCAAACAGAACCAGGTTCTTGAGCTGATCCAGCCAAAAAGTCTTGTGGGTAGACTTGTTGAAACCGTACTTCTCCTCGAGCACAAAAGTGGAATAATAGTCAAAGGGGATACTGATTAAGAAGGTAAAGAGCCCATAGACACCCAAGAAGGCGAGAGTCTGTAGGATGGGATGCGCAAACCAAGTGTTAGTGAGGCGCTCAAGCCAGCCAAAGGCACCAAATGCCAACAGCAGCAGCGTTAGAAGGGTGCTGATGGTGCGTGTGAGCAATCCAAAGCGCAGTGTTTCCATCGAGTAACGCAGCCACTTGTCGTATTTTTCCGCGTCATACACATCGCGAACGTTTTCGGGGATGGGCTGGGTGCGATGGCGATAATTGATCAGCGACACCACCACATCGATGATGAACATGACAATGACAATGGAAAGGATTAAGATTTTCATGTGTTTTTAGCTCCTCGGACAGGTGTGTCGTAATTATAATCCAGCAACAGCGGGAAGTTGTGAGCTGAGAGCGGACGGATGATTGAAAAACACCCATGATGTTTGGACTCAGGATACCTTTAGCCGTAGCGAAGTATGCATCGCCTTTATGGATTCTATTTAAGCGCCTAATTCACTCCAGCCAAAGCTAGATTTGAGTATACTTAGTGCATTCCTGAGCAAAGGACCTTATAAACCATGGAAAAACATATCCAAGCCCTTTTCAATGACCGAATCTTGCATTTAGCTCTGGCACATTATGCCATCCAACCGCAGGATGCTATCATCTTGGACGGCTTCGAGAGTTTTATCTACAAAGTGCACAGAGACGGGCAGGAATTCATTCTGCGTATCGGGCACGATGGGCGGCGAACACCGCAACTGGTGCAGGGGGAAGCTGAGTTTCTCAACCACCTGGCTGGCGGTGGGCTGTCGGTGCCGCAGGTGTTGCCCTCGCTTAATGGTAATTTGGTGGAAGCTGTGAAGGCGTCGGATGACTCTCACTTCCTCACCACGCTCTTTGAGAAGGCAGAGGGGCACCCAACCCGCCATGAAGAGCGTACCCCTGCCTTGTTTCGAAATATGGGCATGTTTTTAGGCAAGCTGCACCGCCTGAGTCAGGGTTTCGCCCCCAGTCAGCCAGCTTTTGCTCGCTTTGGCATAGATAGGGACATGGTAGAGATGGCGGGCTTTGCTAGGAAGTACCTTCCCACCGGAGATGGTCCAATCCTGGAAGCCTATACCCAGCTCAGTAGTGACATCTTGAGCCTACCCAAAAGCCAAAAAAGCTACGGCTTGTGCCATATTGACTTTCATTACGGCAATTTCTTCATCACGGATGAGGGCAAGATCACCCTATTTGATTTTGACGACTGCCAATATGCCTGGTTTGTGTATGACATTGCGATGTCGCTTTTCTATGCTATCTCTCTTGACTGCACCAGCCCAGAAAAGCTAGCCTTTGCTCAGACTTTTTTGACGAATTTCTGGGAGGGATACCGCCAGGAGTTTACGCTGGACCCCGTCTGGCTGCTGGAAATCCCCAAGTTCTTGCGCCTGCGTGAAATCGACCTGTACATTGCCATATACCGCAGCATGGATGTGAATCATTTAGACCCCTGGTGCGCCAGCTTCATGAAAGACCGGCAGGAGAAGATCCTAAAAAGCGCGCCTTATTGTGGGATTGATTATCGATATTAATTTTTCAAGGAAATGTGGGCTGGGAGTCCTTTTGAATATATCAGTCTCAGTTCTACTTAATCAGACTACTCCACACGCCACACTCGTACCGTACTATCCGCGCTTTGGCTGAGCAGCAGGCTTCCATCCGCAGAAAACGACAGGTCCAATACCTGGGAGCGGTGTCCGTCCAGCAATTGTTTAATGGCCAGTGGTGAGGTTGTCGCCAGATAGATATCTATGTATGATGAAAACGCCAGTAGCATGCCGTCTTCCGACCAGACCAAATTCTCCAATGGCAGAACACTGCCGCTTTTCAGGCTGTCAACCAGTGAAAGATCGGCAAGGCCAAGTAGCTCCAAACTACCATCGCGTAGCCCCAGGGCTAATAGGCTGCCATCAGGTGCATAGGCAAGCCCGGTAATAAAAGCCTCCCCATTTATGCCGTCAAGAGCTACTAACGCGTTATAGGATGCCCATGTTTGCGTGGAAAAATCCCATACACGCAGTAAGCTTTTTTCATCAACCACTGACAGTTTGCTGGCGTCTGGAGCCCAGGCTGCTAGCATCACCGTTTGATCTGGACTCAGTTGGGTTATCCGATTTTCATTTTCTAGATTCCATATATCAATTTTATTTTCACTATCAAGGGCTGCTAAATACTTGTTGTTTGGGGCGATCCAAAAATTTGTATAATTTTCCTCACCCTCAGGCCAAAAGGCATGCAAGTTAACATCGGTTTCAGGATTTACGATATTGATCTGCCCATATTGAAGCACCGCCAGTTGTCTACCCTGGTCAAATGCCTGATGCAAAGATGTACCAAAATTATTAGCCGATTTTCTCTCAGATAATAACTGTTGGTTGCTCAGCGAATAGGTCAAAATCTGATCATCCGTCCGCAGCACACTAATTTCCCTTCTCGAAGGTGTAAACCATGCTTCATAAAAACTCATTGTGTGCGAAAAAATAATAAGATCTTCACTTGCCAGATCAAGCAGGTATTGGTAGAGGTCTCCCTCGGTCGGTTCATCACCATAAACAGCTGCTGGTGCAGTGCCAAAGTAAGAAATGATCGAATCAGGTTTTGTTCCGCTATAACTGCGTTCCTCTAAAACTTTTAGGGTTGGGAGTGCAATAAAACGCACGCGCCAATGATGACTATAACCTTTAGTGCCGGTACTATAGCTAAACTCATAAGTGCGATCTTGCAGTACACATACCAGCATCTTGCTATCGGTTGGATCCTTTGGGCTGAGATGGGGCGCTTGGAGGGAGCCATATCGAATGAAATCAAATCGCTCCCAGGTGGACGGTTCATTATAAGCAACTTTTTTAAAGGCGGTCAGTGGAAAAACTAAAGAACCGCCAGTAATGTTTTTGTTAAATGCGCCTTCACAAATTGTTCCTGCGTCGGGAAGCAGGATCTCTGGTAGGTTAAGTGGTGTTGCGGTTGGTAGAGGTGTTATGGTTGGGGTATGTGTTGCACTTGGCAGGGGTGTATTTGTTGAAGTACTGCTTAAAGTAGGTGTCAGCTCTGTCTTTGGTGAAGCTGTTTTGGATGCAACTAAAGGCGAAGCTACGGTTGATTCTGCAATATCGGTGACGGGAGTGTTGCTGCTGGAGATGCTGGTGCTGATCTCAGAAAAGACATCATGAACCTTTGAAGCACATCCACTGAGGAGTATAGAGGCAATGCACAACCATTTAATACAAGTGAGTGTGCGAAAATTACTCATTAAAACACTCCTAAATTTTGATTAAATAGATATTTGCTCTGGTACTCTTATTCTATATCACCAAGATGGACTCTGTCAATAATGGGGGATGTTTCTCAATTTATTGGTAAGTTGAGGAGTGGAAATACTTGACAATTTTACCGCCTGGTACTTCATAAAACACGATTTTTGGGATTGATCTTCGGTGAGGTAAGGTCGCTCCAGGGTAGGGATGCCTTGGTACATCTTCATTGCAACAAGTGTAGCTCAGCCAGCGCATTGGCATTATCTGGCTCCTCCACCACAGAGCTGGCATAATGGGCGTAGCGGATGATGCCACCCCGATCCACCACGAAGACCGTCGGCGTGCCGATCAGGAAGAACTGCTTGACCTGGAAGTACAAGGATGCGACTTTGGCGCCTTTATCGGTCAGGATGGTGTAAGGCGGGTGGAATTCGTCAACATGTCTCTGGATCATTTTGGGACCGTTGGGTACCATCACCCAGATGTCAGTGTTAAGGGCTTTGAATTTCTCGTAGTCATGACGCAACTGCGCCATATGGTTGGTGCAGTGTGGTCAGGCAAAGCCGATATTGAACACCAGCAAAAGGTTGTGCTGTTTATTTGCTTCGGATAGGGTGTGCGGTTTTCCTGTATAGTCCGGTAGAGAGAAATCAGGTGCTGGGTTCCCGATAGAAAGTTGTGTCATTTATGTCTCCAGAGGTTAATGTGGACTGATTATATCAAGATATTAGAAGAAGGTTCAAGACACAAGTGTACGGTGTCCAGGACCTACTATACACTCTGGCTATCAAGAATACATCAGGTT
>CAZJLN010000143.1:0-6195 GCA_964546745.1 uncultured Anaerolineaceae bacterium
CTTCAACTGCACAGCACCGTTGATGGTGATCTTCTCAAGATCGATCACCGTGATGGTGTACTTAATCGTTTTACTGGGGATGATCGAGTCTTTCCAAGATTCCTTTTCATATCCGATCTCGAGCGTACCATTTCTAACCTCGCTGGTAATGTTCGGCAGGATGTTATCTTCAGCTTCGATGACCAACCCTTCACTGGTACCCTGTATGATCGTCACCTCACCTGCGCCGTCGACCTCGATGCGCTCAAAGTCGCTGACTGGTCGAGTCTCTGAGATGACATTGCCGGAGCCGCGTGTCAGGGTGGGAAATGGCAGGTTGATATTAATCCCGCAGGCAAGCTGTGTGAGCATCAACGCAAGTATTACCAAAGCAACAACAATTGATGACTTTTTCATCTTCAAACTCCTTTCGTTTGATGATATATCAATCTATCTTATTATATAATTTTTATACTCGATTAATCAAAATTTAAGAATCGATTTTACCTCAAATTGCCAAACAAAACCTATCATTTTCTATCGTTTTTTGAGAATTTACGAGTTTTATGGTGCTGCAGTTTTCTGAATATGGTATTATTAATATAAACTAAATTCTGTAACTTATTGATAGTTACAATTTCAACTTAACGGGACCATCTTATTGCTTAAATCACCCTATGGGTGAAGAAATTTTCATGAATACTAAATACTCTCTCGTAATTATTAAGTAAAATATTAAGGAGCGTAAAATGGCAGACTGCCCGCTTTGTCACGACAAGAATATAGATTATGAAAATCGACATTTGATTTACACAGTCGTCGAGCAAACATCCAAAATTCACACGGGATTTAAAACAGACGAATATCTCACCCGCATCACCGGCGCGCAGAAACATCTATACAAAGTCTGCCGGAAATGCGAGCAGAAGTATACCCAAATCATTCCTGGCATTGTTTGGGGTATTGCAGGAATTCTATCTCTCATCATGTTGAGTTTGATGAAGAAAGGTTTTGCGCTGGACGCAATATTATTCAGCGCGATCCCGTTATTGATTGCTTTCTCATTCAACAAGCAATTATTTGGCATCAACGCCCAATTAAAAAAGTTGGCAATCAAGGAACGCAACGAGAGCAACCTGGAGCAATACAAAAGCCAGTTAAATGAATTGCATAAGGGCTGGTCCAATCCCCACCGCTATCTGAATGTTCATGCGCTGACTGAAAAGGAATTCGAAAAAACAGTTGCAAAAGGAAAAGTTCCATGATGGTCAAAGTAAATTGAGGTACAGCCCAGACAGACTTGTTTAACGCCCTTAATTGGTAAATAAAAATACAGCAAATAATCCTGGTTAAAAACTTTTTCATGCCCTAACAAAATGAAAAATCTGAGTGAAAGGCAAGCCAATGGAATACCTTATTGAAGGTCCCCTGCAGGGGCAAGCGCATGTGTGCGAGCCGATCCTGCGCAGCCTACCAGATTGGTTCGGCATCGAGGAAGCGCTGCTGGGCTACGTCCGTGATATTGACCAACTGCCCACTTTCTTGGCACGCAGCCAGCAAGATGTGATCGGCTTTGTCTCGCTTAAGCAGCACAATCGCTTTGCGGCAGAAATCTACGTGATGGGCGTATGCCGCTCCGCGCACCGTCAGGGTGTTGGCAGGGGATTAATGAACGCCGCGGAAGCCTGGCTGAGCGCGCAACAAGTGGAATACCTGCAGGTAAAGACCTTGGGACCTTCGCACCCGGACCCGAATTATGCTTTCACCCGTGCCTTTTATCTGGAGATGGGCTTTAAACCGCTGGAAGAATTCATCCAGATTTGGGATGCGCATAATCCCTGCCTGATTTTGATCAAAAAACTTGAAAGAATAGGAAACAATGACTCATATATCCCTTCGTCACGCTGACCCTCAGCAGGACTTCGCGCTCCTGGCAGAATGGTTCACCATCCTGGACGGCGCTGTCAACACGGAAAAAAGCTTGCAGGATTATTATGAGCGCAGTGCCTGGCGCATTCACGAAAAGCTGGCTGAAGATGAGAACGGGCAGCCTGCCGCCTTCTATTGGGTGATCCGTGATGAATTTAAATCCGAAAGGGCATACCTTAACCTGTTCGTCAAGCCGGAGAAACGTCGCCAGGGGATTGGCACCCAGCTGATGATGGAATGTATTGCAGATGCCATTGCGTTTGGCTCCACAATCCTGCAGACGAATGTGATGGACACAGATCCGGAATTCAAGCGCTTTGCCCTGAAGCACGATTTTGAGGAAAAGCGCCACAGCATCGGCATGCATTTTGATCTGACGGCATGGGATGACAGCATCTATGACGATTTAATTGCCGGGTTAGAGAGTGAGGGGCTGGCATTCACTTCCATGCAAGCGCTGGGTAACAGCGAGGAGGCGCGCCGCCAGCTCTATCAGCTCAATGACTCCACTGCCCTGGATATCCCCCACACCGAGCAAACTCACATCTGGGACACCTTTGAAGACTTCCAGAAAGCTGTTTGCGAACAACCCTGGTACAACCCTGCCGGGCAAAAGGTGGTGGTGGATAAACATAACGGCAGGTTTGCCGCGATGAGCGCCGTCAGCGTTGAAGAAGGAAGCACATCCGCCTATAACCTCTTCACCGGTGTGGATCGGTCGTATCGCGGGCGCAGTCTGGGGCTGGCTGTCAAGGTGACGGCACTGCGTTTTGCGCGAGATGTCATGCATGCGACAGAGGTCTTTACCCACCACAACGATGAGAACAACCCGATGATCTACATTGACCGCAAGCTGGGTTACGTCCAGTCCCCAGGGCAGATCGTGATGGAGAAAGAATTGGAAAAATGAAATCTTTGAATATCACCAAGCGCTTCTCGAGCTGGCTGTTCATTGCCTCAATATTGGTCATGCTCCTCAGTCCATGGACGGTATGCGCCATTAATCACAGCATCGACCGAAAAATTCAATCCGAGTCTCCTTATAAGCCTGTTGAAGAGCCTGAGTCCGACCCACCTGCTTGTCGACCGCTTATCTCAGAACAAGACATGCAGTTGGCAGATAATCTGGACACCAGCAATGGCACACCACTCGAAGTCATGCTGCGGATGTCTGACCTGTTCATGGAAGATCAGGCAATTCGCCATAGGATTGAGGAAGAAACGCCTCAAGACGTTTCTGAAGCAGATCTGTATCGGCGTGTGGAGGTATTGGGATATTTTCGGGACGGCAAGCTTGCCAGCCCGGGAAGCCTGATTTGGGCATCCTTTATCTTCCAACATGGCAACTGCCCGGATCATTACCTGTTTGCCAACAAGCTGGCAAAAGCAGCTCTGGATGCGGACGAGGAAGGTGCGCGGTGGATCTACGCTGCCAGTATGGACCGCTACCTGATGAGCCAGGGAGAACCCCAGAAATACGGCACACAGTTTACCTGGGTAGATGGCGTTTACCAGCTTTACGCGGTGGACCCTACCACGACAGATGAGGAGCGAGCGGCTTACGATGTACCCCCAATTAGCGAGCAGTTGTCCAATCCCCCTAAAGGGTCATCCAATAATGTCGTGAGAAATGGCTGGCTGGCTAGCTGGTGGCTGACGCTCATTGGCTCTGCCTTTGCAGCCCTTGGCGCTTTCGTTGCTTTGGTGGATGAGAACTGGAATGCCAAACATGGCAGGCTTGCCCTCTTTCTGTCGCTGATCACCCTGTCCCTTAGCGTTTGGGGACATTACCGTCAAGTGATGGCATTTCAAGAAGGCGTCAGTGGTCAAAAAGGTTGGTCTGTCACTGCGCTGATCGCACTAATCCTCTTTATTGGCATTTTATCGTACCAGCTGATACGCTTGGTCAAACGAAAACCTAAAACAGGGCAGGGTCTGGACACGTGAGGACAAGATGAACATACCCATTGATTGGCTATTGGAAGGGGAACCTTTCATCCAATACCGCACGCAGCTCGACCTCTTGGGATTGCCCGAGGCTGATTTTCAGGTAAAGAATAGCAGGCAGGCAATGCTGGCACATCCCGGCATTCAAGCGCTGGTGTCAGAGCTGCGAGCATGGAATGGCAGTGTGATCTCAAGCCACAAGAGCGCCTCACAGCCCTTTCACAAGCTGACCTTCCTGGCGGATTTGGGGCTGCAGCAGGATGACCTGGGGTTGGAGGGCGTGGTTGCACACATCCTGGGGTATCAGTCTGTGGAGGGACCCTTCCTACTTCGCACTAACATTCCTACCCATTATGGGGGAAGTGGTGCGGACACCTGGGCGTGGGCGCTGTGTGATGCACCATTGAGCGTATATGCCCTGCAGCTTTTTGGTTTGCTAGATCATCCCGCCGTAGAGAATGCTCTGAGCTACCTAGTGGGGTTGGTGCAGGACAATGGCTGGCACTGTGAGGTCTCAAAAGCGTTAGGAAGCTTCCGCGGACCTGGGCGCAAGCAAGATCCCTGTCCCTATGCCACAATGGCAATGCTCAAAGCTCTGTCCGTCAATGATCAGCTGCGAGATGCCCCTGCCTGCCATGTTGGCGCTGAGACGCTGCTAGACTTATGGCAAAACAGCCTCACCCAACACCCATACATCTTTTACATGGGCAACGATTTCCGCAAGTTGAAAGTGCCGCTGGTGTGGTATGACCTGATGCATGTATTGGACGTGCTGTCACGCTTCCCCTGGCTGAGGGATGACTCACGCTTATTGGAAATGGTTGCCATCTTGCAGGAAAAAGCCGACCCTCAGGGGCGCTTTACCGTCGAATCTGTCTGGACTGCCTGGAAGGATTGGGAATTTGGGCAGAAAAAGCAACCATCCCGCTGGCTGACCCTGCTTGCCTGGCGTATTTTACGGCGCCTGGCAATGAACTCATAAATAAACTCCCCGGCGGATGGCTGGGGAGTTCACATTATGCTCAGGTCTACTTGCGCTTCAACTGCCGGCGTAGCCATGATGCAGCTGGGGCTTCATGATGGTGGATCACCAATACGGAGCAGACTGCCTGCTGGGCGATGTTATCCACCTTGTAGCCAAATAGAGAGCCGGGGGTCAGCGATTCCTCGGAGGAGCCGATGATTATCAGATCATAGGGAGTAGTGTACGATTCATTGATGATCGCTTGTGCCACGTCATCCGACTGCACCACTTCCAGTGAGGCATTGGCAGGGATCTGATCCAGCTCGGTCATAACCACTTCCTGCAGGTAGGCGATCTGGTCTTCATGCGCTTCTTCATCTCCTTCAGAGGGAATGATACGGATGTAATCCACTGAGCCGCCTTCTTGTGATGCAATCACGTTTGCCAACTGCACTGCCAGCTTGCTGTGGTAACCGCCGCTGACAGGCACCATAATATTCTTGACCTGCTTGATGCCGCGGTCATAGAGAACGCCGAAATTGACCAGGTGCTCATCGGCGATTTTCTTGAGGGCAGGTGTGAAGATCTTTCGTGCTTCAGTCTCATCTGACATCTTCAATAGCAGCAGCTTGACATTGTTATCATTGCGCACTTCGTGGATCACCCCGTCAGCCAGTGAGTCATCAGCGATCATTTTGGTGTAAAGTGGGACGTTGCGCTCGATGGCATAATGCACAAATTTTTCTAAAATAGCTTGCCTGCGCTGGTTAATACGATCCAGGAAGTTCCCGTTTAACTGGTTATCCAACTGTGCACTCTTTGGCACCACTGAAAGCAGGCACATATTCAGGTCTTGCTCAGCTTCTGCCAGCAGGGTTCCCAGCTTCATCACACTATCCAATCCAACGGTCTTGGTGAAGGGGACCACAATACGCCAGCGCCCTGGTGAGAGGCTGCGAGTGTGGGATTCTTTATAGGCTTGGAAGCCAATCCGTCCGTAATAATAAAGGGCGAGAGCTGCCAATATGCCTCCCATGAAGTAGAGTGCATTCAATTCAGAAAAAACAATCACGATCAAACAGGTTAGGGATGCAACAATCGGGGTGAGCGGGAAGAGGGGTACTTTGTATGGGCGGTGAATGGTGGGGTATTTTTTGCGCAGCTTCATCATTGACAGGTTCGAGAGAAACAACACAAACAGGTATCCCGCTGAGGTGATGTAACTGAGGAAGTTGACCAGCCCGATGCCGGTGATGATCGAGGAGACCACGCCGATGAAGATGATCGCCATAAACGGCACGCGGGCGCGATTGAGGCGCTGCAGGATCTGCGGCCAAGCACCGTCGCGGCTGAGTGTGAAGGTCTCGCGTGTCGCG
>CAZJLN010000144.1:0-6193 GCA_964546745.1 uncultured Anaerolineaceae bacterium
CGTTGGGTGGATACCTGTTTGGGATGCTGCGCCGCCTGATGCTTGACCTGCAAGGACCGATGCTTTTACTGGGCATGCGCAATCCCTTCTTTTACGACCATAACCTGGTGTTCTTTTTGCAGATGACCCCTTATGTTCTGACTGTGGTAGCGTTGGTGTTGGGCTCACGCTCCTCCATGCGCCGCAGGCTGGGTGCACCTGCTGCCCTGGGCGTGCCCTACCGCAGAGGTGAGCGAGGATTGTAAGCGCTTAGTCTAACAGTCAATCAGTCAAATACTTAAGTAGTTAAATATTTTATTCTTTATTTTTTCATTAACACTTATCTGCTCTTTTTCCACTATAATGGAATTAGAGAGACATCGTGTTTACTCAAAGATTTTTCCGATCCTTGTTAATTGTCTGCTTGAGCGTATCCTTTCTCTCCTGCCCAAGTCATGCCGATGCTCAGGCTGAGACAGGTTATGACCTGGTGGCTGAAGTCAACGTGCTGCGGGAATCATATGGGCTTGAACCCTACACGATCGACCCCTGGATTATGGACTATGCTCAGCAGCACTCGCAATACCAGGCAGATATCCAGACCAGCACGCATTTACACTCCGATGGCACTAACTCGCTCTCTGTTGGCCTGAGAGAAAATGTGGCGGGTGGTGATATAGGCTATGTCACCATTCCCATAGTGGTATATCAAATATGGGCGGACCCAGTCCATATGAACACCATGACCGGTTATGCCAGCGGAGAAGCCGGTGCAGGCGTGGCAGTCGATGTCAATAACACGATCTATTACACACTCAATGTACGTCCGGGCAAAGCAGTTAGCCAGACAACAGTAGCACTCCCTACAACCGCGTTTATTCCAATCATCACCAGCACACCTATTGAAAATGGGAACATCATCCACATTGTCGAAACCGGAGAAACGCTTTGGGGGATTGCTGTTTCTTATGGGGTCACCATGGATGATATCCGCAGCTTAAATAATATAGGGAGTAATGAGACAACGATTTATGAAGGTCAGAAATTGCTTATCCACCTGAAGCAGGCAGCCAGCACCCCAACTCAACTGGAAGTCACTCTGATAGTTCCCACTATGACCCCGAGCCCAACGCTTCAAGACAGCCCAACCCCAACATTAACTGAAAGCCCAACCATTGCCCCGACCATGGTCATCACCGAACCGAGAGATGTGAAGCCAGAACGAACCCTTATTCTTTTAATTGCCGGTTTAGGCACAGCTGCCATAGGATTGACGATAGGCTTGATCATGATGTTGAGAAAAAGAAGATAGACCATTTGGAAATATGAACAAGCCTTGCCACTACGAGAGAGCTTTTCATTGAAGTAAACAGAAGACTGGCTTGTTATTAAACGCAAACCTTGCAAGACATCATCAACTACTCTCTGACACTTAACAATCACCGACCCATCAGCTCTTCAAATAGAGCATGTGTCTCTTCGCTAACTGGGCTGTCTAGTTGTCGCTGCAATAATTCCTGGCACTGTTGGTAAGTTTGCTGCACCAAGCCTGAATTGCCCATGCGATGGTGGATGGTCATCAGGGTGCGGTAGGCGGGTTCCCATAAGGGGTCCTGGTTGAGCAGGAAATACGCAAATGCCATCGCCCGCTCTAAATCATGCGCCTGCATGGCTTTCTCAATCAGTTGCTCCATCAAGCGAATGTACAGCTGGTGATAATGATGCTCCTCCGCCACCAAATATTCCTGGACAATCTCATTCTGAAAATAGTGTCCTTGATAGATGGAGGCAGCCTCTTCAAGCTTTCCTACTTCATAGTGGTTTGACAACTGCTCAAAAATAAGTGCATCGATGTAAATGGGCGCATCTGTATTAAGCGCATATTGTTCTCCACGGCGCTGGATAAAATATGGACTGATCCCGGATGGGCGCTCAGGTTCCAGCACCTGGTTAAGTGCGCTTAGGGTCACTTTAAAGTTGTTAGCTGCAGTGTTTTGGTCAGCATCTTGCCATAAGATCAGCGTAATTTGGTCCCTTGAGAGCCATTTGCCGTAATTTGCAGTTAAGACCTGCAGCAGCTGGCGTGCTTTCTCACGCTTCCAATCAGATGAGGTGATCTGTCGGATTCCAACCCAAACCTCAAATCCGCCAAAGGTCTTTATGCGCAAGCTGTAGCCGGGATGATAGCTGAGCCCGCTGGCTTCTTGTGATTTGAGTAGGCTTTCAACCAGTGCGGGTTGGATCTTATGCTTGCGTGCTTCTATCAATAACGGGATAAAAGTAGTAGGGTCATTTGCGCCTAACAGGGTAGGTTTGTTTAATAGAAATTCATAATGATGCTCTTGGATAAGCATCAGGGCTTTATCCAGGTATATATAGGTCGAATTTTGGAATCCCTGTCGGAAGGCATTCAACGCCAGCCATAAGCGGGTAGCACACAAACCAAATGGATCACCAACGCGCTGGGCAGTCGATTCGGCAAGGCTGAGCGAAAGGCGGGCAGCTTCATAATTGCCTGCCAACACCTGGCTCGCCCCTAATGAAATTCGCACCAACATGCCAATCCACTCATCGCCTGCATTTTTGGCAATTTCCAAAGCTTCGGAGGCTGCGCGGTTGGCTTCCTCCACTCGTCCCGAATAGCCATAGGCGCGGCACAAACCCCACAATGGCTCCACGCGTATTCGGGTCACATCTACTTTTTGAATGGCTTCCCGGTAAAGGGAGAGCGCCTTATCAAAGTTCGGACCCGACCAGCTACCATGTACACCTAATTGTACAGGGTGACCTAGTCGCATAAAGCCCAGGCTCTGCACATAATTTGAACGTAGCTGTCTACCGATCTGGACACCATATTCTGCATAATGAGCTGAAAGATCCAGATTACCTTTGAAAGCGTGAAACAGTGAGAGCAACAAAGAGGCTTCGCGGTGAAATCGCTGGGGTCGAGAGACAGACTCAGCGTCCTGATCTGGCTCCAAGCCTTTCAACAAGGAAATCCCCTCATCAATGCGACCTGTCCGCAGCAGTAAGCGCGCCTGGATGAAGTCGTTTTCGATGTCATATTCCCGACGTGTTTCCTTTGCCTGCTGCAAATAAGCTTCTGCACTTTCCGGGTAGCCCAGGTTGAGTTGGTTTTCGGCAATTAGCGTGAGTAAGTTGGAGACCTCATCGCGTTCTTCCAACGGGTTGAGCAATAACAATGCATCTTTGAGGGGTTGGTCAGCGTTGAGCGGTCTGATCGTATCTAGGTAGACCTGCGCTTGCCCGCGCAGTGCCAGGCTAATACCCCAGCGATTGCCTATAGCTTCATAGAGTCGTTGGGCAGCATAATAATTCTCAAGTGCTTCCGAAAAGCGTGAATCAAAGCGGTTCACTTCGCCCAGCAGGTAATTGACAAAGGGATAGAAAGCCAATTCTTGTGAGGGAAAAGAACTGATCCAAAACCGCACCGACTCTTCCAGACCGTCCTTTATGAGCTTTACACCCACATTCTGTAATATTTGGTTGACTTGGTGATAATCCCCCGCTGCCAGGTGGTGTGAGATGGCGCGATCCCAGTATTCATGGGCACTAAAGAAGCTGGCAATTCTGCGTTCCAAGTCAAGGTTTTTGTTGGGTTCACACTCCAAATGACTCCGCAAAAATTCACGGAACATTTGGTGATAGCGGTAGACCCCTGGGCGCAGTTCTTCCAGAAACAGCCCGGATTGATGCAAAGATGCCAGTATCTCATCACTATTATTGATGGACATCAAGAAATCACAGGTTTCACTATCCATCGTGGAAAGGATGGATGTGTTGATCAGGAAGGTCTGGATGGGTTCAGTTTGGCGTGCGAGAACCTCCTCTGCCAGGTAGGCGAACAGCGCCTTTCTCGATTCGCGATCATCTTCAAGGATGTGTTGAATATTCTTGCCGGGGTTGGAGCGCATGGACTGCCAGATCATCTGCAAGCCAATTGCCCAACCTTCGGTTTTTTCGAACATGCGTTGTGATTCGAGTGTGGTCAGGTTGACACCATACTGCTGAGCGAATAACGTCTCAATCTCAGATTGGGTGAATGCCATTGAATCGCTCAATATCTCCAAAATATTTCCCTTTACCCTCCACTGGTTGAGCGAAGGAAAGTCCAAAGAACGTCGGGAAGAAATCAAAACATGCAGATGCTTAGGTAGATGATTGACCAGCCAGTCCACCAATCGCATAATCTCAGGCACTTCGCGCACCTGCTGGAAGTCGTCCAATACAAGGAGGGCTTCCCCCTCCAGTGACTCTGATAGCGTATTTACAAAGGTTATCATCGCATCTTGAAAGGCAGCTTCAGGTAGAGCCAAAACCTTGAGCGCATTTTCTCCCAGATGGAACCCTTGCTGGGTAAATGCCGAGAAGAGTTGTGCCATGAAGAGTTGCGTGTCACGGTCGCGAGCAGAGACGGTGTACCAGAAGGTGGGGATATCCAGCCCATAAATGAAGGAAATCAAGGCGGTGCTCTTGCCGTAACCTGTGCCGGCACGCAGCAAAGTTAGCGGAAAATCCAAGGAGGATCTGAGCAGGTTGGTGATGCGCTTACGCGGCAGCACATGCGAGCGCTGCGCAGGGGGGGTCAGCTGGCTCAGAATGATCAAATTACGAATGCTCATCTATGGAATATTTTACCAGTGTCAGTATGAAATTTTCTTAATAAAATTCATGATTTTAACGAAAACGAGTTGCGGTATAATTGCGCCGTTTGATTATTGGAACCTGATCATCAATGGACTTATTCTCAATCTTTCTCATCGCGCTTGGGCTTGCCATGGACGCCTTTGCGGTTTCACTGGCAGTGGGCTGCACCACCTTGTGCAATAGTCGACGCGCCAAGTTCCGCATCGCCTGGCATTTTGGTATTTTCCAGGCGTTGATGCCTGTGTTGGGTTGGCTTGCTGGCTCTACTATTGCTAAATATATCCAGGCATTCGACCACTGGGTCGCATTTGCCTTACTGGCATACATCGGCATCAATATGGTCATCTCAGGTTTCAAGCCGGATGCCAAAGCCTTCCCATCCGACCCGTCTAAAGGCAAGCTGCTCATCACCCTGGCAGTTGCTACCAGCATCGACGCTCTGGCAGTGGGCTTGAGCATGGCGATGTTGAAGGTTAAAATCGCTTTTCCCGCTGTTGTCATTGGCATTGTGGCTGGCGGTATGTCGGTTTTAGGGCTCTATATTGGCAGCAAGCTGGGGGAAAAGTTCGGCAAGATCATGGAGATCCTAGGTGGACTGATCCTTATCGGCATAGGGGTGCGGGTTGTTCTGGAACATATGCTTTAGTTAAGACTAAAACCTTCACACATTCTTCATAATTCCTATACAGCTTTTAAACCCACAAAAAATTATCCTATATTAAACTCGTAGATATGAAAAGGAAAGTTTGGATTTTAGACTTATTAGCTTTGGTCGGATTTGTCATTGCTTTTTATCCGCGCTTGACAGGGTACACCCTGCATGAATGGCTGGGGCTGGCTGTCGGGCTGACTTTAATAGTTCACCTACTACAGCATTGGCGATGGGTCAAGTGTGTAAGCCACATGTTGGAGCGAGTCAAACCCAATCAGCGTATTAAGTATTTGCTAGATGTGATGTTGGCAGTAGGTTTCCTGACCATCATCCTGACAGGGTTGGTAATTTCGTCTCTGCTCAACCTGCCCCTCAATCGCTATGATGTTTGGCGCATGGTTCATTTTGCATCTTCTTATGTCACCCTAGCAGTGTTGGTTATCAAAATTGGTGCGCACTGGGATTGGGTTAAATGCACGATCAGATCTGCTTTTAAAAACCCAAAAGCTTCTGTAACACCAGTTCCCCTCACGACACAGCAACTCTCGCGCCGTGCGTTCTTGAAAAATGCTGGTCTTGCTGCTGTGGGTTTGCTAGTAATCGGTGGGGGTATGAATTTCCTACTGAAAAACACGCATGCATCTGTCGAACAAAATACCCCTGATCCCACTCAGACAATAAATCCATCCAATCCGACATCAATTGTTACAAGTCCACAAGCTATGCAAACCCAATCAAATGCACCAGCAGTTCCACTTAACCCAACCGCCACCTATACTCCAATGCCGACTGCAACCCCCACTGTAGTTGTGCAAACAGGAAAGGTAATGTGTAATCGAGGTTGTGCTTACCCTGGGCAATGCAAGAAATATCGGGACAATAACGGTAACGGTC
>CAZJLN010000145.1:0-4799 GCA_964546745.1 uncultured Anaerolineaceae bacterium
TCCGTTAAATAACGCCACTCCCCCGTTTTCAATGTCCCTAACTTTAATGTACCTATGCGCACTCGCAAGATTTTTGAAACAGGTAGCCCAATCCTAGCGCCAACTTTGCGGATCTGGCGTTTCTTTCCCTCATGCATCACCACGCGCAGCCACGCCCCTTTATTTGCCTTCCTAATTAACTCCACTTCCGCTGGCATAGTCCGATACCCATCCTCCAAAACCACCCCTCGCCGCCAAATCTCTAGCTGCTCCGTATCCGGTTCTGCAATTACAAATACTTCATATTCCTTGTCGTGTTGATAGCGTGGATGCGTCAATCGGTTTGCCAACTCACCATCATTGGTCATCAATATCAATCCCTCGCTGTCCAGGTCCAACCGCCCCACTGCAAACAAATGCTCTGGCAAATTAATTAGGTCATGCACACTCTGTTGTGGATGCGTGTTATCAATATCCGACAAATATCCTTTTGGTTTGTTCAAGGCAATGTAGATCTTACGTTCCGCTTTCTCGATCAACCGACCATCCACTTTGATGTCATCTTTTCCGGGATCTGCCTTGTCCCCCAGGTGCACCACTTTCCCATTCACGCTCACCCGACCTGCCTCAATGATCGTCTCGCAGCTACGTCGTGACCCATATCCTGCCGCAGCCAAGATCTTCTGAAGTCGCTCTTCTGTCATAATTAATCCTTTAATACCCTTTTCTCTTCGGTCGGTTCTGGCTGGGCATGGATCAAAGCCTCAAAATCGATCTTGGGTAGTTCGTCCAATGAATCCAATCCAAAGTGCTGTAAAAATTCACCCGTCACCCCATAAAGGATCGGCCGCCCAACCCCTTCAGACCGTCCCAATTCCTCAATCAATCCCTTAGAGAGCAAGCTCTTAATGACCCCGTCGCTGTTCACACCACGGATTGCGTCAATATCGGGACGTGTGGCGGGTTGTTTATAAGCAATGATCGCCAGTGCCTCAAGCGCTGCCTGAGTAAGTCTTGTTGTAACTTCCAGACCCAAAAATTTTTCGATCAATTCTGCATGTTCTGATGCACTGGTTAATTGGTATTGATCACCTAGCCTTTGCAGCCGAATACCGCGATGATCCCGGTAGGTTTCTCCCATTTGTCTCAACAGCTCTCGCACTTTTGCTTCACCGATCTGGAGTGCCTCAGCCAAATGTCCAACAGCAACTGGTCCTGGTGAAACAAATAATAACGTTTCCAACTTGGCGCATAGTTCTTCGGTTTCTTTTGTCTGTTCTTCAATATTTTGCATGCTATAATAGGTCCTGTTCTTGAAAGCCCGATGATTATACTCTGATTTATATTATAATTTTGTTTTTATTGAGCGTGGATGGGAATTCAAGGGAAATTATCTGGATCATGCACTGAAAAGGGAACTGTGCTGGTTTTTGAAAGGGAAATATGCGAATTTTTATCTCTGGTGCATCAGGGTTTTTAGGCTCCCACATTTGCGATCGTCTTTTATCAGAAGGGCATCAAGTCGTTGGCATGGATAACTTCATCACAGGGGATCCTGCTAATATCGCCCATCTCAAATGCAATCCTAACTTTACCCTCATCCAACAGGATGTCTCACTTTTTATCAATATCAAAGCTAAACTTGATTTTGTCCTCCATTTTGCCTCTCCTGCCAGCCCCAATCCCGCCTCTCCCCTTGGTTATCCTAACTTACCCATCCAGACCATGAAAGCTGGTGCGCTTGGCACCCACAATACCCTTGGTCTCGCTAAAGCCCACAATGCCAAATTCCTCCTTGCCTCCACCAGTGAGGTCTATGGCGATCCAAAAGAGCATCCTCAAAAAGAGTCTTATTGGGGCAACTGCGATCCGATTGGTCCGCGCTCAGTCTATGATGAAGCCAAACGCTTTGCCGAAGCCCTCACCATGGCTTACCACCGTTTTCATAACTTAGATACCCGCATTGTGCGCATTTTTAACACCTTTGGTCCTCGCATGCGTCTGGATGATGGACGCGTCGTTCCCAATTTCCTCCAACAAGCCCTGCGTCATGAGCCCCTTACCATTTATGGTGATGGCTCTCAAACGCGCAGTTTTTGCTATGTCGAAGACCTTATCGAAGGCATCTATCGCCTCATGCTAAGTAATGAACACGACCCTGTTAACATCGGCAATCCCAATGAATTGACCATCAAACAATTCGCCCTCATGATCAACGAACTCTGCCAGAATCCATCTGGTATCCATGAACGATTTGCAGACGGTTTGGGCGATGATCCCCAGCGACGTCAGCCTGATATCACCCGTGCTGAGACCCTTCTCAACTGGCATCCACAAATCTCCATGCAGGATGGCTTGCTTAGAACCATCCAATACATGAAGTTAAAGCTCTGTCTTTAAAGCATGTCAATGTCCAAAGTCCAAAAACTCACGCATCGCCAGCGCTTAGAAAGAGTCCTTTCTGGAGAAAAGCCCGATCATGTCCCCATCGCATTCTGGCGTCACTTTCCGGTGGACGACCAGAACCCGCAAATGCTAGCAAAAGCAACCCTCCTCTTCCAAAAAAATTTTGACCTGGATCTGGTAAAAGTTTCACCATCCTCATCTTTTTGCCTGAAAGATTGGGGCGTTCGCGCTGAGTGGCGCGGACATGTAGAAGGTACGCGTGACTATACCCATCGCGTTATCCACCAACCCGAAGATTGGCTCAAATTACCAGTGTTGAATGCGAATGCTCCAGCTTTAGCGGACATGCTCACCTGTCTGAAAATCATCATTAAATCTCTCCCTGCAGATACCCCCATCATCCAAACTATCTTCTCACCCCTCTCCCAGGCAAAAAATTTGGCACATCCTGAGGTTTTGCGGGCCCATATTCGTCAATATCCAGATTCTGTTCTTACGGGGCTTAAAACCATCCAAAATTCAACCTTGAATTTTATTGAAGCCATAAAGAAGACCGGTATTTCCGGGATCTTTCTCGCACTACAACACGCCAACCATCACCTGTTAACCGAACAAGAATATGATCGCCTTGGCACTCCCTTTGATCTTGAGATCTTCGAAGAGGTCAAGGACCTTTGGCTCAACATGGTCCACATCCATGGCGCTCACATTATGTTCGACAAAGTCGCTACCTATCCAGCCCAGGTGATCAACTGGCACGACCAGGAAACCCCGCCCACCCTCGCTCAAGCACAGAAACGCTTCCCTGGCGTCGTTTGCGGGGGTATCCACACGGATGCTATGGTATTGGGTGACTCTAAAATGATTGAACATCAGATCCAACAAGCTCTGGATATGACTGAGGGACGCAAGCTGATCATTGGCACCGGTTGTGTGGTGCCGATCACTGCCCCCATCGGAAATTTCTTGGCTGCGATCGATTACTTGAGGCGCTCCTGAATATGGGCACTTTGCGTGTCATCTCCGGCAGTGCCAAAGGCATTCGTCTCAAAACCGTCCCAGGCGATACTACCCGCCCCATCACTGATCAGGTCAAAGAAGCACTTTTCAATATTCTCGGAAACTCTGTAGAGGGAACTGTTTGGCTGGATCTCTTTGGCGGTACAGGCGCTGTTGGGATTGAAGCCCTCAGCCGTTATGCAGATTTTGTCACCTTTCTCGATCTAAGTTTTCAAGCCGTTCGCGTCATCAATGAGAACCTCCTAACAACTCAACTCTCTGAGTATGCTGAGGTCTTTAAGCGCGATGCCTTCGACTTTCTCCCTTCGCCCCCTCCGCGCACCTATGATGTCATCTACATTGCCCCGCCCCAATATAAGCAGCTTTGGCAAAAAGCTTTGATCCTCGTCGATCAAAATCCTGCCTGGCTCAATGAAAACGCCAGGGTCATTGTTCAGATCAATCCCTTAGAGTGGACTCCTCAGACACTTGAAAACCTAACGGAAACTGCCCAAAGGCGTTATGGCGATACCTTGTTAGTTTTCTTTGAAAAGAATCAATCAAACGAGATGACCCACTCATCAGCTGCGTTATAAGAATACACCCCAAAGAAGGGTAAATCTCCAGCCTTAAACACCTCTACTTTTGGGATTAATACAAACAAATCCCTTACCATCTCCAAATGCTTAGTGTCCTCCAACGGAATCCACGCGATCTCCCCTTCTGCTGAATGTTTTAGATCCCCACTTAACTGCTCGCCCTTAAAAACATGGATCCCAATCCCTGGGTTCTCCCCCACATCTACCATCACCTGTCCGCAGAAGGTTAAATCGGCGCAAAACAAGCCTGTCTCTTCCAAAAGTTCCCGCCTGGCAGCATTTAGGATGGACTCTCCTGCCTCAACATGTCCCCCAACCCCATTCCATAAATTTGCCCAAATCCGCTTGGTCGCTGCGCCTTTGATTAATAATACCTTTTGATCTCTAAATAAAAAAACCAACACACGTGGAATGACGCTGTATCTATCTTGTGTGGCTCCTTGCTCGGCTGCGCCCATATCTCTCCAGTTAAAAAAAGCTCATAAAGAATGGACAATCTCCACTTCAATATGAGCTATTTTTGTCATTGCTAATCTTTCTCAAGCCAGGAACATAGGAACGCCCATAAAGTTCCTGATCTTAGGTTTGTAATTCTCTGTGTCATAAAAGCGTTCAACGTCCACAAATTTTTTTCCAGTTAGAACATAATCCAGCGGAACAGTGGTGTATTTGCCATCTTTCAAGCCGACCATGCGCCCAAACTCACCTCGTTGGGTCAACTGCATCGCCAGGCTGCCATAAGAAGTAGCCACCATGCGGTCCAAAGAGTCCGGCACGCCGCACCGCATCAAATACGCAAAGCGCTGGAACATATAA
>CAZJLN010000145.1:4809-6124 GCA_964546745.1 uncultured Anaerolineaceae bacterium
TCACCAATTCCGCCCAATTTACGATGTCCATAGGCATCCTCAGGTCCTGATTCGATGATCTGTCCACCTTCTGGTACAGCCCCTTCGCTGATAGTCACAATCGCATAATTCGCAGGGTTATCGCGTTTATCTTTCAAGAGTAAATTAGCTAACTTCTCATAATTGAATGGCACTTCGCAGATGATCGCCCGGTCAACATAAGAAAGATAAGCACTGATCAGGCTGGTTTCACCGGAATTTCGTCCAAACAATTCAAATACGCCAATCCGCTCATGTGAGCCAATTGAAGTCCTCAGGTCAGTGATCATCGAAACAGTACGTGTGATCGCGGTTGAAAAGCCAATACAGTAGTCAGTGCCAAAAACATCATTATCCATTGTTTTTGGGATCGCCACGATCGGAAAGCCTTCTTTCATCAGCCTCACAGAGTAACTGAGGGTATCATCCCCACCGATCGAGACCAGCGAATCCACGCCCAAGTGAGCCAGCACTTTCAGGGCATAATCGGTATAGTCCATCGTGCCGTCTTCTGAGATTTTCTTCCCATACCCAGTGCCCTTTAAAAATTCTGGGACATCATTCGGTTTCACCTTGGATGGATTTGTCCGTGAGGTATGAAGGAATGTACCACCGTTTCGGTCCACACGCCGCACACTCTGCCGATCCAGGTTTCGAATGTAGGTTTCTTGTGAGAGAGGATCATCAATATTGTATTTTAATAAACCTGCCCATCCTCGGCGTATACCGATCACGTCATACCCAAAATCTAATGCATTCAATACAACAGCTTTAATGGCAGGATTTAATCCTGGAACATCGCCTCCACCGGTTAATACTGCAACTTTCTTCTTCGTCATAATAACTCCTTCAACCATTCAAAAATAATGATTTATTCATATATAGGATTAGGTTTTTGTAATGCCCACCATCGGATCCAGTGCATACCAAGGAACACGACCAATGGCATCAGCAAGAGAACAAAAGATGGTTCAACTTGATTCCACGCACCTTTCTGAAAAAAAGAAATCCAGATTGAAGCTGTCAAGAGGAGTATCAAAAACCAACTTAATATTTTACCAAATAATTTCCACCTTTCAGAGAGGAATCGTGTGAACAAAAACAATCCTGGGAATAATAAGAATAAATAGGACGGTTGTGACTGAACATTGATTAAATAAAGCAAGGTCAAAGTCATTGCCCCCTTCCAAACAGTGATCAGTCCTTTCTTGCCAAACGCCCCAAACCATTCCAAAAGCAACACCAGTAAAACACTAAGATGCAGGATAGTGATCAATGGACCAAATGCCCCTGGAAA
>CAZJLN010000146.1:0-6082 GCA_964546745.1 uncultured Anaerolineaceae bacterium
AGGTGTTGGAAGGGGCGGAACGGCAGCGTGATCAGAGCGAAGGTCTGCGCCAGCTCAAATGCACGCATATCGCCTTGCACCAACTGGGTCCGATTTTGCACCGCCTGGGGCTCCTGGGCGAGGTTATGCCGGCAGACGGTAAGCATGCTGGCGGAGCTGTCCAATCCCACAACTTCGACCCCAGCCTGAGCGATCGGGATCAGCACCCGCCCGGTGCCGCAGCCGATCTCGAGCACCGTTCCGCCGGCGTTTTGGGCGGCTTCGACATAAAAAGGAATGTCCGGTCGCTCCTGGTAGAGGGTAATGTGATCGTAAGTTTCAGCCGCAACGGCATAAAGATCTTCAAAGGGTTGTTCTGACATATTTTCCTCCAGTTATTTTTGGCAATTGACCGATTATCACTCCAGTTTTGCAAAAGAGGTTCGCAGTGACAAAATGTTGGTCATTGCGTAGCACCCTGTAAAGGGTTGCGAGGCACGAAGCAAACTCGGTTTTTTGCGTTTTAGACTGCTTCGCAAAAGAGGCTCGCAGTGACAAAATGGTGGTCATTGCGAGGCACGAAGCAATCTGGTCATTGCGAAGCACCCTGTAAAGGGTTGCGAGGCACGAAGCAATCTCAGCTTTTTGTGTTGTAGACTGCTTCGCTGCGCTCGCAGTGACAATTTCCGGAACGCACCCTACTCAAATTTGACGGCTTCCCAATCCCATGGGGACGCACTGCGATGGATGCTTCGCGATCGCAAAAGAGGCTCACAGTGACAAAAGATAGAACACTCTCTTCCGCAACTTTCACTGAACCTGGACAGAACTGCGGATCAGGCTCTCATCGATCAGACCGGACTGTCCGTCGGCGGCATAGCCGTATACGGCAGCGGTGAAGATACCGCTCAGGGTGGAACTGATCAGGCTGAGGACGACAATGAATATAAAAAACAGGATACCGCACACGATGGCAGGGATGGCGCTCTCAAGCCAGAGGGTCAGCCCCACGCCAGCACCGATCAGCACGAGCGATCCCAAAAAGCCGATCAGCGCAAAGACAGCCCCGATGGTGAGCGTGCCGGCGATCTGCTCCCCCCAGCTCTTCTTGAGCAGGTTCCAGCTGCGCTCAATCGCTTTGAAGGGTCCTAAGCCTTCCACAGCGAGCACAGGCACAACCAAAAACGTGACGATGTTCCAGGCAGCCCCCAGCAGGTTTTTAACCAGGTTGCTAATGCCGTGTCCTTTTTGATTACGGTTATTGGAGAGCATGTTGAGCAGGATGCCGACGGTGGCAGAGACTGCAGACCATCCCAGGATGGGTCCGATGCGCGAGAAGGCGATGCGGAAGCCATCTTTGACGGTTGGGTCACCTCCACGCAGGCGGATCATGGCAGCGCCGACCAGGGCGGTGTTGCAGAAGAACACCACCGTATACTGCACCAGGTAGAACAGGAACAGTACCAGATAGGCAAAGAAGGGGATGCCCGTTTGAGCGAAGGTATCCATAATGCGGCTCAGAAAAGTGGGGATGGCGAAACTAAGCGTGACGATCACTACGCCGATGAAGGACAAAATCGGGAAGATGACCAGCTCTTTATCCTTTTTGAGAACTTCCAGGCTAGCTTTTGCCAGCTGCCAACTGCGTTTTATGCGTTCCATAATGACTCCTTTACATTGTTCTTGTTATCACTTATCAAATTTGCCCTGTGTGTGAAGAGGGCTTAATGACGATCATAAACGATCTGGTATTTTCTACCCTGAGATTATCTTATGTTTTAGCAACTTTTTTGGCTTCTTGAGCGTCCAACCATTTCAAGGCTTCGCGTGCGCTCAAGGGATGCAGCGGGGTGGCTGCCACAAAATCTCGCACGGCTTGGGCATCCACGCGCGAGTAGGTGCGTAGCGACCAGCCGATGGCTTTGTTGATGAAGAACTCCTTGCTGCCCAGGTTTTCGAGAATGAGGGATTTGAGCAGCTCAAAATCGGTGTCCTGCTTGTATCCCAGCTGGAAGAGTAGGCACGCGCGCCGCAGCCAGAAGTCGTCTGAGGCGCGCCACTTGGGGATATAGGCATCGCGCACATCGGGGAAGCGCTTGAAGTGCCTGCCGATGTTAGTGCCAGATAGGCTGTCAACCGTGTCCCACCAGGACTTGGTCTGCAGCATGGTCTCCATGGTGACGATCGTTTCAGGGGGGAGGGACTGAGCCAGGCTGTCGAGCAAGCCGAGGGCAATGTACTGATACTCACGCTGCGGCAGGTGCCACAGGTCCAACAGGACCTCGTCCAGATCCGATAGGTGTGGCAGCCCACGATTAACGACGAAGGCTTTACGCAGCTCACTCAGCCTGCCGGTTTTGAGACCGAGGTACTCAAACTGGTTGCGCATATAGGCTTTCATCGGGACGGCATCGACTGGGTTGGCATGTGGCTCGAGGTGGGTGATTAGTTGCGTGACGTATGGGTGCATGAAAGCTCCTTGTTTGATCAAATTTTAGGATGTAAAAGCATGTTAAGTATAACGAATTTCCAACAACTCTTTGCGTTTACATGCCAGTAACAGCGCGTTGTACAAAGGCGAGCACTGCCATTACCAGGAAAAGGATGATACTTGCAATGCTCCAGGCTCGCCCGGCGTGCGTGGCAATTCCTACCAGCCCGCCACCAGCAGCAAAAAATAGCATGACATAGGGGATCACTATCCAACGCGTGTGACGGAAATCCACCTTGAAGATGTAATCCA
This sequence comes from uncultured Anaerolineaceae bacterium, assembly GCA_964546745.1. Taxonomy (GTDB): domain Bacteria; phylum Chloroflexota; class Anaerolineae; order Anaerolineales; family Anaerolineaceae; genus CAZJLN01. The sequence goes on from CAZJLN010000146.1 coordinate 2,723, forward strand.
GTAGGGCTTCGAGAAGCAGCCAGAGCAGTACGCATACTACCTGGATCACATACAGGCGCGGACGATCCTGCCGCAGTGCCTTAAAAAGCAAGTAGAGTGATGGAATTGCCAGCAGGAATTCCACATAGCCAAGCCAGTTGCCGAATTCGGATTTACCCAGCAACCGGAGCACAAAAACCAGGATGGCTGAGACAAAAAAGACCAGTGCGATGAGGGCTCCAATGAGGTTGTCTAAATTCATTGTTTTACCTCCAATTCCTCCATTCTGGATTACTGCACGGGGGATGATTCAGCGAGAGTTGGCTGGGCGTGATCTGGCAATAGATCTTCGATATTGCGGATCTTGGGGTTGATGTACCCGATCACCATGGTTAGGGCTGTTAAAAAGCCAAAGATGATCATGATCAACGCCATGCCGGAGCCTGGGCTGGTACCGACCATCCAGCCAAAGGCGCTGGAAAGCCAGGACGGCTTGAGCATGCGAGGCTCCACCAATTTATCCGCCAGCAAACCACCCAGGATGGGCGTGAAGGTATCCGGGAACCAGGTGAGCATGCGGCGGGCAGAGAAAACGCGCCCCTGTACGTCTGGCGCAACTTTGACTTGCAAGATTGCCTGGCTGGTGGCAATGCCGATGTTAGAGCCCACGCCTGCCACGAGGATGGTGGGGATCCAGACCGGCAGAGCTTTGCCCAGACCGAAGAGAATATTGCCAAGAAGACAGTACCCAACCCAACCGAACAAAGCGCCGTGAATGCGCCGCTTGGGTCCGCCCCAGGCGCTCATAATGAGCGAGCCGACCGTCCAGGAGATGGCGCCGGCAGTTTCGACCGCACCCAGTACGAGGCTGTCATTGCCGCTGCGCAGCAACACCATCGGCACCTGCACCACGTTGCCGAAACCGAGGAAAAGATTGGCAATAAACAACAAGATCACGTACGCCGTTAGGCTGGGGCGTTCAAAAATGTATTTAAAGCCAAATGCGGCTTCGTGCAAGAGATTACCTTTGGCTTTCTCGCCATCAGCGGTCTGAACAGGCTTTGGAATATACACTAGCAAGATCGTGCCAATTGCCAAGATGAAGGTGCTGATATCCAGGATCAAAATGCCATTCAGCCCAATCACTGGTAGCAGCGCCCCGGCAAGGATCGGCGCCACCACTCCTGGACCCGCCTGAACCAAACTCATCATGCCGTTGGCGCGCCCGTATTGCTCTTTGGAGACCATGGTGGTGATGGCGGCGGAGTAGGCGGGCCACTGAAAGGCGTTGCCTAGCCCGATCACGGTATTGATCACATAGAAGTGCCAGACTTGCAGGTTATCGGTAAGCAGCAAAATCAGGATCGCAATCGAACCCAGCCCAGCCATCAGATCGCTGAGCATCATCATCAGTTTGCGGTTGTAGCGGTCTACCATAACCCCCGCCAGAGGAATGATCAGCAGGTAGGGAAGGGTAAATGCCGTCTGCATGATCCCAAGCGAGGTGGCGCTGCTGGTCCTTTGAAATACCCAAATGGAAAGTGCAAAGCCAGTCATGCTGGAAGCAAGGATGGAAATTGCCTGACCTAATAACACAATGCTCAATCCAAGCATGCCAGAGGGGTGTTTAGAGGGGGTTGAATTCATCAGGATACCTTCAGAGAGGATTTATCTGATTTAATTATAATTTAGTAAATTAAAAATGCTGATCGTTTACTGCAATAATTAAAATCAATTGATTATAGAATGATCGTGATTTCTCTGTTTTTACACCGCTGTTAAATGCCCAGGTGAGAAAATTATTAACATTTTTCTGATAGACTGCGAGTATAATAGGGCTAGTTTTGAATGTTAGGAGGTTTATTGGTAATGAAAGTGACTGTTGACAAGGACTTGTGCCTGGGATGCGGCATCTGTGAAGGTATTGTGCCTGAGGTTTTCTCTCTGGAACGAGAGCCAGTAGCGGAAGTGTTGCTGGATCCTGTGCCTGAGGAATTTTGGGAGATGGTACGGCAGGCGGCAGAGGAATGCCCTGAAGGTGCTATCACGATTGAAGAGTAGAAAGGGATATTTGTAATGATTGTAACTGTTGATAAAGATATGTGCATTGGCTGTGGCGTCTGTGAGGGGATTGAGCCTGAGGTGTTTAGCCTGGCGAACACCCCGTATGCAGAAGTGCTGCGCACCCCCGTGCCTGAGGAATATTGGGAAACCACACGTGAGGCGGCAGAAGCCTGCCCGGAAACTGCCATTGTTGTTGAAGAAAATTCAGTTGAGGAAAGCACCGTTGAAGCCCCCGCCGTGGACGCCTTCGACGTTGAATTAAAAGAAATAAAAGAGGAGTCAAAAATGAAAGCATCTGTCGATAAAGATTTGTGCACTGGCTGTGGCCTTTGCGAAGGTACTGCACCAGACGTATTCAGCCTTGCCAACCAACCCTATGCGGAAGTTATCCTGGACCCGATCCCGGAAGAACTGGCAGAGGATGTGCGCATGGCTGCTGAGGATTGTCCTGAAGGCGCCATCACGGTTGAAGAGTAAACTTTAGAAAAATTGAATAGAAGCAAGCACGCCGCTCCTCAAGAGCGGCGTGTTGTGTTTTATGAGGTTGGTGGGTAGATCGTTAGATGAGTCCTAGATCGTGTGCCTTTTTAATCAACTCAGGCATGGTTTGGACGTGAAAGGTGTTTCTGAGCGCTTGAAAATAAAAGCGGATCGTGCGAGGACTCCGATGGAGGATAAGAGCGATTTGCTTGGTGGACTTTCCTTCGGCGAGCAAGCGCAGGGATTTGAGCATGATTTCGGGGATGGTGGGGATGGATTCCGGCATCAGGCGTGGGGTGATGATCACCACTTGCGCTTGAAGGCTGGCGTTCAGGCTGCCTGAGTAGGGTGGAAGGAAGTCAGCTGCCAAGCCCTGGTAAACAGATGCGATGATCGCGTCTGGGCTTAGGGGCACTTCCAGAACGTCGTAGGTGCCAACCTGGGTAAAGAATAGTACTTTTGTCATGCGAAAAAAACCTCCTGATGGTCAATAATGCGCCTCTCCAAGCCTATCTGCGTTCTAAAATAGAACGTTTATTCTAGTATTATCGGAGAAAAGATGGGATTTGTCAAGGAATTTGGAGAGCAGAAGCGCAAAAGGCTCAAGAGCAGAAGGATATAAAGAGAAAAGTTCAAAGCTGAAAGGAAAAAATGACCCGTCCTAGAATATGTTTACAGAAAAAAGAGCTTAACTTCTTAATCATCCAGCCTCATTTGGAAAGGTTATAGCTGGAACAGATGTATTATAGCCAAAATACACATCTACTGGGACTGCAAAGTTAAGTGTGTAAGAGCAACATGATAATGTCCTAAAGTAGCAAAATAGAAATGTCCTAA